>JBOGJI010000207.1:0-6714 GCA_050747865.1 Thermoanaerobaculia bacterium
TCGAGGGCCTCTCCTATCGCGAGATCGCGCGCGAGATGGACATGACGCGCCCCGCGGTCGAGAGCGCGCTCTTCCGAGCCCGCCGCCGGCTCCAGCAGGAGTACGCGCGGGCCGAGGCCGTCGCGTAGATAGCCTCCGCCGCCTATGGCGGCAAAGAAGAAGAGCGACCCGTTCCTCGAGTCGCTCATGGATACGCACCTCTACTCGATGGGGGCGTACTTCTCAGACCGCCATCCCGATCTCGTGGACGAAGTGATCGAGCAGAGCGAGGCGATCGAGAAGCGCGGCCTGGCGCCCTATGCCGAGGACAACGGGCTCTCGCTCGAGGAGTGCTTCGAGACGCTCCTTACGGGCCTCGCGGTGCGCTACTACAAGGCTGTCGCGTCTTAAGGGAGTCGCTACGCTGAGGCCCTTCGGGCTGTGGCGCAGTCTGGTAGCGCGCTCCGTTCGGGTCGGAGAGGTCCCCAGTTCAAATCTGGGCAGCCCGATTTCCGTGCCAGTCGGTCGGGACGGCCGCGATTGGTCTCTCTGGCATCCTCCGCGGCGGTGATTCGCCTGGCTCGCGCAGCCCTTTTGCTCGCCCTGCCGGCCGCGCTGGCATCCTGCAACGGGTCCGATAACGAGTCGCCGATGGCCGTCACGCAGCCGCCCGCTGCGCGCGCGCCGGCCGACGGCACCGATGCTCAGCCGGCCGTCACAGGGCTCAAGCGGCGGCGTGTCGGCGTGTTCTCGAACCCCACTTACGTCACGGCACCGCCCGGCGATCGCACGCGGCTGTTCGTCGTTGAGCAGGGCGGCACGATTCGCGTCGTCCAGCGCGGACGCAAGCGCGAACGGCCCTATCTCGACATCAGAGATCGCGTCCAGTCGGGAGGCGAGCGAGGGCTCCTCTCGATGGCGTTCGCGCCGAATTACCGCAAGAGCCGGCGTTTCTACGTCCACTACACCGACAACGGCGGGGACATCAAGGTCGTCGAGTTCAAGGGACGCCGGAACCGCGCCTTCAAACGCAGCGCGCGAATCGTCCTGACCCAGGAACACTCGACCTACGGCAACCACAACGGCGGCCAGCTCCAGTTCGGGCCCGACGGGCGGCTCTACATCGGGCTCGGCGACGGCGGCGGCTCCGGCGACCCCTTCAGAGCGGCCCAGAGCCTCGACAGCCACTTGGGGAAGATCCTCAGGATCAACCCGAGGGGCAAGCCGCGCATTCCGCGGTCGAACCCGTTCCGCGGGCGGCGCGGGGCGCGGCCGGCGGTCTACTCGTACGGCCTGCGCAACCCCTGGCGCTTCTCGTTCGACCGGTTGACCCACGACCTGTGGACGGGCGACGTGGGGCAGGGCGCCTGGGAGGAGATCGACCTCCAGGCGGCGTCGAGCGCCGGCGGCGAGAACTACGGCTGGGACGTGCTCGAGGGCGCCCACTGCTTCGAGAACGACCCGGGAGGCGACGGCTCCTGCGCCGACTTCCTAAACGGCGGCTCGGTGCTGCCGGTGCTGGAGTACGACCACGGTCTGGGCTGCTCGGTGACCGGCGGCTACCGCTACCGCGGGCGGCTCGAGCCGGAGCTCGACGGGATCTACTTCTACGCCGACTACTGCTCGGGACGCATCTGGGGGGCGCGGCCCCAGGGGGAGGGCGCGTGGGCGAGCGAGCAGCTGCTCGACGCCGCCTTCAACATCGCGACACTGGGCGAAAGCGAGGCCGGGGAGGTCCACGTGGCGGCGCACGCGGGGACGGGTCAGGGCACGCTGTACCGCATCGCGGCCGTCCCCGGCACCGGCCAGCCCGTCCTGGTGCCGGCGGCCCTGGAGGCGGACGCCGAGCCCGTCGCCTCGAACGGCAACGGGGTGTTCGAGCCCGGAGAGTCGGTGGAGGTGGCGCCGGCCTGGCGCAACGTCAGCAATGCGCCGCGCAGCCCGGTCGGCAACGCCTCCCATCTCACCGGGCCGCGCGGGGGCGAATACACCGTCGAGTCCGACGCCGCGAGCTACGGCACTCTGCAGCCCGGCGAGACCGCCAGTTGCCTGGATACCGGGGTCTGCTACCGGATGCATGTCGCCGCCTCGGCCGCCCGTCCGGCCAGGCACTGGGACGCGACCTTCGATGAGGTGCTGTCCAACGGGACGGCCAAGACCTGGCCGCTGCACATCGGCGGCAGCTTCACCGACGTGCCGCGGTCCAGCCCCTTCTACCGCTCGATCGAGACCCTGCTCCATCGCCGCGTCACCGGCGGCTGCAACGCCGCCCGGTATTGCCCCGCCGCCGGCAGCAGCCGCGCCCAGATGGCGGTGTTCGTGCTCAAGGCCGTTGAGGGCGGGGACTACCTGCCGCCGGTCTGCGTACAGGGCGAGGAGCTGTTCGCCGACGTGCCGGCGACCAACCCCTTCTGCCGGTGGATCGAGGAGCTCGCGAACCGCGGCGTGGTCGCCGGCTGCGGCGGCGGCGACTACTGTCCGAACGGCGCGGCGAGGCGCGCCGACATGGCGGTCTTCCTGCTCAAGACCCTGGAGGGCCCGGGCTATACACCACCGGCGTGCGACGGGATCTTCGCCGACGTGCCCTGCCCGTCGCTGTTTGCCGACTGGATCGAGGACCTGGTCGACCGCGGGATCACCGCGGGCTGCGGCGGCGGCAACTATTGCCCAGCGAACCCGGTCAGCCGCGACCAGATGGCCGTGTTCCTCAGCAAGACCTTCGGGCTCTCGCTCTACGGACCCTGAGACGGGCCGCCGGGGAACCGGGAGGTAGAGTCTCGGCGCCATGCCGAGCGAGCTCCCGGCTGCCACGCCGCTGCCCAAGCTCAAGCGCCTGCTGCTGCGGCTGCTGCGCATCTATCCACCGTACCTGGGCGCCCGCATCCGGGTGCGGCGGCTGCCCTCCGGCGGGTTCGAGAGCAGCCTGCGCCTAGTGTGGTGGAACCGCAACTTCGTGGGCACCCATTTCGGCGGCTCGCTCTACGCCATGACCGACCCCTTCTACGTCCTGCTGCTGTACGAAGCTCTAGGTGCCGACTACGTGGTCTGGATCCGGGGCGCCGACATCGACTTCGTGAAGCCGGGTCGCGGCACGGTCTCGGCCCGCTTCGAGCTGGACCGCGAACGGGTGGCGGCGATCCGCGCCGCCCTCGACCGCGACGAGCGTGTCGAGCCACGATTCCAGGTCACGGTCGTAGACGGCGCCGACGAGACGGTCGCCACCGTCGATCAGCGGCTCTACGTCCGCCGGGGGACACACAAAATTTGAGTGTCCCCCGCTGTCCCCTGCTTGACCGTGGCGCGCGCCTGCGGCTATCCTGCCGTGTCCGACGCGTGGGGCCGTAGCTCAGTTGGGAGAGCGCTTGAATGGCATTCAAGAGGTCGTCGGTTCGATCCCGATCGGCTCCACCACGCCGCCCCACCCACTAGCCCGCACACGGGCTTGGCCAACTGTGAGAGGAAGGCCATGACACGAATCGCTCGCCTGCTCGCCGCCGTCGTCGTGATGACTTGCGTCGTGTCCGGGGCGCCGGGGGGTGCCCAGGTCTGGCCGTTTGGGGAAGCGGCGAAGGCGAAGCGGGCGTTCGAGGACGGCCGGCTGCGGGAGGCGCTGGCGCGCTATCGGGTGATCCTCGAGGCCCATCCCGAGGCCGACACCCGTTGGGGCGACGCCATGTGGCACATCGCGCTAATCCGGCTGGGTGCGGAGGATCCGGAGCTACGCGACGTCGAGGAAGGCTGCGGCATGCTCGACGAGTTCGCCGAGGCGTTCGAGTCCACGCCGCACGACGTCGAGCTGCGGGCGCTGCGGGGCCTCTGCGCCCGCGCCCAAGGGGGCGCGGTACAGGACGAGGAGTAGGTCCGCCCCTCAGCTCTTCAGCGGCGCAGCGGTGAGGCGCTCGGCGAGCGCCCTCTTGAGGGTGTCGAGGCCGGCGCCCGTGGTCGCGGAGACGGCGACCGCGTTCTCCTCCGGCGTCGCGATACCCGTGCCGTTCCACAGATCCCGCTTGTTGTAGACCGTCAGCACCCGCTCCGGCGTCACTCCGAGCCCGGCCAGCACCTCTTCCCCGACCCGCCGCTGCTCCCGCCATTGCGGGTGGGCGCGATCGACCACGTGGAGCACCTGATCGGCCTCAGTCACTTCCTCCAAGGTGGAGCGGAACGAGGCCACCAGGTGGTGCGGCAGCTTGCGGATGAAGCCGACGGTGTCGGCGAAGACGACCACCTTGTCGGGGGCGAGCGCGCCCTGCCGGAGCTTGGAGTCGAGGGTGGCGAAGAGGCGGTGCTGGACGTAGGTGTCGGCGCGGGTCAGGGCGTTGAACAGCGTCGACTTGCCGGCGTTGGTGTAGCCGGCCATGGCCACGGTCTGCACGCCGCGCCGGCCGCGGCGCTGGACCTCGCGGGTGCGCTCGATGTGGGCGAGGTCCTTCTTGAGCTTGCGGATGCGGTCGCGCAGGACCCGCCGGTCGGCCTCGAGCTGGGTCTCGCCCTCGCCGCCGCGCACGCCGATGCCGCCGACCTGCCGCGACAGGTGGCCCCAGCGGCGGGTCAGCCGCGGCAGCAGGTATTCGAGCTGCGCCAGCTCCACCTGGGTGCGCGCCTCGCGGCTGCGCGCCCGCTGGTGGAAGATCTCCAGGATGAGGCCGGAGCGGTCCAGGACTTGGGCGTCGAGGATCTCCTCCAGGTTCTTCACCTGGCTGGGTGTGAGGTCCTGGTCGAAGATGACCAGGTCGACGCCGAGCTCCGCCGCGGCGGCGGCCAGCTCCTCGGCCTTGCCGCGGCCGATGAAGGTGGCCGGCACCGGCCGCCTGCGCCGCTGCACGCTGCGCGCGGCGACCTCCGGCCCCGCCGACAGGGTCAGCGCCTCGAGCTCGTCGAGATGGTCCTCGACCAGCTCGACCGGCTCGTCCGGCAGGGCGAGGCCGACGAGCAAGGCACGACGAGCGGGAAGCGAGTCGGAGGCGGTGGAGTGCGAGGCGGTAGCGATGGCGGGAGTATTCTAGCGCACATGAACGGCTTCTGGGACTGGCAGTCGGCGTGGGAGATCGGCAGCAAGATCGGGCTTTCGGCGCTGCTCGGCGCGGCGGTGGGGGCCGAGCGGGAGTGGACCGGCAAGGAGGCCGGGCTGCGCACCCACATGCTGATCGCCGTGGGCTCCGCCATCTTGACCGACCTGTCGGTGCGCATCGGTCCGCTGTTCGCCGCCGGCAGCCAGGCCTGGGATCCCGGACGGATCGCCGCCCAGGTGGTCACCGGTGTCGGGTTCATCGGCGCCGGGACGATCATCCAGGCGCGCGGCTCGGTGCACGGCCTGACCACCGCCGCCGGGCTGTGGGTGGCGGCGGCCATCGGCATGGCCGTGGGCGCCACGCTCTACGTCGCCGCCGTCCTGGGCACGGTGGCGCTGCTGCTCATCGTCGCGGCCCTCAAGCCGCTGGAACGCAGACTGTTGCGGCGGCAATCCGGCCGACACCACCGGGAGGAACGCGGGACGACGGGCGAGGAGTGAGCGGGTGGCAGGTCAGAAGTGCACGGCCAGGCCGCCCATGCCCTGGCCGTAGAGCTTGTCGTCGACGAAGTCGGCGAAGTGGCCGACCAGCTCCAGCGCCAGGGAGAGGTGGCGGGTGAGCTCGAATTCCCCGGTGTAGCCCAGGGTCACGCCCAGCTCGGTGGAGCGGCCTTCGACTCCCCGCAGGCGG
This sequence comes from Thermoanaerobaculia bacterium, assembly GCA_050747865.1. Taxonomy (GTDB): domain Bacteria; phylum Acidobacteriota; class Thermoanaerobaculia; order Multivoradales; family JAHEKO01; genus JBOGJI01. The sequence goes on from JBOGJI010000207.1 coordinate 5,679, forward strand.
TAGCCACCGACGCCGATGTAGACCCCCGAGTCGTAGATCGTCTCGTCGAACCGCACCTCGCCGGCCACCGTCAGGTAGGTCAGCTCCGGGTCGGCGATCCCGCTGACCACGTCGTCCTCGTCGAAGCCAATGCGGCCGACGCGGACGTTGAGACGGGAGCGCTCGCTGGTGGCGAAACCGAAACCGGCCTGCAGCGCCGTGCTGTCGACCTCGCTGCCTTCCCCTTCGAGAGACGACGCCAGGCCGCCCAGGAAGCTCACCGTGTAGAACTGCAGCTCCTGCGCCCGGCCGGCGCCGGGAAGGGCGAGCAGGGCGGCGAGCAGGGCGAGCGGGCCAAGGATCGATCGACGCATCGGCGGCTCCTTTCGGCGGCGCGGGTTCCTCGCGGCACCGCACCAGGTACGTCCGGGAGTATAGCGGCGTCCATTCCGTCCTGAAGGGCGTGACGGAGCCGGGGGATCGAGCCCTCGCCGAAGGGAGCGATATGCCGGCGGGGCTGCGCGCGCTTGCCGCCGGGCTCGAGGCGCTGGTGCTTCCCTGCAACTGCCTCGATTGCGGCCGGCCGTTCGCGCCGCGCTCCGCGCTCCTCGGTCTCTGCCCGGACTGCGCGGAGAGGCTCACCGAGTCGCTCGAGCCGCGTTGCCCCCGTTGCTCCCTGCCGCTGCCGCCGGGGCTGTCGCGGGGCCCGTGTCTCGACTGCGTGCGCGCGCCGCCCCCGTGGACCCGGCTCGACGTCGCCTGGCTCTACGCCGCGCCGCTCGATCGGGTGGTGCGGGCGATCAAGTTCGGACGCCTGGAGTTCCTGGCCGAGGAGCTGGGATGTCGGCTGGCCGAGCGCTTCGACGACCCGTTGCGTGGCGTCGACGTCCTCATCCCGGTGCCGCTGCACTGGCGCCGCCGGCTGCGGCGCGGGTTCGACCAGGCCGACGCGATCGCCCGGGCGATCGGACGCCGGACCGGGATCCCCGTCGCCTCCGCTCTGCGGCGGCGGCGGGCGACGCGCCCGCAGGCACGACGGCCGCGCGGCGGGCGGCTG
>JBOGJI010000208.1:0-23608 GCA_050747865.1 Thermoanaerobaculia bacterium
CGATGCGGACGGGCTCTTCTTCGCCGGCGACCTGGGGCAGCGGATCTTCCAGACGCCGTTTTCGTGGCGGGCGCTCGGCGTCGACGTGCGCGGCCGATCCCACACGCTGCGGATCAACTACCGGACCTCGCACCATATCCGCCGCAAGGCGGATCGCCTGATGCCGCCCGAGCTCGCCGATGTCGACGGCCATGCGCAGGTGCGAAGCGGCACGGTCTCGGCGTTCAACGGCCCGGAGCCGGACGTCCGGGTCTTCGACTCGCCCGAGGACGAGGACGGCGCGCCCGGCCGTGTCGCGATCGGCACGATGCAACTCGCCAAGAGGCTGGAGTTTCGAGTCGTCGCCGCCTGGCCGCGCTAGAATCTGTGTGGAGGTGGCCTATGCTGCTCGCTGACCGAATCGAGATGAAGCCGGAAGTCATGCTCGGGAAGCCCGTGATCCGAGGCACGAGGATCCCCGTCGAGCTCATCCTGCGCCGGATCAGCGAAGGGGCCACCGAGGAGGATCTCCTCGCTTCGTATCCGCATCTCAGGCGCGAGGACATTCGTGCGGCCGTGGCGTTCGCCGCCGACGAGATCGCCCACGTCGAAAGCCTCGAGGTCGGCGCCACGGACTGACGAGTCCAGACGGTTCGAGTGCGATTCCTGGCCGACGAGAGCTGCGACGCACGTGTCGTCGACGCACTGCGTCGGCAAGGTCATGACGTGCTGGCCATCGCGGAGGTCGCGGCAGGAGCGACCGATCCCGAGGTCCTTGCCCGTGCTCGCGATGAGCAGCGCGTCCTCATCACCGAGGATCGCGACTTCGGCCAGCTCGTGTTCGCCGCTGGTCTTCCCGCAGAGAACGGCGTGCTCCTCGTGCGCTGCCCCGAGCGAGCACGCGTCACACTTCCTGAGCGCATTGCCCGGCTGGTGGATCAGCGAGGCGCCGAACTTCCAGGGCGCTTTGCCGTCTGGTCCCCGCTGAGGTTCCGCGTGCGGCGGCTCGGTCCGACCTGAACGGACTCTCCAGGCTGGTCGAGCCCGGCTCGCGTGGCCGGGTACTGCGTAACAAGCTCGGCATCCGGCACGTGCGCGAGATGCAACAAGCCGAGTCGCAGGCGCTGTTGGCTTTGACGGAGGCGCTGCTGGATGAAGTGACGGACACGCAGCGCTTCACCGAAGGCAATATCGTACGGATGCACCGACGGTGGCTAGGTGAGATCTATTCGTGGGCGGGCGAGTACCGTCGAGTCAACGTGGCCAAGGGCGACGTTCTGTTCGCGGCCGCCGATCAAGTGCCCCGACTGATGGCGGAGCTCGGGCGCGGCGAGTTGGCGACCCCCACGCCCTGCCAGGGCATGCGAGATGAACGATTGGTGCGGGCGTTTGCCGTAGTCCATGCGGAGCTGATCCTGATCCACCCTTTTCGCGAGGGCAACGGTCGCCTCGCTCGCCTGCTGAACACGCTGATGGCGGCTCAGGTGGATTTTCCGCTACTCGACTTCGGCGGTATCAAGGGGCAAGCTCGAGCTGCGTACTTCGCCGCCATCCAAGCGGCAGCGGGACGGGATCACGGTCCGATCGAGCAGGTGTTCGAGGGCGTGCCGCAGCGTACGCTCAGGACCGTGCGTTAGCGCAGCGTCGGACTACTTGTTCTTCGTCGGAGGCTTCTTGCTGCCGCGAGTGCGGATCGCGCCAGGGGCTTTGGTCGCCTTCTTGGCCACCTGGATGCCCTCGATCGCAGACGAAGTCGCAACCGTACGGAAGACCGCAGCCCGGCGCGAAGCCGGCGACTTGAGATGAGAGTTGCTGGCAGTCAGAACCTTCGCCATGACAGCATTTTAGCACGAAATGGAGCCTCCCAGAAGCAGGTGCGGAAGTAGGCGCGCTGCACTGTGGTCGCCTTGCGCCGATCAGAGGTACCAGGCACACTTGGTGGGAACCTGTCAGCGACGATTCCTCTTACTCGCTTCCGATCTCGGCGATGGTCTCGAGCGCTTCGCGCGGACTGCGAATGGGAGCGCGGTCGCGCAGCGTGAGCAGGTCGGAGTCTCCGGTGACCAGCATCGCGCGCTGAGCGGCGGCCAGCGCGATGAGGTAGTCGTCATGAGGATCGCGTGAGCGCAGCTCGTGCGGCTCGTCCGGGTCCGCCACCAGCGTGGCGCCGGCTCGAAGGGCGCTGAGCAGGCGATCGGCCTGTTCGGCGCGGATCAGCCCACGCAGCTTCGGATAGTCGAGCGCTCGGCGCAGCTCGGCCAGGAGCGCCTCCGAGATCACCAGCTCGAACGATCCGCGCAGCCATTCGCGGACGAGACGGGCTGGTGCGCCGGTTCTCGACAGGGCGGCGGAGATCAGGACATTGGGATCGAGGACGAGCCGCACTACTTCGCCGGCTTCCTCGCCCACTCCTGAGCCCCAAGGGCGAGGTCCATCGCCGTATCCTCGTCCAGGCCGGCGTTCTCCCAGAGCTGGTCGAAGACGTCGACGCCGAGGGCGCTCCGCAGCGCTTCGTCGATCACCTCGCTCTCGCGCTTCCCGTCCCGCGCGGCGCGAAGCTTGACGGCGCGCAGGGTGCCTTCGCTCAGTGTCACCGTCGTCCGCGTCTTCACAGTCACTGCATCATAGCACAATGATGCGATGACGCGCGGCCGTCGCGAGCTCCTCGACGATGTGGGCCATGCCGAGGGTGTCGAGGGCGCAGTAGCGCTCGAGGTCGCGGCGGACGCGGGCGCGTTCGGCGGCGGGCACGTCGCCGAAGGTGACGCGCAGGAACTCGCGGCTCGCCTGGTTGCCGTCGGCGATCGCGAGCTCTTCGTAGCCCACCCCGGTCATCGCGGGGAGGACCGCTTTCATGGAGGCCGAACCGTCTTGGTCCGGGTGGTACCAGGCGAACTGGCGGAAGGGGACGAGGAGGTCGACGATGCGGCTCTCCGCCGCGCCGATCCAGGCGCCCTCTTCGGGGAAGGCGGCGGCGAGCTCGCGGAGCACCCGGCGCTCGAAGTCGGCGTTGTAGGCGAGGATGGTGCCCCGGTCGAGGAGGGCCTCCTCGAGCCGCGCGAGCAGCGCCGGGCGCGGATCCTCGTGGCCTTCGGCGAGGAAGGCGATCGCGTCCACGTCGCCGCCGATTCGCGCCTGGCGGTGCAGGGAGAACTGGAACGGGACCGGCTGGAAGGGGCGGGTGCCCTGGTAGACGGGGATTGCGGGATTGACGGTCTCGAAGTCGAGATAGTGGAGCGGAGGCTCGAGGGCGGCGAGGAAGTCCCGGATCTTGCACGCGTCGACGACGGCCTCGCCGTTGCGTGCGGCCTCCACCTGAAGCCGCTGCTTGCCGTTGAGCCGGAAGTCCTCGGGGATGTCCGCGAGCCTCGAGATCCCGCGCGCCAGCAGCTCGAAGCCCCTGCGTCTGTCGCCGTGAAGTGTGGTGACGTTGCGCTCGGGGAGGAAGGCCCAGCAGAGCGGGATCAGCGGGCAGTCGTGCGGGCTCGAGCAGTGGGGGCCGATCGCCACCTCCGGGCTCGCCGCGAGCGCGGCCGTTTCGAGGAGCTCGCTGAGGCGCGGCTCGATCTCCGGCAGGAGCGCCTCGACCCGCTCGTTGCGGCGTTCGCGTCGGAGGAGCCCTTGCGGGTCGAGGGCGCCGTCGAGCACGTAGCTCGAGTCGACGTGCACCAGGTAGAGGTCGCGCAGCGCCAGGCCGGCGCCGCGTACGACCCAGGTCTGGAAGGCGAGGTCGAGATCGTGCTCCGGCTTGACGCTCGCCGTGCTCTTGACTTCGAACAGGTCCCAGCCGCCGTCGGGGGCCGGCACCAGGATGTCGACGCGGCAGGCGCCGCCCCCGTGCACGAAGCCGGCCTCGAATAGCGGCCGGCGCGCCGACAGCGCCTCCCGCGTCGCCGCCGCCACGGCCTGCCAGCCGCGCTCGTCGGGTGCAACCTCCAGCCCGTCCGGGTAGAGGCTCTGGGCAACCGCGCCCACCGCGTGGCCCTGCGCGAAGATCGCCAGCTTGGCCGCATTCGGCGGCGGCACCTCCTCACGCCGATTGACCTCGTACCAGAGCCGCTTCCCGCACTGCAGCCCGCCGAGAAACCTTGATTTCGACAATACCGAGGACTTCACGACAGCTCTCCTCCTCCCAAGCCGCTGCGGATGCGAGCGCGGGCGGCGCGACATCATGGCAGCCGTCCCCGTCCCGCGTCACCGTTTCAGAGCGACCGGGCGCCGCGCGAAGTAGAATGAGCAGTGTGACGAAGTCGTTGTTCTCGGGGGCCATCGCCCAGGAGACGGTGGGGCAGACCGGGCTCAGCTTCGGCGAGCTGGGGTTGTCGGCCGCCGTGACGGAGGTCCTCGAGCGGGCCGGGTTCCAGCATCCGACGCCGATTCAGGCGGCGGCGATCCCGCCGGCGCTCGAGGGGCGGGACCTCATCGGGCTGGCGCAGACCGGGTCGGGCAAGACGGCGGCCTTCGCCCTGCCGCTGGTCGAGCGGGTCGTCGCCAGCGGCGGGGAGCCCGGCGGCACGGCCCTGGTGCTGGCGCCGACGCGGGAGATCGCGCTGCAGACCCAGGGACTCCTGGAGATCTTCCGCGAGCCGTCCGGGGTGCGCAACGCCTGTTTGATCGGCGGCGTCGCTTACGGGCCGCAGCTCGCGGCGCTCAAGGCGCGGCCGCACGTGGTGGTCGCGACGCCGGGGCGGCTCCTCGACCACGCCGAGCGCCGGGCAGTGCGCCTGGGCGACGTCAAGACCTTCGTCCTCGACGAGGCCGACCACATGCTGGACCTGGGGTTCCTGCCGCAGATCCGCCGGGTCGTCGAACAGCTTCCGGAGAAGCGCCAGAACCTGCAGTTCTCGGCCACCATGCCGGAGCCCATCGACCGGCTGGTGCGGCGCATGATGCACGAGCCGGTGACCATCGACCTGCGGCCGTCGGGCCGCGCGGCGGCCGGCATCGAGCACCGGATCTACCTCGTCGACCAGGAGAACATGAAGCCCTGCCTGCTCGAGCTGGTGGACGGCGAGCCCGGCTCGATGCTCATCTTCCTGCCGCGCAAGATCGACGCCGAGTGGGCGCACCGGCAGCTCGAGAAGGCTGGCCACCCGGTGGAGCGCATCCACGGGGATCGCTCCCAGCGCGAGCGCTTGCAGGCCCTGACCGGCCTCAAGGCGGGGGAGCACCGGGTGCTGATCGCCACCGACATCGCCGCCCGCGGCATCGACCTGCCGATGGTGCGGCACGTGGTCAACTTCGGCATGCCCGACACGGTAGAGGACTACGTGCACCGCGCCGGCCGCACCGCCCGTGGCAAGGCGAGCGGCGTCGTCTCGACGATCGCCACCTGGCGCGACAAGCCGCAGGTCAAGCGCGTGGAGGAGGAGATCGGCGCCACCCTCACCCGCTCCCGCGTCCCCGGCGTCGAGCCCTACGAGGAGCTCCCGACCACCCGCCGCCCCCGCATCCGCCGCCGCCTGCTCTGATCCAGGTCGTTCCGTGACCCTCCGCATCAACCTCTGGTCGGGACCGCGCAACGTCTCGACGGCGCTGATGTACGCCTTTGCGCAGCGGCCGGACACGCGCGTCGTCGACGAGCCGCTGTACGCCCACTACCTGCGCATGTCGGGTGTCGAGCATCCGGGGCGGGACGAGGTGCTGGCGGCGCAGGAGGCCGACGGCGAGCGCGTGGTGCGGGAGGTGATCCTCGGGGACTACGAGGAGCCCGTGGTCTTCTTCAAGCAGATGGCGCACCATCTGGTCGAGCTCGACCGCGGGTTTCTCCTCCGCTGCGCGAACGTGCTGCTGATCCGCGATCCGGCGGAGGTGCTCGCCACCATCGTGCGCCAGCTGCCCGCGCCCCGGCTCGAAGATCTCGGGATCGCCTGCCAGCGTGAGCTCTTCGACGAGCTGGTGGCGCGCGGGAAGGAGCCTCCGGTGCTCGACGCCCGGGAGCTGCTGCTCGACCCGGAGAGCGTGTTGCGCCAGCTCTGCGCGCGTATGGGGCTGGCTTTCCACTCCGGGATGCTCGCGTGGCCTTCCGGGCCGCGGCCGGAGGACGGCGTGTGGGCGAGGCACTGGTACCAGAACGTACATCGCTCCACCGGCTTCGCGCCGTACCGGGCCAAAGAGGAGCCGCCGCCGACTCCCGTCCTGCCGGTGCTCGACCAGGCCCGCCCGCACTACCTGGCCCTCCTTTCCCATGCCCTCAGGGCCCAGGGGTAGCGTCGGCCACCCGCTCCGGGCGCCTCTGCATCGTGTGCTAGGCGCTGTGCTGCCGGCGTGCGTCAGGCGTTAGGATCTCGCGCCATGGGCGCGTACCGAGCCGAAGACCTGCCCGACCCGCGCAACGCCGACATCCAGGTCTGGGTGGGCGGTCGGCTGGTGCCGCGGCTCGAGGCGACGGTCTCCGTCTTCGACTCCGCGGTCCAGGGCGGCGACGCCGTCTGGGAGGGGCTGCGGGTGTACGACGGGCGGGTTGCGATGCTCGACGCCCACCTCGACCGGCTGACCGCGTCGGCGCGGGCCATGGGGTTCGTGGAGATTCCCGACCGCGACACCGTCCGGCAGGCCCTGTTCCGCACGCTCGAAGTCAACGGCATGCGCGACGACGCGCATGTCCGGCTCACTCTGACGCGCGGCGAGAAAGTCACATCGGGAATGGACCCGCGACTGAACCGAGCCGGTCCCACGCTCATCGTGCTGGCGGAGTGGAAGCCGCCGGTCTATCCCGAGAAAGGGATCCGCCTGGTGACCTCGGCCATCCGCCGCGCGGCGCCGGATATCCTCGACTCCAAGATCCACCACAACAACCTGATCCACAACATCCTCGCCAAGCTGCAGGCGAACCAGGCGGGGGCGGACGATGCCTTGATGTTGGACCGCGAGGGCTACGTGGCGGAGACGAACGCCACCAACGTCTTTCTCGCCAAGCGCGGGACTCTCGTCACGCCGACGGCCGACTCCTGCCTGCCCGGGATCACCCGCGGCGTCGTTCTCGCGCTGGCCCGCGAGCACGGCATCGCGGCCGAGCAGCGCCGCGTCACCCTCGCCGAGGTGTGGTCGGCGGACGAGATGTTCACCAGCGGCACGATGGGCGAGCTCACCCCGGTCCTCGAGGTGGACGGACGGACGATGGGCGATGGCTCGCCCGGTCCCGTCACCTTGCGGCTGCGCGACCTCTACCGCGAGCACGCCCGCGCCACGGGCACGCCGCTACCGTTCTGAGGCGTTCGCGGGCTTCCACTTGTCCCAATCCCTGGCCAGCTCGCGCGGCGGCGGGGCGCCGGTGGGCTCGGTGACTTCGGTCAGCTCGACCGCGACCGAGCCGATCGCCACCTTGGTCTCCATCTTGACCAGCCGGCGCCAGCGATCGCGGGTGATCCACAGGTGGATCTTGGCGTTCGGCGAGCGGCGGAAGATGCCGCCCAGGCCTTCGATCTGCGGCTCCACCACCACGGTGTCGAAGGTGCCGGCGGGCGTCGTCACCCGCTCCAGGCCGCGGATCCGCATGCGCGCCGTGATCAGCTTCTCGCCGTCGGTGACCGGGAGCTCCGGGGGGTTGCCCTCGGGGGCGGGGTGGAGCCGGTAGGCGTAGATCGCCGACAGGGGGTCGAGGACGTCCTTCGGTACCGGCAAGTACGGGATTCGCTTGCCGTCGATCACCGTGCCGGCGGCCCCGTTCGTGTGGTCGAAGAGGATTTCGCGGTGCTCGTGGCGGGGGCCCTCGCGGGAGACCTTCCGATACGACTTGGCCCTGAGGCTCGAGGTCACCGCCCGCGACACGACCCGGTCCTCCACCGGATAGATCAGGTCGATCACCGGCAGGCTGTCGGCCGTGGAGCGCATCTCGACCAGCCACGGCTCGGGGCCCAGGCCGACCTCCATCGTGGCCGAGCCCACCGGGATGCCGCTCCACCGGATCCGGTACTCGAGTCGTTCTCCTACCAGCTCGCGCATCGCCACCGGCGATGGGAACTCGGCGTCGGCCGCCGCGGCGAGGAGGGGCAGCCCCGCGACCATCCCCACACAAGACCAGAGGATCCGGCGAGCCGTGGCGCGCATGACCGCCATTGTGCCACCGGAGGTGCGTCCTCGGAGACCGCTATACTCGTTGCAGTCATGGTGGAAGCGGGGCACGGCGATCTCGAGGGTCTGGACGATCGGCGCCCCTGGGGCGGCTATCGCATCCTCGACGAGGCGGCCGACCACAAGGTCAAGCGCATCGTCGTCCTGCCGGGCCAACGCCTGAGCCTGCAGCGCCACCGCCGGCGTGGCGAGCACTGGTACGTGGTGCGCGGCGAGGCGCTGGTCGAGCGCGACGGCGAGCAGATCCGCCTCGCCGCCGGCGAGGCGGTCGACATCCCCCTCAGCTCGTGGCACCGCGTCGCCAACCCCGGCGAGGCCGTGCTGGTCTTCATCGAGGTGCAGCGGGGCGACTACTTCGGCGAGGACGACATCGAGCGCGCGCAGGACGACTATGGCCGGGCGTGACGTCTGCGGACGGCCGCTTCACGGCGAGCACGACATCGAGCGCGCCGAGGACGACTACGGCCCGGTCGACTGATCGCGGCCCGGTCGGGTAGCGGCGGCGGGCACGTCCTGCCGGATCGGGCGACGGTCCGGGCTGCGGCTCACCCTCGTCCTGGAGCGAGCGTCGGATTCGGGCTCCGCGGCATCTCCGTCCCAGAACTGGCGCGCGTAGGCCCAGGCCTGCAGCCCGACACGCCGTCCCAGCTCCTGGCCGCGCAGGTTGCCGTCCGTGAAGTGGATGCCGCCATAGAGGCGGGAGATGCCCGCCGCCTCCGCCGCTTCCAACAGCGTCGACCAGCGCAAGATCACTGTCTGCCGCGGGCTCGGCGTGCCAATGGCGAAACCGCTTGAGGTCGGTGCCAGTCACGTAGCCGACCGCTCGTCCGTCGTAGGCCGTCCACGCGTCGTACATGGCGGTGCTGAGCACGTGCAGACGCCAAGTCGAGGCGGTCGGCGATGGCGGATTCAGGGCCACGGCCTGCAGCGCCACCTGGTTCCAGCGGACGGCGATCGACTGGGCATGGACCACCATGCCCGGCGCCAGCACCGAAGTCGCAGCGAACAGGGCGAAAGCGCGTTCCCGGAGTCGCATGCGTCGGTTCCCTCCTCGAGTGTGGGTGGTCGACGAAGAGCTTGAACGGCCGGAGTTATATTCTATCGGCTATGACCGACGAGGAGCTCAAGCGCTGGTTGGTGGCGCTGCTCACCTGGGAGAGCGCCCACGTCGGCTTCGAGCGCGCCGTGTCGTCCCTGCCCGCGGATCGCGTCGGGGCTCGCCCCCAGGGCCACGCTCACTCCCTGTGGGAGCTGGTCGAGCATCTGCGGCTGGCGCAGCGCGACATCCTGGAGTTCTCGCGCACACCCGGCCACGTCTCCCCACCCTGGCCCGACAGCTACTGGCCGCCCTCTCCGGAGCCCCCATCCCCCTCTGCATGGCAACAGAGCGTCGACGCCTTCCGCGCCGACCTTACGGAGTTCTGCGCCCTCCTCGAATCCGCCGACTCGGACCCCTTCGCGCCGTTCCCGTGGGATCCGAAGAAGAGCCTGTTACGCGAAGCCCTGCTGCTGGCCGACCACAACGCCTACCATGTCGGCCAGATCGTCGCCGTCCGTCACGCCCTCGCCCTCTGGCCTCCCCCGCGATAGCGCCGGCGTTTCGTTCGGTTCAACCCAGACCGCGCATCTGCATCGCGGGATGGCGGACCCAGTGAACGACGCTGGCGATGAGGAAGTAGCCGGAGATGGCGAGCAGGACGAGGCACGCCAGGTAGGTGCCCAGGCGCTCGGTCAGGCCTAGCGGCACGAGCATGAGGAAGTAGATGCCTCCCAGAGCGGCGAGGGAGATGTAGGTGAACCAGTAGCCCTGGTGGGTCACCAGACCGGTGACGAAGAAGAGGGTGACGTTCAGGATGGCGAGCAGGCCGGCCGTGCGCGCCAGGTTCGCCCAGTAGATCGCCTGCTGGCGCGCGAAGTGGTCATCCAGGCGGGCGCGAAGCGGCGCGCGGGACACGAGACCATCCTACTGCGTTGCCGGCGTCTCCTCGTTCTGGTCCTTCTTGCGCTCTTCTTCTTCCTCCGGTTCTTCCGGCATCGGCTTGCGGGGGAAGGGTTGGGGGTCGTTGGCGGCCTGCCACAGGAGGCTCGCCAGGACCACAGAGGCCTGCTTCAGGTCCTCGGGTGAGAGGTGCTCGTAGGTGTCGATGTCGGAGTGGTGGGTGCGGGTCGAGTAGTCGCGGCGGTCCTGGATGAACTGGAAGCCGGGCAGCCCCACGCGGTCGAAGGGGACGTGGTCGGTGCTGCCGGTCTCGCGCATGGTCACCGTGGTGACGCCGAGGTCGGAGAGCGGCTCGATCCAGCGCTCGAAGCGCTTCATGGCGCCCAGGTTCTCCTGCGCCCAGATGCCGCGCACCGCGCCGCCGCCGTTGTCGATGTTGAGATAGACCGAGAAGCGCGCGAAGTCCGGTTTCGGCTCGATCGGCCAGCCGGGCCGGCGATAGCGCTCGGGCAGCTCCCGCTCCTCGGGTTCGTCCGACGGTGGGCGATGGGCGAAGTGCTCCTCGACGTGGGCCTCCGAGCCCAGGAGCCCCTGCTCCTCGCCGCCCCACAGGGCGAAGCGGATGCTGCGCCGCGGCTCGAGGCCGAGGCTCGACAGGATGCGCGCCGCCTCCATGACCACGACAACGCCGGCGCCGTCGTCGGTGGCGCCGGTGCCGCCGTGCCAGGAGTCGAGGTGGGCGCCGGCCATGACGATCTCGGGCTTGCGGCCCTCGCCGGCAATCTCGGCCAGCGTGTTGAAGGCCTGCGTCGTCTCGTCATGGCGCTCGGCCTCGACCTCGATCTCGAGCACCGGAGTCACCTCGTCGTCGAGCAGCCTCAGGAGCCGAGAGTAGGGCTCGACGGCCATCACCAACGCGGGCACGCCCACCGGCTCGCCGGGAATCCCCAGGTTGCCGCCGCCGGTCACCCGCACCACGCCGTGCTCGAACGAGGAGACCTCGATGGTCGCCAGGGCGCCCTCCTCGGCGAGGAACGCGTTCCTCTTGCGGCCCAGCGCGATCCGCTCGCGCCGCCGCTCCAGCCACACTTCGCGGTCGTCTTCGTCGTCCGGGATCTCGTACTTCGCCAGCTCGGCCAGGTCGTCCTCGTCATGGCGATCGAAGACCGGCTCGTCCGGACTCTTCGGCTCCGGCGGCTCGTCGAGGAGCAGGATCTTGCCGGCGACCTTGCCGTTGAGCGCCTCCAGGTCCTTCTCCTCCTCGATCTTCGCCCGCATCACCTCGCCACGCACCGCGCCGTCGGTCCCCGGCGTCCATGCCTTGGGCTGCGCCCGCAGGACTGCCGTCCCCGGCTCGACCAGGCGCACGCTGGCCTTGCTGAACGACCAGCCTTCGCCGAACTCGAACGGCTCGAGGCGGGCCTCGGCGAGCCCCCACTCGGCAAACTTCTGCCGCGTCCACTCGTTCGCCTGCCTGAGCCCGGGCGAGCCGGTGAGCCGCGGCCCGATGTGATCCGTGAGGTGCCGGGCGAGCTCCATCACCTGGGACTCGTGGAACCCCTCCTGCCGGATCCGGTTCAGAACGTCGTAGTCGGGCTCCCGCGCCGCCAACGGCGCGGCGAGCAGACAAAGCACGAGCGGCAGCGGACGTGGTCGCATGGTCTCCTCCTCAGGGAACGGGACACGAAGAGACACAATGTACGGGAGTTGCCGGGAAAGGTTGCGTCGAGATCAACCGTGGCAACGGTGTCGCACAAGAAAACCGCCGCCGGCGCCGAGGGTGGGGGCGCGGGCTGCGCACGGATTCGCGCGTCTGTGTATAATTCTATGTTCCGGGGCGCGGCGGGAGGCCCGCGAGATCCTGTATCGGGACTTTCTCGTCTTCGACACCGCCGGCGGGCGGCCGCAGGACGACCTGGTGAGCCGCGGCGGGCTCGAGGAGGTCGCCTTCGGTGAGGGGTCGTACACCCAGGAGCAACGCGACGCGGCACACGTGCTGCTCGAGGACACGGAGCACTTCGAGGAGCTCGACCTGGGCAGGCCCGGAGCCGTGGACGACGACTTGATCCACCGGCACTCGGTCGGGGCGACGTTGACCCACGATGTGGCGATCTACGAGGAGCGGCTGCGGCAGGAGGGGTTGCTCACCGGGCCGGCCCCGGACGGCCTCTACTACCGGTGGCTGGAGAACGCCTCGCGTCAGGGCGTCAACCCGGAGACCATCGTCGACATCGCGCGCACACACGGCATCACGCCCGAGGATTTCGAGATTCTCGCGGGGCTGGAGGAGATCCGGGATCGGGACGGAAAGTCGTTCTTCGTGCTGCCCACGGATATCAGCGCCGAGGACGCGCGGCGCGCGGTCGTGATGACCTACGTCTTCAACGCCGGCACCGACTACGGCGATACCGCCCACCTGAACGACTTCCCCGACACCCCGTATTCGGCCGCCGAGATCCAGCGCATCCTCGACCGGCAACAGGCCAACGACTGGAGCTACGACCACGACGTCGGCTTCGTGCACGGCAACGGCGGCCGGCTGGTGACCACCCCCAACGGCATTCTCATGGGCCTCGGCGGCAACTGGCTCCAGAACCTGTACAGCCAGCAGGGCGGCACCGCATGGGGCGACATCTTCATGCTCAACGTCGATGACGTGGACGATCCCGTCGCCGCCCTGCGCGAGGTGGTCGAGTCGGGCCGGGCGACGTACCAGAACGACGACGGGTCGCTGTACCAGGGCAGCCTCGACCTCGACCGGCTGCTGCACCACGAGGAGCGCCACTCGCAGCAGTGGGCCAGAGAAGGCTACGCGGGATTCCTCGCGTCGTATGCCTGGGAGCAGATCACCGGCGGCAACGAGACCGAAGAGGACGCCGGCCTCTCGGACGGCGGATACGACTAGGCTTCGCGGTTCGCGTGCGCAGACTCGTCATCCTCGGCGCCGTCGTGATCGCGGCGATCGGTGCGCTGGCGGCGTACAAGAGCTGCTCCGACTGGGACCCCGCCGCGCAGTTCGCCCCGCCGCTGCGCCCGGCGTTCGGCGCCCGGGTGGTCGACGGCGAGCTCGAGCTGTGGACCGGGACGCCGTGCCACGACGTCACCGAGGTGGCGATCGTGTTCGATTCGGGCACGGCCGAACGCGTGCGCCGGGACCTCGCGGCCATCGAGCCCGGGATCACGCTGGAGACCTTCCGCCCCGCCGGCGACAATGCCGGCATGGTCGTCGAACGCGAGCTGCCGGACGGCTTCGACTGGCGGCAGGCGGAGACGGTCACCTTCCTCGTCGAGGGCTCCGACGGGTACTGGAGCGCCGAGGCGAAGATCGACGAGGTCGTGGACGGATCGGACGACCACCCCGAGGGCACCTACCTGTTCCAGGAAGTCGGCTGGCTCGACACCACCGCCGTCGCCGAGAAGAACGGCGAGACCTTCCTGACCGTCTGCACCACCGCTCCCGCCGAGGAGTGACGTCCGCCGCCGGGCCGCTCGCGAGCCGCGAGGGCTACCTGGCCTTGGCCTTGAGCAGCACGTTCACCCGCCGGTTGAGCTGGCGGCCGCCTTCAGTGTCGTTGCTCGCCACCGGCATGCCTTCGCCGTAGCCGACGGCGGTCATGCGGGCGGCGTCGATGCCGCGGCCGATGAAGTAGTTGCGCACCGACCCGGCCCGCCGCTCCGACAGCCCCTGGTTGTGCGTCTCGCTGCCGGTCGAGTCGGTGTGGCCCTGGACCACCACCGCGGTCTTGTCGTATTCGTGGAGGACGGAGGCCGTCTGGTCGAGGCTCGCCTGCGAGGAGCCGCTCAAGGTGGCCGAGTCGACCGCGAACAGGATGTCGGACTCGAAGTGGATGAGCAGGGTGTCGTCGCTCACACGCTCGACCCGGGTCCCCGGGATGTGCGCCAGGCGCTCCTGCAGCCGATCCATGTAGGCGCCGACGCCGCCCCCGACCACGGCGCCGATCGCCGCGCCGGCCAGGATCTCGTCGGCCTCGCGCTTGCCGTCGGCGACCGCCGCCGCGGCGCCGATCGCCGCCCCGATCCCGGCCCCCTTGTAGGTCCGGTCCCGGCGCGTGTGCCGCTCCCCCGGCCGCGTCGCATACCCGGCGCAGCCCACGACCAGGAATCCCAGCAACAACGCCGCCGTCCCGCGCAGGAGTCGGCCCCGTCCGCTCTGTCGCTTCGTCATGGCAGCCTCTCTTTCATCCCCTCCGTTGAAGAATCCCCGTCGACCGAAGCCCGGTCGGCGCTGCGCCCCTTGAATCGTTCCAGTTCAGCAACGGCCGTGCCAGAAGCGGCTCCGATCGCTTGGCGCCGGTCAGCTCGTGGAGTGTTGGCTGCGGTCGCCGTCGTGCGAGCCCAGCCCCGCGGCGACCGCCGGGTCGGGGTAGTAGTTCTTGCGGATCGAGTCCATACGCGAGCGGCCCTCGGCGATGGCGCGGGCCCTTTGCTGCACCGCGGGGGAGAGCAGGGGCCACAGGGGTTGCTCGACCTCGAGGATGTGGCGGAAGGCCTCGCGGAGCTTCTTGTCCCAGCCGCGCCAGTGGCGCAGCAGGTCATCGGGCCGCACCTGGCGGCGCCGCGAGCCCCTCTCCGGCAGGGGCTCGAACGGCTCGGTGAGATTGAGGTAGCCGTAGTCGTCGGTCAGCTCCTCGCCGACGGCGATGTCGCGCACCGCGACCTCGAAGTCGTAGGCGGTGGTCAGGCAGTTGGCGCGGAAGCTGTGGTTGACGAAGCGGCCGTGATCCCAGCAGAGGACGAAGTTGCCCTGGCGGTCGCGGAAGGAGTAGCGGTCGAAGCCGGCGCACACCGGCTGCGGCAGGGCCTCGACATCGGCCGGGGCGAGGATGCGGTCGAGCGGGTCGAGCGCCCAGGTGACGGTGCCGCGCGGGATGGGCCGCATGGCGAACACGCCGTGGCCCTTGACGGGGTCGATGAAGCGGATTTCGGTGTCGGGGTGCATCATGTGGCGGTGCGGCCTGCAGGCTCTGGCTGGGCACTCTCCTCTTCCGGCGATGCGGGATTCTGCGCCTGTCCCCCCGGCGCCCGCAAGACCCCCGCGGGCCCGCATATAGACGTCTCGGTAATCTGGTATTGACGGGCGTACACTTTCGCGGCAGATGCGCCATGGCCCTGACGCTCCACTCCGAGAACTTCTCCCCCGGCGGGGAGATTCCGGTCGTGTTCACCTGCCAGGGCGAGGATCGTTCGCCGCACATCGCCTGGCGCGGCGCGCCGGAGGCGACCCGCAGCTTCGCCCTCATCGTCGACGACCCCGACGCGCCCGACCCGCGGGCGCCGCGGATGACGTGGGTGCATTGGGTCCTGTTCAACATCCCGGCGGATATCGTGGAGCTGCCGGAGGGGGCGGCCGGCGATCTGCCCTCCGGGGTCGGCGAAGGGATCAACGACTGGAAGCGGACTGGCTACGGCGGCCCCTGCCCGCCGGTCGGCCGTCATCGCTACGTCTTCAAGCTCTACGCCCTCGACACGGCGCTCTCCGGGCTCGATCGCCCGACCAAGGAGGAGTTGCTGGAGGCGGTGCAGGGGCACATCCTGGAGCGGGCGCAGCTCATCGGCACCTACGAGAAACAGGGGTGATGATTCCGGCGGTGCTACACTCTGCCCTTCGAGCTCGACCGCGACCCCCGTCGGCGGCAGGCCACACGCTCCATGCCGGCGCAGCTCGCGGAGTCGATATGACATCGCTTAGCGCCCCGACCCACGAATACGGTGACGTAGCGGCGGTTCAGGCGCCGCGCTGGCAAGGCGCGCGACCGAGGCTTACCCGCAAGGTATGTCGCAGGGAGCGCAACGCCGCCAGCGCGGATACATGGGCCGCCGATACGTTGCTGTATTCGTGGGTCGGGGCGCTCAAGACACGCCGCCCGAAGTTGCCGCCGTTGCTGCTCACCGGGGTCTCGCTGCTCGCGGCCGCGGCGGGCCATGCGGCGCAATACATCGTGGTCGGCGACGCTCCCCGCTCGCCCGCCGGGCTGGAGCGGCAGATCTCCCGCGCCGGGGGCGAGATCGTCGCCCACCTCGAGTCGATCGGCGTCCTGGTCGTCGAAGGGGACGAGAGCTTCGCCGAGCGCACGCGGCGTCTCCCCGGCGTGCGCTCGGTGACGCCGGATCAAAGCGTGCCGCTGGTCGATGATTTTCCGGTAGCCGAGAGCGTGTCGCTCGCGGACTCGGGAGCGGAGGCCGTTCCCGGTCTCTCCGATCCGCTGGCGGCGCTGCAGTGGGGCCTGCTGGCGGTGGACGCTCCTGCGGCGTGGGCCGAGGGAGCCACCGGCCGCGGTGTGCGGGTGGCGGTGCTCGACAGCGGCGTGGACGCCGGCCATCCCGATCTGGCCGCGAATGTCAGCGCGGCGCTGTCGACCTCGTTCGTGCCCGACGAGGGCTTCGACGACCCACCCGGCATCCACGGCACGCGGGTCGCCGGGGTCATCGCCGCGGCGGCGAACGAGCTCGGCATCGTCGGCGTGGCGCCGCAGGCGGAGATCGTCGCCGTCAAGGTGCTCTCCGCGAAGACGCACTTCGGCAGCTTCGGCGGCGTGCTCGAGGGCATCGTCTACGCCGCCGACATCGGTGCCCAGATCGCGAACCTGAGCTTCAGCGTGCCCGGCGGCCTCGATCCCCGCCAGCCCGGGGTCGGCGAGATCCTGCTCGCCACCCAGCGGGCCATCACCTATGCCCACGACCGGGGGGTAACGATCCTCGCGGCGGCCGGCAACGAGGGGCGGGATGTGGACGGCAAATCGAGCTTCCCGTACCCGGCGGGCCTCGCGCACGTCGTGGCGGTGTCGGCCACCGCGCCGATCGGCTGGGGAGCGACGCCGTCGGTCTTCCTCGACCACCCCAGCTCCTATTCCAGCGCCGGTCTGTCGCTGCTCTCCGTGGCGGCTCCCGGAGGCGACTTCCTCTATCCCGGCCGCGAGACCTGCTCGGGGCTGCCCTGCTGGATCCTGGATCTCGTCTTCTCGACCACTCCGGGCGGCTGGGGATGGTCGGCGGGGACCTCGATGGCCGTCCCGCACGCGGCCGGCGTCGCCGCCCTGCTGCTCGACGCCGCGGGGGGCTCGCTGACTCCCGAGGAGGTCGAGGCGGCGCTGCGTCGCGGCGCCGACGATCTCGGTGAGCTCGGCCCGGACGCGCGATACGGGCATGGCCGGGTCAACGCCGCCCGCTCGCTGTCTCCGCCTCGCTGACCCACGCGCTAGACGACGCCGCTCGCCCTGAGGAAGTCGAGGCAGCGGTCCCACATGGCATCGAGGTGCTCGATCAAGCGGTGGTTGCCGTCGGGGATGAGCTCGAGCGCGACGCCGCAGCGGCAGGACTCGGTGAAGGCACGGACACGCCGCCAGTCGACGGTCTCGTCGCGCTGTCCCTGGAAGAGCAGGAAGGGCGTGCGAAGCTCCGCCGCCAGCTTGCGCTCGTCGTAGAGCTGTAGATCCTCCACCAGACCCCAGCCGACATCCGCCTCACCGACCTCGTTCAGGAAGCGCAGCCGACCGTCCTCCTGCCAGCGCCGCATGTTGGTGTCGCCGAGGAGCTCCTCGAGAGCCTCGGCAAAGCCGAGCGCCGGGGCGACCGCCAGCCCGGCCGCCAGGCCGAGCGGGTGCCGGGCGGCGTGCCACAGGGCGGTGAGCCCTCCCATCGAGGAGCCGAGCAGCACCAGCGGCCGGAGATGTCGCGCCTCCAGCTCGCAGCGCACGCGGGCGACCTCCTCCAGGTTGCGGGTGAGGCTCAAGCCCAGGGTGTCCCCGTCGGACGCGCCGTGTCCCCGGAAGTCGAACGAGCAGAAGGCGAGGCCCGCCTCCACGGCCCGGCCGCGGAAGTATTCGGCCTTCTCACCGCCTTGATGGGATCCGAAGCCGTGCAGGTAGAGGACGGCCGGCCGCGGCGGCGGCCCGTCCGGCGACGCCAGCCGCACGACGAGCTGGTCTCGCAGATCGGCAACCGGGAGTCGGAAGACCTCGTGCATGAGTAGTCGCCGCTTGGACGGTCAACCTTAGCAAGCAATCGCGGGCCGCTCGCCGGTGCGATAATCCGCGCCCATGCCGCGACGGCCCAAGCAAACCACACAGGCCGATCCGTTCGACCTCTATCAGCGCAGCGTACAGGCGCCCGAGGGCGACATCGCCTTCTTCCTGCGGGTGGCGCGCCGGCATCGGCTGCCGACGCCGCGGCTGCTGCGCGAGGACTTCTGCGGCACCGCCCATCTGGCGACCACCTGGGTGGGGGGCTCGCGCAATCGGCGCGCGGTGGGGGTGGACCTCGATCCGGTGCCGCTGGCGTGGGGGCGTAAGCACAATGTCGAGGCCTTGCCGCCGGAGGCGCGGCGGCGCCTGCGGCTGATCGAGGCCGACGTGCGCGAGGTCCGCCGACCGCGCGTCGACATCGTCTGCGCCTTGAACTTCTCCTACTGCATCTTCAAGCGCCGGGACGAGCTGCGCGACTACTTCCGCGCCGTGTTTCGGAGCCTCGCGGCCGGCGGGCTCCTCTTCCTCGAGCTCTACGGCGGTACTGACGCGGAGATCCCGCTCGAGGAGCGGCGCCCCTGCGACGGGTTCACCTACGTCTGGGATCAGGACGTCTACGACCCGATCAGCCACGACACGCGCTGCTACATCCATTTCGAGTTTCCCGACGGCTCGCGGCTCGAGCGCGCCTTCGACTACGACTGGCGCCTGTGGTCGATCCCGGAGGTCCGCGAGCTGCTCGCCGAGGCCGGCTTCCGCGCGAGCGAGGTCTACTGGGAGCAGACCGACGACGACGGCGAGGGCACCGGGGAGTTCCGCCTCACGCAGAGCGCCGAGAACCAGGAAGGCTGGATCGTCTACGTCGTCGGCCTGCGCTGAGCGTCTCGGGCTCGGGCGTCAAAGCGCGGCGAGGGCCTGGTCGAGGTCGGCGAGGAGGTCGGGCTCGTCCTCGATGCCGACGGAGACGCGAACGAGGCCGTCGCTGATGCCCAGCTCGGCGCGGCGCTCCGCTGGCAGGGAGGCGTGGGTCATCGACGCGGGGTGGGAGATCAGGGTCTCGACGCCGCCCAAGCTCTCGGCCAGGCTCATCACCTCGACGCGGTCGAGCAGGCGCTTGGCCCGCTCGTAGGTGCCGAGGTCGAAGGCGATCAGCGCCCCGAAGCCGGAGGCCTGGCGCTTCTGCACCTCGTGGCCCGGATGTTCGGGCAGCCCCGGCCACAGCACGCGCTCGACCGCGGGGTGCTGGGCGAGGAAGGTGGCGACCGCATGCGCGTTCGCCTCGTGCACAGGCATGCGAACGGCCAGGGTCTTGATGCCGCGCAGGGTGAGGAAGCAGTCGAAGGGGGCGAGGATGGCGCCGGCGGACTTGGAGACGAAGGCCAGCCACTCGGAGTCCTCTTCCCGGGTGGCGATCAGGACGCCGCCGATCGAGTCGCTGTGGCCGTTCAGGAACTTGGTCGTCGAGTGCGCGACGACATCGGCGCCGTGCGCGATCGGCTGCTGGAAGTACGGCGACATGAAGGTGTTGTCGACCGCCAGCCGGGCGCCGCGGCGGCGAGCGATGTCGGCTGCCGCGGCGATGTCCGTCACCTCCATCATCGGGTTGTTCGGCGTTTCGATGTAGATGAGGCGAGTGCGCTCGGTGCAGGCGCGATCGATGTTCTGCGGGTCGGAGGTGTCGACCCAGGTGAACTCCAGCCCGTACTTGCGCAGCACGTGGTGGAAGTAGCGCCAGGTGCCGCCGTAGACGTTCTGCGAGGCGACCACGTGGTCGCCCGCCTCGAGGAGCGTCAGGAGCGCCGAGATCGCCGCCATGCCGGAGGCGTAGGCGTGGCCGGAGCGGCCGCCCTCGAGCGCCGCCACGTTCGCCTCCAGGGCCTCGCGGGTCGGGTTCTGCACCCGGGCGTATTCGTAGCCCTTGTGCCGCCCCAGCTCGTCGTGCACATAGGTGGAGGTCTGGTAGATCGGCACCGTCACCGCGCCCGTGCGCGGATCCGGAGGCTGGCCGGCGTGGATGGCCCGAGTGGAGAAGCCCTTGTCGCGGGGATCGCCTTTCATCGCGGCGGGATCATACCCGCGGGCCGGGCGCTCGGGCGGCTATCATCGCCGCCGACGATGGCCGAGAGCGAGCTCTTCACCCCGATCCGCTGGGCCGGCGATCACCTGGAGCTCCTGGACCAGACGCGCCTGCCGGCCGAGGAGGTCTGGCTCGCCTGCCGGGAACCGGAGGACGTGGCGGCGGCGATCCGGCGCCTGTCTGTGCGCGGCGCCCCGGCAATCGGCGTGGCCGCTGCCTTCGGGCTGGTGCTGGGCGTCGATACCGCGCCGGCAGACGCGGAGCTTGATGTCCACATGGCGGGGATCGCGGACCTCCTTGCCGCGACCCGTCCCACCGCCGTCAACCTCAGCTGGGCGCTGGAGCAGGGGCGCCGGATCGTCGACGAGCACGCCACCGCGGGCGCCGCGCCCCTGCTCCAGGCTCTGCTCGCCTGGGCCCGCCGGCTCCACGCCGAGGACATCGAGGCCAACCGCCGCATCGGCGAGCACGGCGCCCGGCTCTTCGCCGCGGGGGACCGGGTGCTGACCCACTGCAACACCGGCGCCCTCGCCACCGCCGGCTACGGCACCGCCCTCGGCGTCATCCAGGCCGCCTGGGGGGCAGGACGCCTCGCCTCGGTGTGGGTGGACGAGACGCGGCCGCTGCTGCAGGGCGCGCGCCTGACCGCCTGGGAGCTGAGCCGCCTCGGAATCCCCTACCGCCTGGTCACCGACTCCTCGGCCGGGGCGCTGATGAGCCGCGGGCTGGTCGACCGCATCGTGGTCGGCGCCGACCGCGTCGCGGCGAACGGCGACATCGCCAACAAGATCGGCACCTACACCCTGGCGGTGCTGGCACACCGCCACGGCGTGCCCTTCTACGTTGCCGCCCCGGTCTCCACCATCGACCCCGACACCCCCACCGGCGCCGATATCCCCATCGAGGAGCGCGACGCCGAAGAAGTGCGCCGCGTCTTCGGGACGGCCATCGCCCCGGACGCCGCCGACGCCGCCAACTTCGCGTTCGACGTCACCCCCGCTGATCTCGTCACCGCGATCATCACCGACCGCGGCGTGCTCGAGCCGCCGTACACGGGATCCATCGCCACTGCCCTGGTCGAGGCCGCGTCGTCGTCTGCGCTCAGCGGTGGCCGCCGAGGTTGACGTTGAGATTCAACTGCAGGTTCTGAAGCTCGGCGGCAAACCCGGCTTCGAACGCCGTGACGAGGTTCGCGTTGCCGATCTCTTCGCCGAGGAGATCGACCTGGCCGTAGATGCTGTCGTAAATCACGCCGGCGAGCGCCGCGTCCGGGCGTTCGGGCTGGTCGGTGATCGCATCGTAGATGCGCTCGGCCAGGGGACCAGTGACCTGGTCCGCGATCTCCTTGCCGACGTCTCCGAGCGGCAGCTTGCCGACCAGCTTGCCGACCAGCCCGGCGAACTCCTTGCGTGATGCCTCGTGCGCCAGGATCTGCTCGTCGTAACGGGTCAGGGCGAGGGCCGCGCCTCCGCCGATGCTCGCCGTGAGCTGACCGAGCTGCCTCATGGCGCGGCTCTGATCGCTCGCCGAGGCCTCGGGGTCACGGGCCCGTTCGAAGAGCGTGTCACCGACGCGGTCGATGGCGTCGACGACCGCGGGCACCAGGTCGCGCGTACGATCCAGGACGATGCCCTTCGCTTCCGGGTTGAAGACGGTCTGGCCGAGGAACTGCGCCAGGGTCTCGGTCCTCACCGCCTGTCCCGGCTGGGCATTGGTGTAGCGGTCGACCAGCTCCTGGCTGTGCGCGGTGAACAGACGCCCGGCGGCCGCCAGCGCGCTGTGCTCCCACATCGTCGCGGTCGGGCCCGCGGGGATGTCCTGGTAAGGAGCCTGCTCGTTGAACTGCACCAGCGCCTCGAAGGCGGCGGCTCGCTTGTCCGCCGTGTCGAGGTTCTGCGCCATCAGCGTCGGATCGGAGGTGTAGTGGATCGCCGCGACGGCGCGATCCATTCCGTCGTTGCCGTTGCGCTGCCAGAGCGCGTCGGCCAGGACCTCGGCCACGCCTCCGGGCTGACGCGCCTCGCTGCTTTGCCTCAGGATGGACATGAATCGCTGGGCGCCGTTGCTGGCCCCGTTGGCGTCGGCGATGCGCAGCAGGTCGTCGGCGTTGATGGCACCGGCGTCGTAGGCCTTCTGCACCGCATCGGCAATGGTCCGCTGATCCTCGGTCAGCGCCGCATAGTCCTCCTCCCGGAAGCGCCACGCGTCGTTGGCGTAGAAGGCGAGCAACTCGCTCTCGTCACCGCGTGCGAGCGTCTGCAGGATGAGGTTGCGCTCGGCCTCGTTGAGCAAGGGGTTCCGCAGCGCCTCGGCCAGTGCCGACTGATTCAACGGTATGTCGGCACGAATGGTGTTCAGGAAGTGCTCCACCTGACCGTCGTCGATCTCGGAGTAGATCTCCGGCCCGGCGGCCACCGCCGCATCGACGTCGTTGCGGCTGATGATGTCGTCGGGGGAGCCACCGCCGTCATCGGCGATGTCGAGCGTCGTGAAGACCTCTGGATTGTCGAACAGGTATTCGGCCGCCGCCTGTTGCTCGGCGGTGACGACGGTGCCGTTCGCCAGCGTCCCGCCGCGCGCCATCGCTTCGACATCCTCGCGACTCACCTTGTCGTCGGCACCGCCACCGTGCGCCGCGGTGTCGAACACCAGGAAGTCACGATTCAGGATGCTGACAGCCTGCTCCGGTTCGTCGAACGCGACTTGTACGGCCTGGGCTTGCGCGTTGACTCGAGCGGGCGTCGACGCACCCACGGCCTGCCGGTCCGGTGTTGCCTGCGCGGGTGGGTTCACCGAGGTCGCCTCTGTCGACGATCGATTTGCCTCCGGGACGGGTTGTGGCTCGCGTACGATCATGATCGGACCTCCATTCCAAAAGTGAATTATAGCCATTGCAGGATTCCGCTGTCAAAACGCCCGGCCTGAGAGCCTGTGCGCCCGGCGGTGGCGCGTGGGGTCAGGGCGCAGTGCGCGCGGCGGCGTCGACGATCGCGTCGTAGGCCGCGGCGACGTCCTCTTCGGTGCAGTCGAACTGGCCGACGTGGAAGCGGAGGGCGACCTGGCCGTCGACGCGGGTCTGGGTCAGGTAGATGCGGCCGTCGGCGTTGATCACCTCGACGAGGCGCAGGTTCAGGGCGTCGAGGTCGTCGTCGCCTGCCGGGGCGTAGCGGAAAGAGAACAGCGACAGGATCGGCTCGGTCACGATGGTGAAATCGGCGGTCGCGCGCAACCTCTCGCACAAGGCGCGGGACCACGCGATGTGGTTGCGAATCCTGGTCCGCAGGCCTTCGAGGCCGTAGGCGCGGAGCACGAACCAGAGCTTGAGGGCGCGGAACTGGCGGCCCAACGGGATGCCCCACTCGCTGTAGTTGACCACCTCGCCGTGCTCCAGCGTCTGTAGGAAGTCGGGCCTTGCCGCCAGCGTGCGCACCAGCGACGCGGGGTCGCGCACGAAATGTGCCGTGCAGTGACTCTGGGCGCCCATCCATTTGTGGGGGTTGACGACGATGCTGTCGGCCCTCTCCACCCCGGCCCACAGGGGGCGCAGCTCCGGGCAGA
>JBOGJI010000209.1:0-6970 GCA_050747865.1 Thermoanaerobaculia bacterium
GACGAGACCCTGCCGCAGGAGGGCGCCAAGCTCGCCCACTTCTGCTCGATGTGCGGGCCGCATTTCTGCTCGATGAAGATCACGCAGGAAGTGCGCGAGTACGCGAAAAAGGGCATGCAGGAGAAAGCGCTGGAATTCCGCCGCGGCGGCGGCGAGATCTACCGCTCGGGCCAGTAAACTGGGCCTGGGCGGCGCGCGCGACGGTCGGGGCCGCCGCGTTCTTCTTGCGCGGGCTCAGCCCGGCGGCACCAGCTTGTAGACCTTGCCGTCGAACGAGGTCACGTACAGCTCGCCGGCGAGGTCCTCGCCGAACGAGCTCGGGTTGCCCGGCACTTCGCCGACCCGCGCATTGCTGATGCCCGAGTCGTCGTGGCGCAGCGCCCACAGCTCGCCGGTGCAGAAGTCCGCGTAGAAATACGCGCCGACGAAGTCCGTCAGCGCCGTGCCGCGGTAGGTGTAGCCGCCGATGATGCTGCAGCGCCCGCCGCTGTGCGAATACTCGAACAGCGGCGCGCGGGCGTTGCCCGGGTCCGGGTCCGATGCATTGAACACCAGCGTGCCCTCGAACTTGCGCCAGCCGTAGTTGCCGCCCTGGACGATCTGGTCGATCTCCTCGCGCTGGCCCTGGCCCACGTCGCCGGCCAGCAGCTCGCCGCTGTCGCGATCGAAGCTCGCGCGGAACGGGTTGCGCAGGCCGTAGGCCCAGATCTCGTCCCGCCCGGCGACGCCGACGAACGGGTTGTCCGGCGGGATGGCGTAGTTGCGGTTGGGATCGCCCGGAAAGGCGTCGGCGTTCACGTTGATCCGCAACAGCTTGCCGAGGAGGTTGGTCAGATCCTGGCCGTTGTCCTGCGGATCGCCGGCTCCGCCGCCGTCGCCGGTAGAGATGTACAGATAGCCGTCGCGGCCGAAGTGGATCTGGCCGCCGTTGTGGTTGGCCTGCGGCTGGTCGAAAGTGAGCACCAAATGCGCCGAGCTCGGGTTGGCGATGTTGGGATTGCCTGCCGAGACCGTGTAGCGGGCGACGACCGTGTCTCCCGCCAGGTTCGTGTAGTCGACGTAGAAGAAGCCGTTGGTCTCATAGCGCGTGTGGAAGGCGAGGCCGAGCAGCCCCCGCTCGCCGCAGCAGCTCACCAGCGGCGAGAGATCGAGGAAGGGGGTCGGCAGCAGGTTGCCGCCGGCGACGATGCGGATCTGCCCGGTCTGCTGGGCGACGAAGATGCGGCCCCTGCCGTCGCCGGCGTGGGTGACGGCGACGGGGCTGGTGAGGCCGGAGACGACCGGGTCCAGCTCGATCTCGAGATCCTGGGCGCGGAGGGGAGACGCGGCTGTCGCGGTCAGCAGTCCGGCAACGACGAGTGTCGTCCGGAAACCCATCACGCCCCTATTCTACGCCGCAGGGAAACGAGGAGATCGTTCTCACGGCCGCGCCCAGGTGGCGCACGTCGCGGGAGGGGCCGACCCCCTGCCGCGGGAAGTCGAGGAACGGCCGGAATGACGGCCTGGCGGCCAGCTCGACGACCAGGTATCGGGACCGCGGCGCCCCGACCTCCAGCACCTCCCAGCTCCAGCCGCCGCGCAGCTCCAGGCGGCGCGACAAGCCGGCGGTGCGGATCGTCAGCTCGACGGGAAAGGCGCCGGCCGCCGGGCGGCCGTTGGCCACCGGGACGCGCAGGCAGTCGGCTCGCCAGGGGACGCGGATGGCCGCCCGCGGGCCCATCCAATGGAAGCGCCGGCGGTTGCTTCGCTCCGGCTCGCGGAAGCCGAACGCGTGGTCGCCGCGCCACGACGGCGCCGGATCCGGCAGCCGCAGCGGCATCCAGAGCAGCGCGATCAGTCCGAGCACCTGGGCAGCCTGGGCGATCCACCGGCTCGTCCGCGGCTCCGGCCGCGACACCGCCACCGCGAGCAGCATCCACATCAGCCAGTGGATCGAGCGCAGGAAGGGCATGTATTGCACCAGGCCGTAGACCAGGGCGCCGCCGAGGCTCAACGCCAGGCCCAGCGCCACCATCCGCCAGGGCGGGTCGTCGCCGTGCCGCGCCCGCAGCAGGACGATGGCCGCCGCGGTGACCACCAAGACCAGGGCGGCGAGCCCCAACACGCCGGTCTCCGCCAGCGCGTTCAGGTACCAGTTGTGGGCCGTCCCGCGCGGCCGTTGCGTGCCCGGCGCCCCGGGTGGGTGGATCGAGTCGTAGGCCGGCGCGAAGGAGCCGACGCCCCAGCCCAGCAGCGGCCGGGCCCGCGCCAGCTCCAGCGACGCCGTCCACAGCTTCTCGCGGCCGGCCAGGTCGTCCAGCGACGTGGCGAAGCGCTGGCGCAGCGCCTGCGAGCGGGCTACGGGGCTGGCCACCAGCACGCCGGCGAGGAGCAGGAGGAAGCCCGCGGCGCCCATCGCCAGCCGCCGCCGCAGCCGCGGGCTGGCGACGAGCTGCCGCCGGCACACCGCCGCCAGGGCGGCGATCTGCACCAGGCCGGCCAGCCAGGCGCCGCGCTGCTGCGCCAGCACGACCACCACCAAGGAGAGCGCGGCGAGCAGCACGGCGGCGACGTTCCACCGCCGCGCCGCCAGGCAGGCGACGGCGAACGGGGCGGCGACGATCACGTACTCCGCCAGCCAGCCGGAGTTGAAGAAGACCGAGTGCATCCGCTCCACCGGCACCAGATCGCCGATGGCGCGGTAGGAGCCGAGGTCGAGCAGCTCCAGGTGCTCCAGCAGGCCGAGGAGGCCGGTGGCGACCAGCCCCGCCGCCACCGCGCCGCCGAACACCACCGCCCCGCGGTCCCACAACGCCCGCCTGGCGGCATGGAACAGGGCTACCCCGAGCAGGATGTCGGCGGCGTGGCGCCAGGTGTAGAGCGCCTCCCAGCTCTCCACCCCGGAGAAGGTGGAGGCCAGCCGCAGCAGGGTCCCTGGATGCCAGGACGGCGGGTCGTAGGCCAGCGGCACCAGGGAGGCGAGCGCGATGAAAAGCAGCACCGCGACCGGCCAGGACAGATCCGAGCGCGGCGGCCGCGGCGGGCGCAGGCAGGTGAGGACGGCGGCCACGGCGGCGACGTCGAAGGCGCCGAGATACGGACCGCCCGGCGGCGAGCCGAAGAAGGGGAGGCAGAAGGCGAAGAGATAGAGCGCCCAACGAGGCCTCCAGGCTCCCGCCGCGGCGATCGCCAGCGGGGCCAGCCAGACCAACCGCTCCCAGGGCACCGAAAGAATGTAGCATAGGCCCCCGCATGAAAACTTGGCTCGTCACAGGCGGCGCCGGCTTCATCGGCGGCAACTTCGTGCACGCGGCGCGCGGGCAAGGCCGCGCCCGCGTCGTCAACCTGGACGCCTTGACCTACGCCGGCCATCCAGAGACCCTGCGGCCGCTTTCCGGCGACCCCGATCACCTCTTCGTGCACGGCGACATCGGCGACCGGGCGCTGGTCGCTCGGCTGCTCGCCGAGCACCGCCCGTCGGCCGTCGTCCACTTCGCCGCCGAGTCGCACGTCGACCGCTCGATCGACGGGCCGGCGGCGTTCGTCCAGACCAACGTCCTCGGCACCTTGGCCCTGCTCGAGGCCGTGCTCGACTACTGGAACACCTTGGGCGGCGCCAAGCGCGACGCCTTCCGCTTCCTCCACATCTCGACCGACGAGGTCTACGGCGCCCTCGGCGCCACCGGGGCCTTCACCGAAGACAGCCCCTACCGCCCCAACTCGCCCTACGCCGCCTCCAAGGCGGCCGCCGACCACCTGGTGCGCGCCTTCCACCGCACCCACGGGCTGCCGGCGCTGACCTCGAACTGCTCCAACAACTACGGCCCCTATCAGTACCCGGAGAAGCTGATTCCGCTGATGATCTTGAAGGGGCTCGCCGGCGAGCCCTTGCCGGTCTACGGCGACGGGCAACAGGTGCGGGACTGGCTGTACGTCGGCGACCACTGCTCGGCCCTGTTTCGGGTTCTGGAGGCGGCCGAGCCGGGCAGCGTCCACGTCATCGGCGGCAACTGCGAGCGCGCCAACCTGGATCTGGTACGCACGCTCTGCCGCGTCCTCGACGACCGGCACCCCGAGGGCGCCCCCCACGACCGGTTGATCACCTTCGTCGAGGACCGCCCCGGCCACGACCGCCGCTACGCCATCGACGCGCGCCGCATGCGCGAGGAGCTGGGCTGGGAGCCGTCGGTGGACCTCGCCGCCGGCCTGGAGCGGACCGTCGCCTGGTACCTCGACCACCGCGACTGGTGCGCCGCCGTGCTCGGCGAGCGCTACCAGGGCGAGCGCCTGGGATTGCAGCGTGGCGCGTAGGGGCATCGTCCTCGCCGGCGGCGTCGGCTCGCGCCTGCACCCCATCACCCAGGTGGTGAGCAAGCAGCTCCTGCCGGTCTACGACAAGCCGCTCATCTACTACCCGCTGTCCACCCTGATGAGCGCCGGCGTGCGCGAGATCCTGATCATCACCACCCCGCACGAGGCGAGGCATTTCGTCGACCTGCTGGGGGACGGCGGCCGCTGGGGCGTCGACTTCCAGTACGCCGAGCAGCCCGAGCCGGGCGGCCTCGCCCAGGCCTACCTGATCGGCGCCGAGTTCGTGGGCGACCGGCCGTCCTGCCTCATCCTCGGCGACAACATCTTCCACGGTGCCGGGCTGGAGGCGCAGTTCGCCCGCGCCGCCAAGCGCTCAACCGGGGCGACGGTCTTCGGCTACTGGGTGCACGATCCCGAGCGCTACGGCGTGGTCGGCTTCGACGAGTGGGGCAAGGTGACCAGCATCGAGGAGAAGCCGCAGCGCCCGGCCTCCCACTACGCGGTCACCGGCCTCTACTTCTACGACCGGCGCGCCGCTGAGATCGCGCGCCGGCTCGAGCCCTCGGCGCGCGGCGAGCTCGAGATCACGGACTTGAACCGCCTCTACCTGGAGGACGGCTCGCTGCACGTCGAACTCCTGGGCCGCGGCGTCGCCTGGCTCGACACCGGCACCCACGAGTCCCTGATGCAGGCCGCCAACTTCATCGCCACCATCGAGCAGCGCCAGGGCCTGCGCATCGCCTGCCCGGAGGAGGTGGCCTTCCGGCGTGGCTGGATCGACGCCGAGCAGCTCCTGAACCTGGCCCGCCCCCTGCGCCAGAATGGCTACGGCCGCTACCTCGAGTCCCTGGTCGAGGAGGTGCCGCCGGCATCGTGAAGGTGCTCGACACTCCGCTCCCCGAGGTCAAGCTCGTCGAGCCCGACACCTTCGGCGACGACCGCGGCTTCTTCCAGGAGACCTGGAACCAGGCGCGCTACACCGACCTCGGCATCGCCGCGAGCTTCCGCCAGTCCAACCTCTCGGTCTCCCGCCGCGGCGTCCTGCGCGGTCTCCACTTCCAGCAGCCACGGCCGCAGGGCAAGCTCGTCTACGTGCTTTCCGGCGTGGTCTTCGACGTGGCGGTGGACATCCGCGTCGGCTCGCCCCGCTTCGGCCGCTGGTGGGGCACCGAGCTCTCCGGCGACAACCACCGCCAGCTCTGGGTGCCCGAGGGCTTCGCCCACGGTTTCTGCGTCCTCTCCGAGCGCGCCGTGTTCGCCTACCTGTGCACCACCGAATACGACCGCCAGGCCGACCGGGCGCTGCGCTTCGACGACGCGGAGATCGGCGTCGAGTGGCCGGCGCGCGACCCCGAGCTGTCGGCCAAGGACGCCGCCGCCCCGCTCCTCGCCGAGCTGCGCGAGCGGGACCTCCTGCCGCGGTACGAGCCGTGAGCGCGCGGCCCCTGCGGTTCCTGATCCTCGGCGCCAACGGCCAGCTCGGCCGCGAGCTCACCGTCGCCCTCTCCGCCTTGGGCGAGGTCCTGACCGCGACCCGCGACGGCCGCGCCGCCCCCGGACAGACCGCCCTGGCCGCCGACCTCGCCCACCCCGAGCAGCTCGTGGACGTCCTCCGTAGGGCCCGCCCGGACGTGGTCGCCAACGCCGCCGCCTACACCGCGGTCGACCGCGCCGAGGAGGAGCCCGAGCTCGCCCGGCTCGTCAACGCCGAGGCCCCAGGCGTCCTCGCCGCCGAGGCCGCCCGGGCCGGGGCCCTGCTCGTCCACTATTCCACCGATTACGTCTTCGGAGGCGCCCCGGCCAGCGTCCCTGCCGGCCGTCCGGCGAGACCGTGGCGGGAGACCGACCCCACCGCGCCCGTCAACGTGTACGGCCGGACGAAACGCGACGGCGAAGAGGCCGTCCGCGCCGCCGGCGGCCCCCACCTGGTCTTCCGCACGAGCTGGGTCTACGCCGGCCACGGCCACAACTTCCTGCGCACCATGCTCCGCCTGGGCGCCGAGCGCGACGAGCTGCGCATCGTCGACGATCAGACCGGCGCCCCCACCTGGGCCCGCCCCCTGGCCCTCGCCACCGCTGCCGTCCTCGCCCGCCTGGGCACCGCCGCCCCGCCCGCCGAGGCGCTGGCCGACCACGGCGGCACCTACCACCTGGCCGCCGGGGGCGAGACCACCTGGCATGGCTTCGCCGTTGAGATCTTCCGCCTCGCCGCCAATCACGGCCTCATCCCGCGTGCGCCCACGGTGATCCCCATCACGACCGCCGAGTTCGGCGCCCCCGCCCCACGCCCCCCGTACTCCGTCCTCGACTGCGCCCGCGCCGAGCAGACCTTCGGCGTCCGGCTTCCCGAGTGGAGCCGATCCCTGGCGGCCTGCCTCGCCGACCTGGCGGCGTCGAGCTAGTGTTGTGTCTCCAACATGGCTTCACCATCTGCGCGGCCCTCTTCGCCGCTGGCGGCGTTGCGCTTCCTCGACATCGCCCCAGCTATGCCCCATCTTCTACAGTCGTCGGAGCGAAGTAACTCATTCGAAATGGGTTCCGAGTTGGCATGACATCGTTGGCACTATGCGCCCCGGTGGCCGGTAAACGGCGTAGGCTGGCTCAGGCCACCTGGCGCACCACTTGCTGCAGGGCGACACCGGCTGCCTGGAGCACCCTCCCGGCGGTACCGGCGGTCTGC
>JBOGJI010000210.1:0-34308 GCA_050747865.1 Thermoanaerobaculia bacterium
GGCCGCGCCGCCGTGGACGTCCTGCTCAAGGAGATGGAGAACTCCGAGCAACGCTCCGCGAGCGGCGCCGCCTTCGACTTCTCGCCGTTCCGCCGCGAGCTGGGCCTCGAGTAGAGATTCCGTAGCAGCGGTCCACGCGCCGGCGGTCCTGCCTCGAGCCGCACCGGGATAGAGATCTTGACCATTATCGTCAGGTAATGTACTTTTTATCCCGCGATGGACCGCAAGGCGCGAGAGATCCGAGCGCGGGAGATCTTCCGCGAAGCTGGAGGCGTCCTCCGCACCGGCCAGGCGCTCCGCGCCGGGATCCACCCGCGCGATCTCTACGCCCTGCGGGATACCGGAGCTCTCGAAACTGTGAGCCGCGGCGTCTATCGCCTCGCAGAGCTGCCTCCGCTTGCCGAACCCGATCTCGCTACCGTGGCAGCGCGGGTCCCGAAGGCCGTCATCGCCATGGTCTCGGCGCTCCACTTCCACCGGCTCACGACGGAGATTCCTCATGCCGTAAGCATCGCGCTTCCCAAGGGGTCGAGCCGGCCCAGGCTCGACTGGCCGCCGCTGCGCGTGTATTGGTTCTCCGGCGCCATGTACACGGAGGGGATCGAGACGCACGAACGCGACGGCGTGATCCTCAGGGTCTACAGCGCGGCCAAGACCGTGGCCGACTGCTTTCGGCTCAGGAACCGCCTCGGCGTCGACGTCGCGGTAGGGGCCCTGCGCACAGGGCTCGAGGAGCGGCACTTCGCCCCGGCCGAGGTTCTACGCGCGGCCAGGGTCTGCCGGGTCGGTCGGGTCATACGACCCTTTCTCGAGGTGCTTCTGTGACTCGAACGGGGGATGCGGTTTGTCCTCCCGAAGTGGAGATCCACCCCGCAGGTCTCCTCAACATGCCGGTGGCCAGCCTGCGCGCGTACATCGCCTACACGACCGTGGCGGTGAAGCTGGAGACCATCGTCGTGCTGGGGGATGCGAACAGCAGGACGAAGGACTACTACGACCTCCTTACAAACGCAGTGTCCCCGGAGCGCCTCGACGGGTGCGGAGTCCCTGACGGATGACGAATCCACCGGCCCGGCCGAAGATCTACCACATCACGCACGTGGACAACCTGGCGGCGATCGCGGCTGAGGGGTGTCTGGTGAGCGACGCTGTGATGCTCGAACGAGGTGGACCGGTTCAGACGATCGGGATGTCGAGCATCAAGCGGCGGCGGGTCGAGGTGCTGGAGGTCGGCTGCCACCCGGGGTCGAAGGTAGGCGACTACGTCCCATTCTACTTCTGCCCACGATCGGTCATGCTCTACGTCATCCATTGTCGCAACCACCCGGAGCTGGCCTATCGGGGCGGTCAGGACCCCATCGTGCATCTAGAGGCCGATCTGCACACCGTTGTACATTGGGTGGAAGCCGGCGGCGGGCGTTGGGCGTTCTCGCTCTCCAACGCCGGCGCGTACTACAGCGAGTTCCGGTCGCGGCTGGGTGAGCTGGATCAACTGAACTGGGCAGCCATCGCGGCGCACGACTTCCGGCGGCCCGAGATCAAGGAGGGAAAGCAGGCCGAGTTTTTGGTCCACGGCCGGTTCCCCTTCGAGCTGATCGAACACATCGGTGTGCGATCTGCGGCCGTACTGGCTCGCGCTGTCATGGCCCTTAGCGGCTTGAGCAACCGGGCAGTGGTCGAGGTTCGGCCGGAGTGGTACTTCCCTCCGGTCTGATAGCTTTGCCGATGGGAGACGCAGCCATGATCGAGTTCAAGGTGGGCGATATCCTCTCGGAGGACGCTGAGGCACTGGTCAATACCGTAAACTGCGTCGGCGTGATGGGCCGCGGCGTCGCGCTGCAGTTCAAGAAGGCGTGGCCGGAGAACTTCAAGGCCTACGCGGCCGCCTGCCGGCGGAAGGAAGTGCAGCCCGGCCGGATGTTCGTATTCGACACCGGGCGGGTCACGAACCCACGCTACATCATCAACTTCCCGACGAAGCGTCACTGGCGTGGGAACTCCCGGATCGAGGACATCGAGGCCGGGCTCGAGGCGCTAGCAGAGGAGCTGCGGAGCCGCGACATCCGGTCCATTGCTCTTCCTCCGCTCGGGTCGGGCCTCGGAGGTCTCGACTGGACCAAGGTGCGGGCACGCATCGAGGGTGCGCTGCGCGACCTGCGGGATGTGCGGGTTATGGTGTTCGAGCCGAAGGGGACTCCCACAGCAGGCGTGGGCATCAAGGGCAAGAAGGCCCCGGCGATGACCCCCGCCCGAGCCGCGCTCGTAGGCCTGATGGATCGGTACCTCGCGGGCTTGCTGGATCCGTTCGTCTCGCTGTTGGAGGTCCACAAGCTCCTCTACTTCATGCAGGAAGCCGGCGAGCCGCTGGACCTCCGCTTCGCGAAGGGAGCGTACGGCCCCTACGCCGAGAACCTCCGCCACCTGCTGCACGAGATCGAGGGCTACTACGTCACCGGGTACGGCGCCGGTGGCGACGTGCCGGGCAAGCCCCTAGAGCTGGTCCCTGGTGCCGTAGAAGACGCTCTGGCGCTTCTGCGGGAGCAGCCGGACTCGCTTGCTCGCTTCCAGCGGGTCGCGGAGCTCGTCGAAGGATTCGAGTCGTCGTTCGGTCTGGAACTGCTAGCGACGGTTCACTGGGTCGCGGCACACGAGGACGCGATGACCGAGGAGGATCAGGTCGCACAGACGTATGCGTGGAGCGAGAGGAAGGGCCAGTTCTCGCCGAACCAGGTCCGGCTTGCTGGCGAGGTGCTGCGCGAGAAGGGTTGGCTTCCGGACGCCCTGCCCGCCTGACGAAGATGAAAACGCGAACGCACTGTCTCCACCGGTCGAGCAGTGATGGTCGAGGCCTCCGCGCGTAGACCACATAGTCAAGCTTGACATTCGAGTCGCGTGTGGCTAACGTGTCTCTTGATGCGGAGGGCACAGTGCCAGAGCCGTCTGGCGGTCCACAGACCTCGATGAACCTGGAGGGACGGCATTCTGAGGAGGATGACACCGGATCCGATACCGCTGCCGTTGTTCACCAGCGAGGGCTTGCTGCCGCCGGGCGACTACGAGCTCACGTTGGCAGAGCTGCGCAGCTCTGTGCTCGTGGTCGGTCCTGGCACCGACTACCCAAACTGGGATGTCGCGTGGCGGCGACGACTCGTCGACAATCTGGAGATCCTCATGAAGCAGCTTTGGCAGGTGGGGGTTCCGGCTGTCGCGACGTGACGGCAAGCCACGGGGCATCATCAAGATTGGAGATTGACCATGATCCGCAACGAGAACGAGTACCAGGAGGCGGTTCGGCGACTCGCGGAAGAGGAGCAGCGGCTCGCCGAGCACGAGGCAAGACTGAGGGGGATGGGCCTGGGGCCCGATGAGCTCAAGCGTGCCCTGGACCCGCTGCGATCGTTCCACCTGCAGCTCGCGGAGGAGGTCGAGAGCTACGAGCGCCTGAAGCGGGGCGACTTCGGCGAGCTCATCAACCTCCACGGGCTGGGCCGCACGCTCGTAGCCCTGCGTGTTGCCCTCGGCCTCACGCAGCGCGAGGTCGCCGAACGGCTAGGGGTCCACGAGTCTCAGGTCTCCCGGGACGAGCGGAACGAATACCACGGGATTACGGTGGATCGGGCGAGTCGGATCCTCGACGCCCTCGGGGTGCATCTCACGAGTCAGTTCGACGGCCCGCTCGTGCATGCGCGCGCCGCGACGGGATAATCGCGCCATGTCGCCGGACTGGCCGACTCAGGAGAGCGACGTGAAGGTCAAAGGTAGCTCTTCCGCTCGCCGTTCGGCGGCCTCGAAGGCAGAGAACCGGGTACAGCTCCCAACTAGCGAAAGTCCCCGGTGTTCACCGGAGCCAGCCGCCGACCGGGCATTCCCAATCCGAATGACGCGTTCTGCCCTGCCCGACGCTCTCGATCAACGCTACGTAGCCAGCGGCGCGCGCGATCTCCCGGAACGGCGACGCATGGATGCACAACTTACTTGGCGGTCCGGCGAGCTCTATGAGCCGGCGCCGCAAGGCCACCGGTGCCGTCAAGGCTCGGCGTGATCCAGGCGGCGATGGTGCGAGGCGATTACAACCTCAGACGGTTTCGGCCCTACCCGTCCTATAAGGACTCCGGCGTCGAGTGGCTGGGGGAGATCCCGGCGCATTGGGAGGTCCGGCGGCTTAGATCGACAGTGACGACCTGCCAGAACGGCGTCTGGGGTGACGAACCAGACGGCGTGCACGATGTCCCGTGTGTACGAGTCGCAGACTTCGACCGCGTGACCTTCAGGGCGGAGGCGGCAGAGCCCACCTTACGCAGCATTGAGCCGGCTGTCGCAGCCGCCCGGGGCCTCCATGTCGGCGATCTCCTGTTGGAGAAGTCGGGCGGTGGCGAGAACCAGCCGGTCGGAGCCGTCGTTGTCTTCGAACACGAGTACCAAGCCGTGTGCTCTAACTTCGTCGCCCGCATGACCGTAGCCGATGGCCATGATCCGCGATTCCTCAGCTATCTTCACGCTGCACTCTACGGCCTGCGGCTCAACATACGGCACATCAAACAGTGACCTCTCGCGTGGCGTGAACTACGGGTCCCAAGAGCTGCACGACCGATGGATGGCCCAGGGGCCCACACAAAAGGGCGACGTGCTGTTCACAACAGAGGCTCCGCTGAGCAATGTCGCGCTTGTGCCGGATGACAACCAGCACATTCTCAGTCAACGAGTCGTATTGCTTCGGCCAGTTCCAGCGCACTTGATCCCTCCATATCTGCAACGATTTCTCATCTGCTCAGCATTTCGGCAAGGAATCGAGCTACAGGCAACTGGGAGCACCGCGGAGGGCGTTAAGCGTCGGTACCTGATGGCCATGGCCGTCTGCGTGCCGCAGCTCGAAGAGCAACGCGCCATCGCCGCCTTCCTCGATCGGGAGACGGCGCGGATCGATTCGCTCATCGCCAAGGTCGGCGACGCCGTCGAGCGCCTCAAGGAGCTCCGCACCGCCCTCATCTCCGCCGCGGTGACGGGCAAGATCGACGTGCGAAAGGAGGTCGCATGAACCAGACCGCGGCCGGGACGGTCCAGGCCACGGGCGCAGGCGGCGCCCGAGCCTAGATCTGCTATTTGCGTTTATGGCCGTTGGCGCTAATAATCAAGGCGGCTGTTTTCACGGCCGCAAACAAGGAAGCCGATGACCCCCGCCGCGAAGCGCCAACCACACGGTCGCTGGATCCGTTGCCCGGGCGGCTACCGGGCCTACGTGCCAGAGCCCCTGCCGCCGCGCATCGAGTGGAGCGTCGAGCTCGCAGCGGCGCTCTCGGCGGCGGACCGCGCCGTGGGTCGGCTCGCCGGCGAGGGCCGGCGGCTGCCGAATCCGCATCTTCTGATCCGACCGTTCGTCCGGCGCGAGGCGGTGCTCTCGAGCCGCATCGAGGGCACGCAGGCGACGCTGGGCGAGCTGCTCGCGGCCGAGGCCGGGGCGGCGGTCGACCGCAGCCCCGCGGATCTGCGCGAGGTCGGCAACTACGTCGTCGCCCTCGAGTACGGCGTCGAGCGGCTTCGTAAGCTGCCGGTGTCGTTGCGCTTGGTGCACGAGCTGCACGAGAGGCTGATGCGCGGTGTGCGCGGCGATGCGGCCACGCCGGGCGAGTTCCGCCGCAGCCAGAACTGGATCGGCCCCGCCGGCTGCACGCTCGCCGACGCCAGCTTCGTGCCGCCGCCCCCCGACCGCCTGATGGATTGCCTCGGCGCGTGGGAGAAGTTCCTGTACGACGACACACTGCCGCCGCTCGTCCACGCGGCGCTCGCGCACTCGCAGTTCGAGGCCATTCACCCGTTCCTCGACGGCAACGGGCGCGTGGGCCGGCTGCTCATCACGCTGCTCCTCGTCGCCAAGGGGGTGCTTCCCTCGCCGCTGCTCTACCTCAGCGCGTGGTTCGAGGCGACGCGATCGGAATACTACGCGCGCCTCTCCGGCGTCACCGAGCACGGTGAGTGGGAGGAATGGCTCGGCTACTTCCTCGCGGGAACGGCCGGGCAGGCCGAGGACGCGCTCGGCCGCATCCGGCGCATCGATGACCTGCTGACGCGCTGGCGCCGGCAGCTCGCGAAGGCCCCATCGAGGGTGCCGGAACGAGCGATCGATCTGTTCGCCGAGAACCCGTTCTGGACCGTGAACAAGCTGGCCGAGCGGCTCGACGTCGCCTTCACGACCGCTCAGCGCGCGATCGACCGGCTGGAGGCGGCGGGCATCGTAGCGCTCACCGGCGAGGCGAAGCGCAACCGCGTCTACTGCGCGGGGGCCGTCCTGGAGATCCTCGAAGAGCCGCCGCAGCTCAGTGCGCTTCGCGAAGGCCGTCCCGCGAGGCGGCGATGAGGCGTGCGGTGATCTGTAACGAGCCGGGACGCGGTGCTATTCCAGATAAGCCGCTTGGTCCGGTAGACTCGCAGCAAGCTCGCGACACGCGTTGCGGCCGATTCACGACGGAGCCCACGTGATGAGCCCCGAGGTCTCCGAGCGCTCGTTCGAGGAGGCGATCGCGTGCGGCCTGCTGGTCTCCGGCGCGGACGCGTGTGCCGGGGATGTCCGGGAGCCGCCGCCGGAGCCCTACGAGGGCCTGCTTCCGGGTGGCTACCAGAAGCGGACGGCGAAGGAGTACGACCGCACGCTCTGCCTCTTGCCCCGGGACGTCGTGGACTTCGTGCTGGCGACGCAGCCGCAGACGTGGGAACGGCTGGCCGAGCACCACGGCTCGGGCGTCGAGCAGCAGTTCCTGCAGCGCCTCGCCTCCGAGGTCGGCCGGCGCGGAGTGCTCGACGTTCTGCGCAACGGCATCAAGGACTCTGGCTGCAAGTTCCGGCTCGCGTACTTCCGGCCGGCGAGCGGGCTCAACGAGGAGACGCGGCGGCTCTACCGGGCCAACCTCTTCTCGGTGGTGCGGCAGCTCCACTACAGCACCAAGAGCGAGGAGAGCCTCGATCTCGTGCTGTTCTTGAACGGGCTGCCCGTCTTCACCGCCGAGCTCAAGAACCCGCTCACCGGCCAGGACGTCGAGGACGCGATCCGCCAGTACAAGACCGATCGCGACCCGCACGAGCCGCTCCTCGCCTACGGCCGCTGCCTGGCGCACTTCGCGGTGGACCCCAACCTGGTCTAGGTCACGACACGCCTCGAGAAGGCCACGACGCGCTTCCTGCCCTTCAACCGGGGCTGGGACCGTGGCGCCGGCAACCCGCCCGTGCCGCCCACCCGGGGCGGCTACGCCACGGCCTACCTGTGTGAGGGGACGTGGGCTCGCGACAGCGTGCTCGACCTCATCCGCCAGTTCATCCACGAGGTCGAGGTGGAGGACGAGAAGGGGCGTAAGACGGGAGAGCGCTCGCTCATCTTCCCGCGCTACCAGCAGCTCGACTGCGTCCGGCGGCTCGTGGACGACGCGCGATCGCACGGCACGGGGCAGCGTTACCTGATCCAGCACTCGGCCGGGAGCGGCAAGAGCTTCACCATCGCCTGGCTCGCCCACCAGCTCGCCACGCTCCACGACATCGACGACCGGCGCGTCTTCGACTCGATCGTCGTCATCACCGACCGGCGCGTGCTCGACCGGCAGCTCCAGAGGACGATGCGCCAGTTCGAGCAGACCCTGGGGGTGGTGGAGAACATCGACACCACCTCGCGCCAGCTCCGGGAGGCGCTCGAGTCGGGCAAGACGATCGTCGTCACGACGCTCCAGAAGTTCCCCGTGATCGCGCAGGAGATCGGGGAGCTTCCGGGCAAGCGCTTCGCGGTGATCGTGGACGAGGCGCACTCCTCGCAGTCGGGGGAGAGCACGAAGAGCTTGAAGGCCGTGCTCGCCTCCGGGTCGCTCGAGGAGGCCGAGGCGGAGGAGGCGGGGGCACCGACCCCGGAGGAGGAGCTCGAGAGCACGATCCTCGCCGAGATGGAGAAGCGCGGGCGGCTGCCCAATCTCTCGACCTTCGCCTTCACCGCGACGCCGAAGTCCAAGACGCTCGAGCTCTTCGGCACCCGACGGGCCGACGGGAAGTTCGAGCCGTTCCACCTCTATAGCATGCGCCAGGCGATCGAGGAGGGGTTCATCCTCGACTTGCTGGCGAGCTACACGACCTACAGGGACTACTGGCGGCTGCTCAAGAAGGTCGAGGACGACCCGCGCTACGACAAGCGCGAGGCCGAATACCTGCTCAAGTCGTTCGTCGAGCTCCACCCGCACGCCATCGGCGAGAAGGTGCGCATCATGGTCGAGCACTTCGCGGCGCAGGTGCAAGGAGAGATCGGCGGCAACGCGAAGGCGATGATCGTCACGCGCTCGCGTCTGCACGCGGTGCGCTACAAGCTCGCGGTGGATCGGTACCTCGCCGAGCGCGGCTACTCGTTCCAGGCGCTGGTGGCGTTCTCCGGGAGTGTCGAGGACGGCGGCTACTCCTACACCGAGGCCGGGATGAACGGCTTCTCTGAGGCGCAGACGGCCAGGATGTTCGAGCGGCCCGAGTACCGGTTCCTGATCGTCGCCAACAAGTTCCAGACCGGCTTCGACCAGCCGCTGCTCCACACGATGTACGTGGACAAGAAGCTCGGCGGGGTGAACGCGGTGCAGACGCTCTCGCGGCTCAACCGTAAGCATCCGGAGAAGTCGGGCACGATGGTGCTCGCCTTCGCGAACGAGGCGGACGAGATCCAGGCGGCCTTCGAGCCCTACTACGAAACGACGCGTCTGTTGGAGGCGACCGACCCGAACCTGCTCTACGAGATCGAGACCGCGCTGGCCGAGTTCCCGGTCTACACCGCGGCCGACGTCGACGCCTTCGCGAAGGTCTACTACGACCGGAAGGCGACCCAGGACCGGCTCTACGCGGTGCTCGATCCCCTCGTCGGGCGCTTCCGGGCGCTGCCCGAGGACGAGCAGCATGGGTTCCGGAGTCAGCTCACCGACTACGTACGGCTCTACGCCTTTCTCGCTCAGGTGCTGCCGTTCGCCGACGTCGATCTCGAGAAGCTCTACGTCTTCGCCCGGCACCTTCGTCGTCTGATCCCCGCCGACCCCGCAGGGCTCCCCCGAGAGGTGCAGCAGAACATCGACATGGAGTCCTACCGCATCCAGCAGACCGGCAGCGGCAGGATCGGCATCGAGCGGCGGCAGGGCGTCCTCGATCCGGTGGGCACCAAGGGTGCCCCGGGGACGGCGCCCGAGGAGATGGAAGCCCTCTCCCGCATCATCGCCGAGCTGAACGATCGCTTCGGCCTCGACCTGGGCCCCGAGCACCGGGTCACCCTCGTCCAGATGATGGACAAGCTGGACGACGACGCCGGCCTCGACGCCGCGGCGCGCGTCAACACTCGGGAGAACGTCCGGCTCACCTTCGACCACAAGCTGGAGCGGGTGATCCAGCAGATCGTCGAGTCCAACTTCGAGCTCTACAAGCGCATCACGGACGACCGCGCCTTCGGCAACGCGCTCAAGGACTTCCTCTTCGATCAGTACCTGCGCAACCACCGCAATGCCGACGAGCTCATCCAGCGCGGCGAGTCGAAGACCCTGGAGTTCAAGTCGACCCTGCGCTGGAACCTCGATGACGACCGCCGGGACGACAGGCGCGTGACCCACGCCGTGCTCAAGACGATCGCCGCGTTCCTCAACACTGAGGGTGGTGACCTCCTCATTGGCGTCGCCGACGACGGCACGATCGTCGGCATCGAGCCCGATCGCCTCGACGACGACGACAAGTTCCTGCGCCACCTGGCCCAGGTCGTCCGCAACGCCCTCGGCGACCGCGCCAGCACCTGCATCGACCCGAAGACCCAGGTCGTTCAGGGCAAGACCGTCTGCGTGGTCACCTGTCAGCGCAGCCCCGAGCCGGTGTTTCTGAAATGGAAGGGTCTGGAAGCCGCGCCGGGGGGCGACTTCTTCGTGAGAAGCGGTCCCGGCACCGTCAAGTTGGATCCGGAGAGCGCCGAGAAGTACATCCAAACTCGCTTCGCGGAACGCCGTGGTGCGTCTATGCAGAGTGCAGCCTCGGAGGAGACCGCCGAACCGGCAACGGCGGAGTAATGCAGGGATGCTCGGTGTCGTGGAATGCCCGATCCGCTAGGATCGGCCAACCCGATGAGCGCGGACCAACCAGACCCGAGGCGGTTGCCCGATCCTGTTGCGGAGCCCGCCGCTTACACGCAGGCACTCTTCGATCTGCTGGGTGATCGCGATCCGCTGGAGGTCCAGCGTGAGCTACCGGCGCGGCTGCGCGCGGCCATCGCCGGGATCGCCGACGCGGATCTGCGCCGGCCCGAGCGCCCCGGCAAGTGGTCGATCGCCCAGGTGATCCAGCATCTCGCCGACAGCGAGCTGGTCAGCGGCTACCGCTACCGCACCTGCCTGGCCGCCGACGGCAGCCGGCTCGCCGGCTACGACCAGGACGCCTGGGCCGAGCGGCTGCACTACGAGGAGACCGACGTCGAGGCGGCGATCGCCGAGCTGGAAGCGCTGCGCGGCGCCAACCTGCGGCTGCTGTCGCGCCTCGCCGATGAGGAGTGGGAGCGCGCGGGGATCCACGAAGAGCGCGGCCGGGAGAGCGTGCGCCACCTCGCCCGGCTGCTCGCCGGCCACGATCTGGCCCACTTGCGCCAGATCGAGCGGATCAAGGCGACGCAGGGGCTCGCCGCGTCGGCGCTTTGATGTCGCGGCCTGGTGCCGTGGCGGGAGCTCCGTACGGCTCGAACGGCGACACGAGCCCCCGGGACACGGCCGTCGACGGCCGGCGCCGGCGTTCCCGCTAAGACGAGCTGCCGCTGAGCCTACGCGCGGCCTGCCCGACCTCTTCGACCAGCTCGGGCGGCGCGTAGATGCGGTAGCGGTCGATGCGTGTCAGGTGGCGGATGAAGTGGCTGGCGGCCTCCATCGGCTCCAGCTCGCCGTTCCAGCGGCGCACCAGGACGCGGGCGCGGCCGAGCCGGTGAGGGTCCTTGGCGGAGCGCGACACCAGG
Organism: Thermoanaerobaculia bacterium; assembly: GCA_050747865.1. Taxonomy (GTDB): domain Bacteria; phylum Acidobacteriota; class Thermoanaerobaculia; order Multivoradales; family JAHEKO01; genus JBOGJI01. The sequence goes on from JBOGJI010000210.1 coordinate 10,973, forward strand.
ATGCGGTGCTCGCCGAAGCGGTGTTTGAGCGTCTCCACCATCTCCTCGATGCGCTCGCGTTCGTCCACGGTCACGTGCTCGCGGCTCTGGTAGGCGAGCGGGAAGTGGCGGCGGGTGACGACGGCGCGGGCGTGGAGGCTGTCCGAGCGCCGCATCTCGGCGAGCGTCGACACGTCGTCGTGGGCGAGGAACGCCTGGGGATCGGCCGGCCAGCGGCGCTGCGTATCGTCCAGCCACTCGCTGAAGTGGAGCTCCAGGGCCTTGCCGGTGACGTTGAAGTAGACCTGGGTGAACATGTAGTAGCGCGCCATCACCAGGGCCTCGAGGGCGTGGACGCCTCCCTCGTCGACGCCCAGGCCCCAGTCGCCGGTCTCCGGGTCCTGGATCGCCTCCATGGTGTCGAGCAGGCGGTCCAGGTCGTAGTCGCCGTAGCGGACGCCGCAGTAGAGGCCGTCGCGCAGCAGGTAGTCCATCTTGTCGACGTCGAGCTCGCCGGAGACGATCTGCGCCAGCAGCCGGCTCACGCCGTCGCCGCCACCGGCGAGCAGGGCGGCCACCTGCTCGGCGGTCAGTCCGTCGCCGTGCCGGTCGAAGACCTCCTGGATCTCGGGCGTCGCGAGCAGCCGCCGCGTCATCTCCTCGTGGTCGATGCGCTCCTCGAAGAGGTGCTCCGCGGAGTGGCTGAACGGGGCGTGCCCGATGTCGTGGAGCAGGGCGGCCGCCCGCACCAGCCGCCGCGCCGGCGGAGCTCCGCGGCGAGTGCCGTGCTCGGGCCCCGGCTCCAGGAGCCCGGCGGACTTCGCGGCCAGGGTGTCGTAGACGCGGCCGGCGAGCTGCATCGCTCCCAGCACGTGGCTGAAGCGGCTGTGCTCGGCGCCCGGATAGACCAGCCAGGTGAAGCCGAGTTGGTGCACGGCGCGCAGCCGCTGCACCGGCGCGCTGTCGATGAGCGCGGATTCCAGCGCGTCGGCGTGGATGAAGCCGTGAATGGGATCGCGCAGGGTCAGCATGAAGGGGACAGTAGGGGACACACAAACTGATTTCAACCTGCGTCAGGTTGAAATCAGTTTGTGTGTCCCCTCCATCCCACTCTCGTCACCGCGTCCTCCTGTCCCACGCGCGCCAACGCCTCCGCGACCGTCAGTCCGCTGCCCGGGATCTCCCAGTCGGCGGCCACGTCGGCGAGGGGGGCGAGGGCGAAGCGGCGCTCGAGGAGTCGGGGGTGGGGGAGGACCATCCCCGGCCGGCTCAGCCTCCGATCTCCGAAGAGGAGGAGATCGATGTCGAGGGGGCGGGGGCCGAAGCGCTGGCCGGGGCGTCGCCCCGCTGCGTGCTCCAGCTGCTTGGCGATGGCCAGGATGGCGTCCGGCGGCAGCGTGGTGCGGCCGGTTGCCGCCGTGTTGAGGTAGTCCGGCTGGTCCTCGATGCCGTGTGCGCGGCTGCGGTAGAGGTCGGCGACCCGGAGCGGACCGAGGATCGCGGAAAGGGAGTCGATGGCGGTGCGCAGCTGCCTCTCCGGATCTCCCAGGTTGGCACCGAGTCCGAGGGCGAGCGCTACCGAGGCAGGCGCCTGCAGGTCCCTACTCCTCGTCGTCCTTGCCCTCCCCTTCCCCTTCCTTGATCAGGTCGGGCTCCTCTTCCTCGTCCCCGTTCGCCTCCGCCGCCGATGCGTCTTCTGGGGGCTCCGGCTTCGCACGGGCGCGTGACCTCGGCGCTCGCGGCGATGCCGAGGCGGCGTCCTCGTCGACGACGCGGTTGGCGCTGCCGCATTTCGGGCAGACGGCGTCGGGTCGGCCGAGATCGTAATATTTGGTCTCGCAGTCGGCACAGGTAAACTTGTCACCGAGTTCGGGCATATCCCTTAGGGCTCCTTGGGCTGGCCATCACGCGACAAGCCCGGATTTCGCGGGTGCGGGACGGTAGCACCGGCCGTGGGGTCCGTCAAGGAACTCTGTTACGCTGCTATGCCCCGGTTCGTTTTGCTGGCACTGGAGTTGCCTGCGCCGGAGGTTTGTCATGACCGCGACGCGTATCCGCCCCCTCCTTGTCGCCCTCCTGAGCACAGGTGCCCTGTTGGGCTCCGCCTCCTCGCTCCCGCGCGCCGCGCGCGCGCAGGAGGCGCCCTCCGGGGTCGAGCGGCTGGAGCAGTTGCTGACCCGGGTGCGGGAGAGCCAGGCGTCCGTCAAGACGCTGCGGGCCGCCTTCGTCGAGCACAAGGAGAGCTCGCTCCTGCTGGAGCCGGTCGAGGCGCGGGGCGAGTTCTACTTCCGTGCGCCGGGCCGCGTGCGCTGGGAGTACCAGAGCCCGGAGCCGATGATCCTGGTGATTCGCGACGGCGAGCTCACGACCTGGTACCAGGACCTCGATCAGGCCCGGCGGATGAGCGTCGGCCGCCAGTCGCAACAGATGCTGCGCTACCTCGGCATGGGCAGCTCGGTGGACGAGCTGCTCGGCTACTTCGACGTCGCCCTGCGTTTGCCGGGGGAGACCGGGGAGTACTACAGGCTGGTGCTGACGCCGCGTTATCCGCGCATCGCCAAGCGGGTGGCGGAGGTGACCGTGTGGATCGACGCCGAGCGCTACCTGCCCGACCGCTTCCGCTATGTGGAACCGGACGGCGACAGCACGGAGTTCTGGTTCCAGGACCTGCGGATCAACGAGCCGCTGGCCGCCGGGCTCTTCCACCTCGAGCTGCCCCCCGGCGTGCAGGTGGAGGACGCCGCCCGCCTCGATGATCCGACGTCTCGATAGCTCAGCCGGCTTCCAAATCCTGGCACGTGATGGCGCGGCGCGGCGGGGCCGGCTGAGCACGCCGCACGGTGTGGTCGACACTCCGGCCTTCATGCCCGTCGGCACCTTGGGGGCGGTCAAGGGGGTCGGACCGGAGGCGCTGGAGGAGGCCGGGGCCCAGATCCTGCTGGCCAACCTCTACCACCTGGGACTGCGCCCGGGGGTGGGGACGATCCAGGACCTGGGAGGCATCCACGCCTTCACCGGCTGGCGGCGGCCCCTGCTCACCGACAGCGGCGGCTTCCAGGTCTTCAGCCTCGCGTCCCTACGCCGGGTGGATGACGGCGGCGTCACCTTCCGCAGCCATGTCGACGGCGCGCTGGTGCGGTTGACGCCGGAGACCGTGGTCGAGGATCAGGGCCGCCTGGGAGTCGACATCGGGATGGTGCTGGACGAGTGCCCGCCGTGGCCGGCCGAGCGGGACGCGGTCGCCGCGGCGGTCGAGCGCACGGCTCGCTGGGCGCGGATCTCGCGCGGCGCCTGGGACGGCAGTCCGCCGGCGCTGTTCGGCATCGTCCAGGGCGGCGTCCACCTCGACCTGCGCGAGCGGTCGGCGAGCGACCTCGCGGCCCTGGATTTCCCCGGCTACGCGATCGGCGGGGTCAGCGTCGGAGAGCCGCCCGCCGAGCGCCGCCGGATCGTCGAGCAGGTGGTGCCGATGTTGCCCGAGGACCGGCCGCGTTATCTCATGGGCGTGGGCACGCTGCGGGACATCCAACACGCGGTGGCCGCCGGCGTCGATCTCTTCGACTGCGTGCTGCCGTCGCGCAACGCGCGCCACGGCCGGGCGTTCACCCGCAACGGCGAGCTGCAGCTCACCAATGCGCGGTTCCGCGACGATCCGCGCCCGCTGGCGGAAGGCTGCGACTGCCCGGCCTGCCGGCGCGTCAGCAGGGCGCTGCTCCACCACCTGTCGCGCACCGGCGAGCTGACCGCCAAGGTGCTCCTGACGCTGCACAATCTGCGCGTTTACCTTGACTTCATGCGGGAACTCGGGGAAGCTATCGGCTCCGGTTCGCTGGCCGCCTTCTCGGCCGCCTGGGAGGCCGAGTAGGGGTTTCCCGTTCATGCGACTGTCGCGCGCTTGAGGAGTGTCCATGACGTCTCTCGTTCCGCTCGCCCTGCAACAGGCCCAAGGGGCACCGCTGTGGACGACGCTGGCGCCGCTCGCCATCATGGTTCTGATCTTCTACCTCATCTGGTGGATGCCCATGCGCAAGCGCCAGCGCGCCCACCAGCAGATGCTGGACGGGCTGAAGAAGGGGGACAAGGTGGTGACCAGCGGCGGGTTGCTCGGCGAGGTGGTGTCCGCGGAGGGCGCGATCCTGGTGCTCAAGCTCTCCGACACCGTGCGGGTGAGGGTGACCAGGGGAGCGATCTCCGGCCTGCAGCAGGAGTCTGAGTCGTGAACCGCAGCCTGCTCTGGCGCGGGGCGCTGATCCTCGGCGTGGTCGCGCTGGCGGCCCTGTCGGCCTTTCCCCTGCGCGACAAGATCAATCTCGGCCTCGACCTGCGCGGCGGCATCCACCTGCGTCTGCAGGTCCAGACCGAGGATGCGGTGCGCGCCGAGACCCAGAAGGCGATGGACCGCCTCACCGACGAGCTCGTGGACGCCGACCTCCCAGGGGTCAGCGCGCGCCGGGCCGGCGCCGCCGCATTCGAGGTCAACGGCGTGCCGGCCGATCGGGACGCGGCGGTCGACGGCATCGTCCGGGACTTCCTGCCGGGATGGGAGCGGGAGCGCGCCGGCGAGGTTGTGCGCTTCAGCATGACCGCGCAGAGCCGCAGTGAGATCGAAGAGCTGGCCGTCGTCCAGGCGCTGCAGACGATTCGCAACCGGATCGACGAGTTCGGCGTCGCCGAGCCGGTGATCCAGCGCGAGGGGCTGGGCAGCGATCGCATCGTCGTCCAGCTCCCCGGCGTCGGGGATCCAGAACGGGTCAAGAGCCTGATCAAGAACACCGCCTTTCTGGAATGGCGGCTGGTGCGGTCGCCGGGACCGAACGAGGCGCCGACCACCAGCCGCGAAGAGCTGGTCGCCAGCCTCGGCGGCGCGTTGCCTGAGGACGTGGAGATCCTGCCCAGCACCACGCGCGACGAGCAGGGGCGTGAGCTTGGCACGGTCTACTACGCGTTGGAGCCGGCGACCATCACCGGCCGCGATCTGCGCAACGCGCGCCCCGGCCTGGGCCAGTTCAACGAGCCGGTGGTCAACTTCTCCTTGAGCCACGAGGGGGGGCAGCGATTCGCGGCGCTGACACAAGCCAACATCGGCCGCGGCGTGGCGATCGTCCTCGACGGCAACGTGGTGTCGGCGCCGCGCATCAACAGCCGCATCGCCGACTCCGGGATCATCGAGGGCGGCTTCACCCAGCAGGAGGCCGAGGACCTGGCGACTGTGCTGCGCTCCGGCGCCCTGCCGGCCGGCATCACCTATCTGGAAGAAAGCAGCGTGAGCGCGACCCTCGGGCAGGACTCGATCCGTCAGGGGCTGCGGGCAGGGGTCATCGGCGGCGCGCTCGTGGTGTTCGCGGTGCTCGTCGTCTACCTCTTGAGCGGCGTCAATGCGGTCGTCGCCCTGGCGCTCAACATGCTCCTCATCTTCGGCGCGTTGGCCTACTTCGGGGCCACCTTGACTCTGCCGGGCATCGCCGGGATCGTGCTCACCATCGGTATGGCGGTCGACGCCAATGTGCTGATCTTCGAGCGCATCCGGGAGGAGCTGGGGCACGGACGGACGGTCAAGTCGGCGATCGACGCCGGTTTCGGCAAGGCCCTGTCGTCGATCCTGGACGCCAACATCACCACCCTCATCGCGGCGGTGTTCCTCTTCCAGTTCGGCACCGGACCGGTGCGGGGCTTCGCGGTGACGCTGTCGGTAGGCATCCTGGCGTCGCTGTTCACCGCCATCTTCGTCAGCCGCACGCTGTTCGATGCCGTGCTGACCCGACGTCAGCGTGTGGAACGCCTGTCGATCTGAACGACGACCCGATCCGATGCGACTATTCCGCGATACCCACTACCGTTTCATGAAGCATCGCCGGCTGGCGCTGGCGATTGCCCTGTCCATCCTGGTCGGCGCCTGGATCGCCGAGTTCATCCGCGGCGGGCTGAACCTGGGGATCGACTTCGCCGGCGGGACGCAGCTGACGCTGAAGTTCGAGCAGGAGCCGGAGCTCGACCGGCTGCGCCGCGCCCTGGCGGACGCCGGCCTCGCCCAGGCGCAGATCCAACGCTTCGGCGAGACCGAAGACAACGAGGTGCTGATCAAGACACCGATCCTCGAGGGCAGCGAGGAGGGGAGCCGGGCTCTGGTCACCGCGGCTCTAGCCGGGGTCGGCGACTACACCGTGCTGGCAACCGGGAACGTAGGGCCGCAGGTCGGCGCCGAGCTGCGCCGTAAAGGAATCCTCGCGGTCGTCTTCTCGATGCTCGGCATGCTGGCCTACATCTGGATTCGTTTCGAGCTGCGCTTCGGGATCGGCGCCCTGGTGGCGACGGCCCACGACGTGCTGATCACGCTGGCCCTGTTCGCGCTGACCCGCTACGAGTTCAACCTGACCACGGTGGCGGCGTTCCTCACCCTGATCGGCTACTCCGTCAACGACACCGTCGTCCTCTTCGACCGTGTGCGCGAGAATATGCGGCGCAGCCGCAGACAGTCGTTCGAGGAGATCGTCGATCTCGCCACCAACCAGACCCTGTCGCGCACGGTCCTCACCTCGGGTACCACCCTGCTCGCCACCGGCAGCCTGCTGGTCTTCGGCGGCGACGTCCTGCGCGGCTTTGCCTTCATCCTCACCATCGGCATCATCGTCGGCACGTTCTCCTCCGTCTACATCGCCAGCCCGTTCGCGCTGTGGTGGGAGCGCGTCTTCGGCAAGGGCGCGCGGGCCGAACGCAAGGAACGCAAGGCGGCCCTGTAGGCCCCCACCCCCACCCCTGATCCCTAGCCCCTGACCCTTGGCGGTGCGGGAGTACAATGTAGGTCGGGAGGACACGTGGCCGGGCCGTGCGGAGCGTACGGTTCGCCAAGGGAAAGTTGCACCATGGCCACGGCGCGCAGCCAGAAGTCCCGCGAGTCCATGCCTCCGCCGCCGGTCGAGGCGGCGCAAGACGTCGCCTTCGAGGGCATCGTCGAGCGCCTCGGGCGGTCGGGACGCGAGGTGAACGAGGCTCTGCTGCGCCAGGTCTACGAGTTCTCGTCGCAGATGCACGCGGGCCAGGCGCGGCGCTCCGGCGAGCCCTACATCACCCATCCGCTGCATGTCGCGTGGCTGCTGGCCGACCTGCGCTTCGACGCCACCTGCGTCGCCGTAGGTCTCCTCCACGATGTCCTCGAGGACACCCTGACGACGCGGGGCGAGCTCGAGCAGCGATTCGGCTCCGAGATCACCGAGCTGGTCGACGGGGTCACCAAGATCGGCCAGCACGAATACGTGCGGCGCGACCAGGCCCAGGCCGAGACCTTCCGCAAGCTCATCCTGGCCTCCGTGCAAGACCCGCGGGTGGTGGTGGTCAAGCTGGCCGACCGCCTGCACAACCTGCTCACCCTCGAGCACCTGGGGCAGGAGTCGCGCCGCCGCATCGCCCAGGAGACGCTGGAGATCTACGCCCCGCTGGCCCATCGCCTGGGGATGTCGCGGGTGCAGGGAGATCTCGAGGACCTGGCGTTCTACTACCTCTACCCGCTGCAGTTCGCAGAGCTGCACCGCGACCTGGAGGCGCGTATCGCCGGCGGCCGGGCGGCCAGCGACGCGCTGCGCGCCGAGCTCCTGCGGCTGCTCGAGGAGGCCGGGGTCGAGGCGGAGATCAGCTATCGCGTCAAGCGCTACTACTCGATGCACCGCAAGCTGCTGCGCCTGGGCATCGACCTGTCGCAGCTCTACGACTATCTGGCGTTTCGCGTCATCACGGGCGAGATGCGGGACTGCTACGCGGTGCTCGGCGTGGTGCACCAGAACTGGCGCCCGGTCCCGGGCCGGTTCAAGGACTACATCGCGATGCCGAAGCCGAACCTCTACCAGTCGCTGCACACGACGCTGATCGGCCCGCAGGGGCAACCGTTCGAGCTGCAGATCCGCACCCGCGAGATGGACCGCATCGCCGAGGAGGGCATCGCCGCCCACTGGCACTACAAGGAGGGGCGGTTCGAGCCGGCCGAGGCCGATCCCAACGTCCTGTGGCTGCGCCAGCTCCTCGACCTGCAGCAGGACGTCGAAGACCCGCGGGGGTTCCTCAACACCCTGAAGGTGGATCTGTATCCCGACGAGGTCTACGTCTTCACCCCCAAGGGGGAAGTCCTGTCGTTCCCGCGCGGCGCCACGCCCCTCGACTTCGCCTACAAGGTGCACACCGACCTGGGGCACCAGTGCGCCGGCGCCCGGGTCAACGGCCGGCTGGTGCCGCTGCGCACCGAGCTGAAGAACGGCGACATGGTGGAGATCATCACCGCCCCCGGCCGCGAGCCGAGCCGCGACTGGCTCTCCTTCGTTGCCACCTCCCGGGCGCGCAGCAAGATCCGGCACTACCTGTCGGTCAAGCAGAAGGAGCGCTCGATCGAGCTCGGCCGCCGGCTGCTGGAGCGCGAGCTGCGCAGGCTGCGTACGGCACCGAAGAGATTCTTCGACTTGCCGGGGTTCGCCGCCTACCTCGAGCAGGAGGGGCTGGCGCGGTCGGAGGACCTGCTGGCACGCATCGGGGTCGGCAGGGCTCTGCCGCGCCAGGTGCTCTTGCAGGTCCTCGGCGAGGAGCAGGTGGCCGAGGCGGAGGCGCCTCCCAGCCGGCTGCGGCAGGCGGTAGACAAGGTCCTGCCCTTCCGCACCCCCAGCGCCATCCGGGTCAAGGGCTTCGACGACATGCTGGCGCATCTCGCCAAATGCTGCACCCCGCTGCCGGGCGAGGAGATCGTCGGCTACATCACCCGCGGCCGGGGAGTCTCGGTGCACTCCGTCCACTGCGCCAACGTCAAGAAGCTGCTCTACAACCCGGAACGCGAGATCGAGGTGGAATGGGCGCCCCAGGACGAAGGTGTCTATCCGGTGGTCCTGCTCATCCAGACGGAGGACGAGAAGGGCATCCTCGCCAGGCTCACCGAGGTCATCGCCCGGCACGACTCCAACATCCGGCAGTTCGACGCCGAGGCCCTGGAGACCGGAGAGGGGCGCATTCGCGTCGTCGTCGAGGTGCGCAACAGCAAGCACCTGGAAAAGCTGCGTAGCGCCATCCGGTCGCTGACCGGAGTGCGGGCGGTGGGGCGGAAGGTGGGGACGCGGGGCGGGCTCGAGGAGACGGTATGACCCCCGCCCACCCAGGGGTCAGTCGCTGATCCCTGACCCCTCGTTGGGCGACTGGGCAGCCTACCCCTCGGCACCTTCGGGTTGCCAGCTCCGCACAGGCGGTTTGACAACCCGCCCCGAGCGCAGACAGCGCGTGCAGACCCAGACCCTGCGCGCGGTTCCGTCGATCCACGCCCGCACGCGCTGCAGGTTGGCGCGCATCGGTCGCGCCGTGACGTTGTGGGCGTGGCTGATGCTTCGCCCGATGACCGTGCCCTTGCCGCAATAGATACAACGCTTCGCCATGATCGTGCTCCGTTCTTCGCTCTCTGACCGGGAGTGGGACGTGAGGCCCGCCGGGCGCCACACCTCGCTGTGAGCGGCGGCAGTCTACCACAAGGCCGCGGGGGCCGCGCACATCGACTTGTGCACCTTGACACCTCTCTATCCGCCTGCTAGCTTCCGCCGAGTCTCAGGCGGCGGGTTCCGAGGGCGATTGGGCCGATGAATTGGCGCGGGGAGGGAGTCAGGAGGAGGTGCTTTTCTCACGCTCGAAGAACGTCGTGGGGCTCGACATCGGCAGCTCGGCGGTCAAGCTGGTCGAGCTGAAGGAGCGCAAGGGCGGGTACAAGCTGGACAGGGTCGGCCTCGAGCCGCTCCCTCCGGAGGCGATCGTGGAGGGCTCGGTAGCCGATGCGACGCTGGCCGTCGAGGCGATCCAGCGGCTGATCGAGCGCACCGGCGTGCGCAACAACGCTTTCGCGACCTCGGTCTCCGGGCCGTCGGTGATCATCAAGCGCATCGCGGTGCCACGCATGAGTGAAGCCGAGCTCGCCGATTCGATCCAGTGGGAGGCGGAGCAGTACATCCCGTTCGACATCCACGACGTGCGCCTCGACTACGCGGTGCTCGGCGGCGACGAGCCGGGCCACGACAGCCTGGACGTCCTGCTGGTCGCCGCCAAACAGGACAAGATCCAGGACTACGTGTCCCTGATCCATAGCGCCGGCCGCACGCCGGTGGCGGTAGACGTGGATGTGTTCGCGCTGCAGAACGCCTACGAGCTGGTCTACGGGGCCGACGCCGAAGGCGTCGTCGGCCTGCTCGACATCGGCGCCAGCATCACCAACGTCCACGTCCTTGCCGCCGGTGCGCCGGTGTTCTGGCGCGACATTCCGTACGGCGGCAACCAGGTCACGGAACGGCTGCAATACGAGCTCGGCCTCTCCTTCGAGGATGCGGAGGCCGTGAAGCGGGGACAGGCCGTGAGCGGCGTCGACCCCGCCGCCGCCCGGCCGTTGCTGGACGCGATGGCGGACGAGCTGGCTGCCGAGGTCGAAAGGGCGTTCGACCTGGCGCTCGCCGCCGTGGGCACCGCCGCGCGCAGCGCGGTGGTCGGGCCGCGGGTGGAGCGACTGGTTCTGAGCGGCGGCGGCGCGCTCGACGCGCGCCTGCATCACGTGTTCGCCCGCCGCTTCGGGGTGCCGGTCGAGCCGTTGAACCCCTTCCTCCACGTCGACTACAACTCCGGCGAGATCCACGATCAGTGGCTGGCGTCCGTTGCGCCCATGCTGTCGGTCGCAGTCGGGCTGGCGATGCGCAAGGTGGGGGAGTGACGACCGTGGTGCGCATCAACCTGCTGCCCGAGGGTCGCAAGCCGGGGCGGGCTCGTCGCGGCCCGGCCGGACCCGGTCCCGGTCGAGCCGCGGATGCGGCGCGTACGTGGTTCACCGGGCCGATCCTGCTCGCCCTGGTGGCGTTCGCGGCCTGCTGGCTCCTGTACTACCAGACTAGCCGCCGCCTGGACCGCGAGATCGGCGAGAGGCAGCAGCGCCTGGACGCCATGGCGTCCGTCCTCCGGCAAGTCGAGAGGACGGAGGGCCGGAGCGAAGAGCTGCGCCGGCGGATCCGGGTGATCCACGAGCTCAAGGCCAACCAGCGGGGTCCGGTGGAGGTCATGGATCAGGTCTCCCGGGCGCTGCCCGAGCTGCTCTGGCTGACGCGGCTCCAGATGGCGTCCAACGTCGTCAGCATCCAGGGCGAGGCGTTCAACACCAACGCCGTGGCGAGCTTCCTGGAGAACCTGGAACAGGTGCCCGGCTTTCGCCAGCCGGTACTGCGGGCGACCGAGCACCGCGACCCGATCTACACCTTCGATCTGACGTTCCAATACGTTCCGACGACGGAAGGCTCGACCGCAGGCGGCGGCGCCGCGGACGACGGAGAGGAAGCGACCTGAGGGGCGATGGACCGTGGCCAGCTTAGGCGGTGTGGCAGGCAAGTTCCGGTACGCGAGCGCCTGGGCCGGCCTGGCGGTGGGGGCGTTGCTCTTCGCCTTCGGCTACTGGACCGCCATTCGAGACCAGAAGGCGGACATCGCGGCCCAGCGCCAGAGGCTGGCGGAGCTCGAGCAGGATCTCGAGCGGGGGCAGGTCGCGGCCCGGGATCTGCCGCGATTTCGCGAGGAGCTGCGCCGCCGCGAGCTCAGGCTCGACAGACTGCTGCGGGTCTTGCCGGCGCGCCGCAACACCTCGGAGCTGATGCGGCGCATTCGCCAGCTCACCGAGCAGGGCAACCTGGACCTCGTGCTGTTCCGCCCGGACGAGTTCGTCGAGCGCGGCTTCTACAGCGAGTGGCCGATCGCCATCCAGGTCGACGGGACCTACCACAATCTGGGAACCCTGTTCGATCGCGTCAGCCACCTGCCGCGCATCGTCGACGTCGACGACCTGCAGATCACCGCGCTGCAGGACCGGGAGGCGGGCGGCGACCGTACGATCCACGCCAGCTTCACCGCCAAGACCTTCATCTACACGGAGCCGGCCGCGGGGGAGCCCGAGGAGGAGACGCCGTGAGCCGCGCAAGACCACTCTTCGCTGGCTGCCGCCCGACCCTCTTCGCCCTGACCCTGTCGGCACTGCTGGTGCCGCCGGCGCCGGGCGGCGCCCAGGACAGGACCGGGCTCGAGGAGGCGCTGGCAGGGCCGGGATACACCTACGACTCCGGCGGCCGGCGGGATCCCTTCGTCTCGCTGCTCGAGGCGCGAACGGCGCCGCGGGACAGCGGGCCCCGGCCTGCGGGACTGCGCGGCCTGTCGATCGACGAGATCCGGGTCTCGGGCATCTTTGTCACCGCTCGCGGGGCGGCGGCGCAGATCAGCTCCGGCGACGGCAAAGCGACGTATCTGGTCCGCGCGGGGGACCGGCTCTTCGACGGCGAGGTGCTCGCCATCTCCGATGGCGAGGTGGTGTTTCGACAGGAGTTACGAGAAGCGACGGCCCTGAAGCCGTACCGGGAGGTGGTCAAGAAGCTCAACCCCTAGGCGGTGTCCGAGAGACTTCGGACCTCGGGGAGGGAGACGAGAGCCATGGGAGATCACGTGACAGCCTTGAACAGAGAGTGGTGGAAGCTCGCGCTGGCCGCCGGGATGCTGCTGACGGTCCTCGCGGGTGGCGGCTGCAGCGCGGCGCCCGACGCCGAGGACGCGACGCCCGCGGCCGTGGAGCGGGCTGCCGCCGAGCCGCCGGCCGCGCCGGCCGAGGAGGTGCCGGTTCCCGCGGAGGCGGAGCCGGCCGCAGGGGCGTCGACGGCGGTCGACGCGGCGATGGAACGTCCCGTCGACGAGCCCGACGGCGCGCCCGCGGCGCCATCCGTCGACGGCCAGCCCGCGGCGGTGGAAGCACCCGTCGACATGCCGCCATCGATGCCGGAGCCGACGCCGCTGGGAACGCTCGAGGAGCCGGTGCGAGGACCCGAGCCGGTGGGAGTCCTGGGGAGCTGGCTGCAGTCGGTGGCCGTCGATACTGGCGACGCCGGCACCACCGTGACGTTGCACGGCGACGGACAGTTCCGCTACTCGTCATTCGGGTTGCAGGATCCAAGCCGCTTCGTCCTCGACCTCGAGGGTGTCGCCGCCGCCGAGCCGTGGTCTTCGTTGCCCGGCGGCGGCGGACCGGTCGAGCGGGTGCGGGCGGCGCAGTTCCGCACCGACCCCGACCCGCTGACGCGGGTGGTCGTCGATCTCGAGTCCTCGGCGGCACCGGTGATCGAGCCGCTGCCTTCCGGTCTGCGGCTCTTCTTCCCGCATCCGATGACCGCCGAGCAGGCCGCGGCCGAGATCGCGGCCGAGGCCACGCCGGCGCCTGTGCCGGAACCGTTGCCGGAACCGGAGCCGATGCCAGCAATGGTAGAGGCACTCGAGGCGGAGCCATCGCCCGAAATGGCACCCGCGGTTCAACCGGAACCGATGCCGGAACCGCCTGCGGCCGAGCCGGAGCCGCTTCCCGTGCTCGAGCCGGAGCCGCCGCCTGCCGAGCCCGAGCCGGCGCCAGCCGCCGAGCCGGCGTCGCAGCCGGCCCCCGCGCCCCTCGTGGTCGAGGCTCCACCGGAGAAGAAGGACCTCGTGTACGACACCACGCCGGTGTTCGACTCGCAGGCTCTTCCCGAGGCCGAGCAGGCGTACAGCGGCGAGCCGATCGACGTCACGATCGCCGACGCGGACCTGCCGGCGACTCTGCGGCAGATCGCCGAGCAGTTCGGGCTCAACATCGTGATCCATCCCGACGTGAGCGGGGTGGTGACGGTGAGCCTGCGAGGGGTGCCTTGGGACCAGGCGCTGGAGCAGATCTTGAAGATGAACAATCTGGACTACGAGCTCGACGGCAACGTCATGCGAGTGGCGACACTCGAGCATTTTCAGGAGGAAGCGAGGCTCGAGCAAGAGCGGCTGGAGGCGGAGCTGGCCTCGAGACCGCTGCGCACGGTCATGAAGCGCGTCAGCTACAGCACGGCGAGCGAGGTCGCCGACGTATTGCGCGGGGAGCTCGGGGCGTCGGTGCTCAGCCAGCGCGGCTCGGTCGTCGTCGACGGGCGCACCAACACGCTCATCATCCGGGAGCTGCCTCAATACATGGACACGGTGCTCGCCGTCGTGGAGCAGCTGGACGTCCCGGAGCCTCAGGTGCACATCGAGGCGCGCATCGTCGAGACCAACAAGGAGTTCGCCCGCTCGCTCGGCATCCAGTGGGGTTTCATCGCGATCGCCGACGCGGCGCACGGCAACACCACCGGCCTCGAGTTCCCCAACAACATCGTGGGCAGCGGCGGCGTGAACCTGCCGCGCGGCGGCGAGAACGGACTTCTCGGCCTGACGATGGGCAATGTGCTCAACACCTTCACCCTGGATGCGACGCTGCAGGCGGCCGAGAACAAGGGGCTGGCGAACATCCTCTCGACCCCGTCGGTCACCGTGCTCAACAACGAGCAGGCGGAGATCCAGAGCGGCGTGTCGATCCCGGTGCAGACGGTGGCCAACAACACGGTGAGCGTTCAGTTCGTCAACGCCACGCTGCGGCTGCAGGTGACCCCACACGTCACCGCCGATGGCACGGTGCTCCTGGAGATCGACATCCAGAAGCGCCAGCCGCGGCTCGACCTCCTGGTGCCGAACGCGGAGAACGCTCCGATCGCCACCAAGGAAGCGCGCACGCGCGTCATGGTCCGGGACGGCGGCACCACGGTCATCGGCGGCATCTACGAGGTCACCTCCAGCCACGACGAAGACCGGGTTCCGGGGCTGGCGAACATCCCCGTGCTCGGTCGGCTGTTCCGCAACAAGGAGCGGCGCGAGATGAACGAGGAGCTGTTGATCTTCATCACGCCGCGGGTGCTGAAGCTGTAAACCGGGGGAGGTCCAGATCATGAAAGCGAACTCAAAGGCTCTACTGCTGGCGGCCCTCTCCGCCGCGGTGCTCGCCTGCGAAGCCCGCACCGACAAGACCGATGGCGGCGGCGTGCTGCTGTCGATCAGCGACGTCGGGGAGGCGCCGGCCACCGTCTCGGTGAGCGAGGCGACCGACGCAGGGGGTGTGACCCTCTCGGGTGTGGTGATCCAGTCCGTGGCCAAAGATCCGGCCGGCGACATCAGCGCCTTGATGGACGTGGAGATCGAGTCCTACGAGGTGACGTACGGCCGCGCCGACACCGGAACGCGGCTGCCTCCGGCGCTCGTGCGCGGGGTCTTCGGCGTGGTCCCGGTAGGCGGAACGAGGGAGTACGGGGAGCTGCCGATCCTGACGCTCAGTCAGCTCTCCACGGTGCCGCTCCAGGAGCTTGCCCGGCGCGGCTCCGACAGCGAAACCGGGAGCGAGCTCATCGTGCTCAATCTCACCCTGAGATTTTTCGGTCGCACGCTGTCGGGCGACCCGGTGCAGACCGCTCCGGCGAATCTCACGATCGACTTCCGACCCTGAGCGAGAGGAGGCGGGACGATGAATCCACGTAGCCGGACACGTTTTCTCAGCCTGCTGGGCGCCTTCGTGCTGGCCGGCTCAGGCCTGGCCTGCTCGACCGATTCGCCGACGGCGCCGCGACAGGGAGCCTCGCCTCCGATCGACATCCCGGCGCCCACGAGGCCCGCCGATGCCGAGGTCGTCTTCACTTGCGAAGCCGCGCCCGAAGGCGCCGAGCCGGCGGGCCGGCGCTCGGTGGCCTTCACCAACGAGTCCACCGAGCACTACACCGAATTCTTCTGGCGATTCGGGGACGGGGCCACCAGCCGGCAAAGAGATCCCTCGCACACGTACAGGATCACGGCCCAGAGGAGACAATACGAGGCGACGCTCGCCGCCACCGCGGCCCACGGCACCGACGAGTTCAGCTTGTTCGTGCCCACCTTCTGCGAAGGGTTCGAGCCGCCCGACGACGGTGAAGACGACGGCGACGATGAGGAGGGCGGAGAAGGCGAGGGCTGAGCGTCGGCACGGCGCTGGGCGCCGGGCACGCGGTCGGGTAGACTCTGGTGCCGGCCGCAAAGGAGTCCTCGTGCTGACTTTTGAACAGATCAAAGAGCTGATCGACCTGGTCCGCGAAGGCCAGCTCCAGGGTCTCGAGATCGAGGAGCGCTCGGGCCAACGTGTCAAGATCACCGGACGTGCCGCCGGGGTGCCGAGCGCCCAGGTGGTCAGTGCCACGGCGCCGCCGGTCAGAGCTCCGCTGCCGGCCGCGTCGGCTCCGTTCCAGGAAGCTGCCGCCGAGCCCGTCGCCGAGCTCCCGGCGGGCGGCGAGGCGGTCGCGCCCGCGGAGGACGGACACGTTCTCACCTCCCCCATCGTCGGCACGTTCTATGCCGCTGCCGGCCCGGACTCGGATCCCTACGTGCAGGTCGGCAGCACCGTGCGCAAGGGACAGGTGCTGTGCATCGTCGAGGCGATGAAGCTGATGAACGAGATCGAGTCCGACGTCAACGGCATGGTCAAGAAGGTCTTTCCTAAGAACGCCCAGCCGGTCGAATACGGCGAGCCTCTCTTCCTCATCGAGGCGAGCTGAGGAGCCCCCGAGCTGCGCCGTCGATCGTCGATGTTTCGCAAGATCCTGATCGCCAACCGCGGCGAGATCGCCCTGCGCATCATCCAGGCCTGCCGCGAGCTGGGCGTGCGGACGGTCGCCGTCCACAGCACCGCGGACAGCGACAGCCTGCACGTCGCCTACGCCGACGAGGCGATCTGCATAGGGCCGCCGCCGTCGACCCAGAGCTACTTGAACGTCGCCAACATCATCGCCGCCGCGGAGATCACCGGCGCCGAGGCCATTCACCCGGGATATGGCTTCCTGGCGGAGAACGCCCAGTTCGCGGAGTCGCTGCAGGAATCGGGGCTCAGGTGGATCGGACCGCGGGCCGAGAGCATCCGCCTGATGGGCGACAAGGCGCAGGCGCGCACTACGGCGGCGGCGTCCGGCGTCCCGGTGCTGCCGGGCAGCAAGAATCCCCTGGATGGAGCCGCGGCGGCGCGGCGCCTGGCCGCCGAGGTCGGCTATCCGGTGATCCTCAAGGCGGTGGCAGGCGGCGGCGGCCGCGGCATGCGGATCGTCCACGAAGATGCGCAGCTCGAAGGGCAGTTCGCGACCGCGCGCGAGGAGGCCTCGAAGGCGTTCGGCGACGGCTCGATCTACCTCGAGAAGTACCTCGTCGAGCCGCGACACATCGAGTTCCAGGTGCTGGCCGACCGCCACGGGCGCACCGTGCACCTGGGCGAGCGCGAATGCTCGATCCAGCGGCGCCACCAGAAGCTGATCGAAGAGGCGCCGTCGCCGGCGATGACCCCGGAGCTGCGTGCCGAGATGGGCGCCGCGACGGTGCGGCTGGCGGAGGCGGTGGGCTATGAAAACGCGGGGACGGTGGAGTTCCTGCTCGATCGCGACGGCCGCTTCTATTTCATGGAGATGAACACGCGCATCCAGGTCGAGCACCCGGTGACCGAGCTGGTCACGGGCGTCGACCTGGTGAAGACGCAGATCCGCATCGCTGCCGGCGAAGAGCTGGCGATACCGGACGCCGTGGAGCCGAACGGACACGCCATCGAGTGCCGGATCAACGCCGAGCACCCGGAGAAGTTCACGCCTTCGCCGGGCAAGGTCACCGTCTTCCACGTTCCCGGCGGACCCGGCACGCGGGTCGACACCCACGTTTACGAGGACTACGTGATCCCGCCGCACTACGACTCGATGGTCGGCAAGCTGATCGTCCACGGCAGCGACCGCGACGAGGCCATCGCCCGCATGTCGCGGGCCCTGGGCTTCTTCGTCATCGAAGGCGTGGCCACGACCATTCCCTTGCACCAGCGCATCCTCGCGGATCCTAGATTTCGTGCCGGAGATCTCTCTACGCGCTTCATGGAGCGATTCTTGGAGGAGGGGAGGGCTGCCGTTGGCACCTGAGTGTTCCCCCGCCCCGGCGGCGGCCGAGGGAAGCCTCCCGGGGGACGCGCGCGCTGTCCCGGACTTTGGTGGGGGGCGCGCGCTGCGCTCGACTTCGGGCCGGGCCGCTGAGGTATGCGGCGGGTTGTGAGGATGCCGTCGTCGAGAGCCCCCCGGGAGGCTCCCCTCGGCCGCCGCCTTTCCCCCGGGGCATCGCCATAGGGGCTGGGGTCTCGATGCCGATCGGACTGGAAGTTCCGGCTCTCTACGTTCTTGCCGATGCGGGGGCGTTGGGGGCGGTAGGGTTGTCGGAAGGCGTACGGCGCATTGTGGAGGCGGGGGTTCGGTGGGTGCAGGTGCGGGCGAAGGGGATGCCGGACGAGCGGCTGTATGAGGAGCTGCTCGCCTGTGCCGCCTTGCGCAACGAGCAGCCTTATCTTCTCTGGGTCAACGACCGGCCGGATCTCGCCAGGCTGGTGCGGGCCGACGGCGTGCACGTGGGGCAGGACGACCTGGCGCCGGCGGTGGTGCGCGGGATCGTCGGACCGGAGACCGTGATCGGGCGATCCACCCATGATCTGCGGCAGGTCGAGGAGGCGGCCGCCGATCCCGAGGTGGACGCGGTGGCTTTCGGTCCCGTCTACCCGACGGCCAGCAAGGCACGGCCCGACCCGGTCGTCGGTCTAGAATCGCTGCGCCACGCCCGGGCCCGCACGGACAAGCCCCTGGTCGCCATAGGCGGCATCGACGTGGAGCGTGTGCGGGACGTGCTGGCCGCTGGCGCGGACTCGGCGGCCGTGTTGAGCGCCGCCTGCCGGGGAGACGTGGCAGCCAACTGCCGGCGGCTGCTGGCCGCCGTGGGAGAGGAGCAGCGCCGCCCATGAGCGCCCAGGAGCATTCGGGAGAGCACTCCGGAGAACACTCCGGAGAACACTTTGGCTCGCGTTGGGGCCTCGTCCTCGCCACCCTCGGCATGGCCGTGGGCACCGGCAACATCTGGCGCTTCCCGCGCATCGTCGCCGCCAACGGCGGCGGCTCCTTCCTCATCGCCTGGGTGGTCTTCCTGCTCCTGTGGTCGATTCCGCTGATGATCGTGGAGTTCTCGTTCGGCAAGCGCGTGCGCCAGGGGACGGTGCGGGCCTTCGGCGAGATGGCGGGCGAGGGTTGGGCGTGGATGGGTGGGTGGGTGGCGCTCACCGCCACGGCCATCATGTTCTACTACTCGGTGGTCACCGGCTGGTGCTTCCGCTACCTCGCCGCGGCGCTCACCGGCGAGCTCCGGAACACCGACAGCGCCCGGCTGTGGGAGGGCTTCACCGGCTCCCTGCAGCCGGTGTTCACCCACATCCTCGCCCTGGGTGCGGGAGTCGCGGTCGTCTGGTTCGGGGTGAGGGGGATCGAGCGGGTCGCCAAGGTCCTCATACCCACGCTCTTCGGCCTGGTCGTCATCCTCGCCCTGCGGGCGGTGACCCTGCCCGGAGCGGAGCGCGGCCTCGCCTTCCTCTTCACACCGCAATGGGACAGGCTCGCCGACGTCAGGATCTGGCTCCACGCCTTGACGCAGAACGCCTGGGACACCGGGGCCGGCTGGGGGCTGATCCTCACCTACGCCATCTACATGCGGGTGCGGGAGGACGTCTCGCTCAATGCCTTTCTCATCGGCTTCGGCAACAACTCGGTGTCGCTGCTGGCGGGGATCATGGTGCTGTGCACGGTCTTCGCATTCAACCCGGCGGCGAGCGACGAGATCGTGGGAGCCGGCAACGAGGGGCTGACCTTCGTCTGGATGCCGCGGCTGTTCGCGGAGATGCCCGCCGGCGGGGTCTTCATGACGCTGTTCTTTCTCGCCTTGTCGTTCGCCGCCCTGACCAGCCTCATCTCGATGCTGGAGCTGGCGACGCGGGTGCTGATCGACCGCGGGATGGCGCGTCGCGAGGCGCTGCTGTGGGTCGCCGGGGCCGCGCTCCTCTTCGGCCTGCCGTCGGCGCTGTCCGTCGACTTCCTGCACAACCAGGACTGGGTGTGGGGCGTCGGCCTGATGGTCTCGGGCCTCTTCTTCGCGCTCGCCGCTCGGCGCTTCGGTCTCGAGCGGCTGCGCCGCGAGGTGGTGAACGGGCCCGGCGCGGACTTGCGCATCGGCCGTTGGTGGTCGACGCTGGTCGGGGTCGTGGTGCCGGTGGAGGCGGTCACGCTGCTGGTCTGGTGGCTTTGGCAGGCGCGCGGCTGGGATCCGGACGGATGGTGGCATCCGCTGCGGGCGGAGAGCGTCGGCACGGTCCTGCTCCAGTTCACTGTGGCGATCGCGGTCCTGTTATGGTGGAACCGGCGGCGCCTGCGCCGCATACAGGCGGCCGCGAGCTCCTAGCTCACAATGAACGTGCAAGCCTGGATCCTCTTCCTCCTCGTCGCCGGGTTCGTCTGGGGTGGCTTCCTGACCTGCCTGATCCTCGGGCTCCGCCGCGAGGCCGCCAAGGCTCGCGGCTCCCAACGGTGACCCGCGACCGGATCTATCTGATCGGATTCATGGCCTCCGGCAAGACGACCGTGGGTCGTCTGCTGGCCGATGATCTGGAGCGACCGTTTCGCGACCTCGACGCCGAGATCGAGCGACGGACGGGCAAGAGCGTCCCTGAGATCTTCGCCGACGGCGGCGAGCAGGCCTTCCGCCGCATCGAGCAGGAGGTGCTGGTGGAGGGCGGCATCGACGACCGCGCCGTGGTGGCCACCGGAGGGGGCACGTTCTGCAGCGAGCCCACCCGCACCTTCATGTTGCAGACCGGTGTCACGATTTGGCTCCACCTTCCGTACTCAGAGGTAGTGAGACGGGTGGGACCGCTCGGCAAGCGGAATCGGCCACTGTTCCGGGACCAGGCCCAGGCGCGGGAGCTCTTCGAGCACCGGCTGGCGGCCTATGCCCTGGCCGATATCCGTGTCGACCTGTCGGGACGGGAGGAGCCGGCCGACGTCGCCTCGCACCTGGCCGTTCGGCTCCGGGAGCACATGTGCGGGCTCTGATCTGTGCCGACATCCATGCCAACCTGGAAGCGCTGGAGGCGGTGCTGGAGCTGGCGCGGCAGGAGGCGGTCGATCACCTGGTCGTGCTCGGAGACCTGGTGGGGTATGGTGGCGCGCCCGGGGAGGTGCTGGCGCGGCTGCAGGCGTGGGACGGCCCGTTGACGCTGTTGCGCGGCAACCACGACAAGGTGGTGGCGGGGCTCGCCGACGCTACCGACTTCAATGAGCTGGCCCGGGCCTCGGCGGAGTGGACGCGGGCGCAGCTCGACGACGCCCAGCTCGCCTTCGTGCGGGAGCTCCCCATGGGACCGCTGGCGCTGGACGCCTGCGGCATGCTCTGCCATGGCACGCCGTTCGACGAGGACGTCTATCTCTTCTCTCCCACCGAGGCCAAGCAGGCGTTCGATGCCACGGAAGCCTCCCTCACCTTCTTCGGACATACCCACCTCGCCTGCTTTTTCCTCGAGCGTCGTGGGCGGGTGGGGGCCTATCTGGTGCGCGGCGAGGACAGCCGGCTGGACCTGGAGGAGGAGACCCGGTACCTGGTCAACCCGGGATCGGTCGGCCAGCCGCGGGACGGCGATCCGCGGGCGGCCTGCATCCTCTTCGACTCCGCCCGCGGCCATCTGACCTGGCAGCGGCTGGAGTATCCGGTGGAGCGGGCCCAGCGGCGCATCCTCGACGCCGGCCTCCCGGCGCCGCTCGCGGAGCGCCTCGCCGTGGGAGGCTAGCGCGGTCAAGCCACGAGGTTGCGCGACCGGAGGCCGGGGAACCGCGCGAATCCGCCATCGGTCGTCCACCACTCGCAGCCATGCTCCATGACCAGAGCGGCGAGATAGGCATCTGTCGTTTCCGCGCCTCGGATGTCGAGACCAAGCACCAGGTCCTTGAAAATCGTCCAGTGACGTGGACCGGGGGAGATCCAGCGAACACCCTTGGGTGCGCCCAGGGCCTCGACGAAGTCGAGGACCTCAGTGGTTGTGGGGCAGGGTCGAAAGACTCTCGGGTTGGTGCCGATCCGTACGACTGCCGTCAAGATCAGCTCGCTCAGCGCCATCTCCTCGGGAGTCGACCGCAGTCGGTCGAGCTCTCGACGACACACTGCATGGTGCGTTGCTTTCTCGACCATGGCGTTGAGGAGCACGCCAACGTCACAGAGGATCACTTCAGCTCCCACAGTCGGCTCGTGTCGTTGAGATCGACGCCCGGCAGGGGCGCCGGATTGCGGAGGACCGGAAGGCTCTCGGGTACCTCCGTGCGTCGCATCCTCTGCTCACTCAGGTAAGAGCGCAGGCTCTCCTCGACCAGGCGGGTCAGGGAAACACGGCGTTCGGCCGCATACTTCTTGGCTTCGACGAGTAGATGGCCCGGTAGATCGATTGTCGTCCTCATGCATTTATGATACATCATGATGTGGAGAAGTGCCCGTGACTCGTTCGAGAGAACCGCCGCGCACGGCGACGGCAGAAGGCGGAACGTGCTCATCGCGGGCATTCGCACGACTCCTGCGGTCGGGGGATAGGATGCGGCGCCGTGGGAAGGCGCGCGTGGAACTCCCTTGCGATTCTGCCACTGCTGTTGTTGGTCATGGCCTCGTGCGTCTCGGGGGGACGTGGACCCGGTAGGGTGGAGAACCCTGGCGCCGACCCGATCGAGGCCCGCCAGGAGGCGGGGCTCCATGAGGTGGCGGTGCTGCTGCAGCTCGTGGATCGGCAGCACTATGAGCCGTGGCTGGTGGGGAAGATGGTGGGCGGGGAGCCGCGGATCCGGGAGGCCCTGGCGATCGCGCTGGGGCGGATCGGCGATCCGCGGGGGCGCGCGGAGCTGGAGCGGCTGGTGGTGGACGGCGAGCCGCGGGTGCGGCGGGCCGCCGCGTTCGCCCTCGGGCTGCTGGAGGACTGGGGGGCGGCGCCGATGTTGCTGTGGGTGGCGGCGGATCCGGACCCGGAGACCGGGGTCCTGGCGGTGGAGGCGTTGGCGCGTATAGGTGTGCCTCTGGAGCGTGTGCAGCAGGCTCTGCAGGAAGTGGAGGACGCGGCGGAGCGGCGGAGGCGGCTGCTGCCGGCGCTGTTCCGCTTCCAGGAGGAGGCGCGGGTGGCGGTGGCGCGGGAGGTTTGGCGGTGTGCCTCGAGCCCGCCGTCCGCGGGCACGACGGCCGGGGGCGAATGCGCCGGCACGCGGGACCCGGAGGTCCGCCGCTGGGCGGCGTACGCGCTGGCACGCGAGCCGCTGCCCGAGGCGCGCCCCGATCTTCTGACGCTGCTCGCGGACGCGGATACGGTGATCCGAGCCTGGGGTGCCAAGGCTTTGGGCCGTGTGGGCACGGGGGAGGACCTGACGGCGCTGCGCGGTCTGTTGCGGGATCCCGAGCCCGGGCCGGTGATCGAGGCGCTGCGAGCCGGCGCGGAGCTGGTCGAGCGGGGAGACGCGGCACCCCCCGCGGACTGGCGGGACGAGCTCCTGCGGTTGCTCGACGATCCGCGGCCCGGGGTCCGGGTGACGGCGATCGAGGCGGCCGGCGTCTGGCTGCTCGACCAGGCTCTCGGCGCGGCCCTGGCC
>JBOGJI010000211.1:0-2741 GCA_050747865.1 Thermoanaerobaculia bacterium
GTTCATCCCCGAGATGAAGGGAATCATCGGCACCCACCTGATCGGTGAAGCACCGTTTGAGGAGGACGCACAACGGGCAACGGACCTGATCGTCCTCAAGCTCGACGCGATTCGGGTTGCCTGTCGCATTCGCAGTTCTGCGTATCTGAGGCGGTATGGCGGTGAATTCACCCTGCGCTCGTCGCGGCCAAATGGTGTTGAGACTGAGTTGTCGAAGATCCTCGCCGGCTGGGGCGATTACCTGCTGTATGGCTTCGCTGCCGAGGCAGGCCCGTCGCTGGCGGCGTGGCTGCTCGGCGACCTACACGAGTTTCGTCGTTGGCACAATCGCGCGCTGTACCGAATGGCTCGCGGCGAGGCACCCGGCATCCACAAGCAAAACGCTGACCGCACTTGCCTGAGGGCGTATCGGGTTGCCGAGCTTCCTTCGGGATTCGTGGTAGCGCGTAAGACAACATCCGAGAATGGTGTAAGGCCGACGCCATGTTGATCCGCTTCGACGTAGCACCCGCAAAGGACACGGCATGACCCCCCGCGACACCGCCGCGATGCGCATGACGATGCGCGCCGCCCCCTACTGCCGCATCTGCCGCACCCCGACCGGCCTGCAGGTCCATCACGTCGTCCCCCGAAGCCGCACCCAATCCGACGAGCCGGCGAACCTGATCGTCCTCTGTCACCGTCACCACCGCGAGGTCCACGAACGCCGGGAAGACCTGGGACCGCACCTGACGGCGGCAGAGGGCGCCCATGCGGTGCTGCTGTGCGGGACCGTCCACTCGGCCCATCGGTTGCTCTACCCGTCAGAGCATCCGTCGAAGGTGGCGGCGTGACCGTCACTCAGCTCGAGCCCTGGCTCACGAAACGCGAACTCGCCCGCAAATTGCGAGTCTCAGAGCGGACGATCGTGCGCCTTCGGCTCCCATACATGCGCGTGGGGGGGCAGAATCGGTACCGGATGAGCCAGGTCGAGCAAGCCCTTGGCGATCGCAAGCCGCCTGACAACGTGACCCCGCTGCGCCCGACGGAGCGAGCCGCGTGAGCGCCTTTCGCCGCGGCTCGCGCTGGGTTGCGAAGTTCCAGCTCGACGGCCGCCAGCATTGGGTACCCGGCGGGCCGTGGCAGCGCAAGTCCCACGCCCAGCAGGCAGAGCGCCGCCATCGCGATCGATTGCGAGCGAGGCTCACCGATGAGACGTGCGCGAGCTTCGCGGAGCGCTGGCTTGAGGAGTGGCCGCGCCCGGAGGCCTCGACCCGGCGCCTCTACGCGGCCGCTGCGCGGCGCTTTGGCGCTCATTTCGGCGCGACTGCGCTCGACTCGATCGAGCGCCTATCCGCCAGGGCCTGGGCGCTGGCGGTCCCGCGCCGGACCTCTGCGGTGATCGCGACGATGTACGAGGACGCCCGCAACGTGGGCCTGGTCGAGGCCAACCCCTTCGCGGGCCTGCGCCTCCCGGCGACCGAGCGGCGAGCGCAGATCACGGCTCCCTCGAGCGAGGACTTCCGCGCGCTGCTGGCCGCGTGTCCGGTGCTCGGCGGCTACGCGGGCGAGTTCCGGGCGATGGTCCAGTTCGCGGCGTGGACTGGGGTTCGCCAGGGCGAGCTCTTCGGGCTTCAGTGGCCCGATGTCTCTGAGGAGTCGGTCGAGGTCCGACGCGCCCGTAAGCTCGACGGCTCCCTCGGCCTCCCGAAGAACGGCAAGGTTCGTGAGGTTCCGCTGCTGCCCCCGGCCCGGGTGCTCGATCAGGTGCCCCGTCGCCCCGACGAGTTCGTCTTTCACTCTGCGCGCGGCCGCCCGCTGGTCAAGGGCACCCACGGCTGGTCGTGGCAGAAGGTCAAGGCCGCGGCGGGGGTCAGGGCGCGCTGGCACGACCTGCGCCACTTCTGCGCGACGCAGTTGCTCGAGCTCGGCCTCGACCACTTCGCCGTCTCGGTCCAGCTCGGCCACACCGACGGCGGGGCGCTCGTCATGGCCCGCTACGGCCACCCTTCCGTCGACGCCGCGAAGGGGCGGCTACTGGCCGCGTTCGAGCACCCCCACACCCCCGCTGGTAGCCGAACTGGTAGCAGAGAGGCTGCATCGTGAGTCAGGCAGCGAAACCGCACCTACAGCGCCCATCTAGCCCGCGGCCGTGCCAGGGCGCGACAGGTCGTGCCATCGAGGCCAAGGCAGGGCGATTCCGGGAGCGGCATGGCCTCGGGGGTGGCCCTTTCGCCATCGGTGCTGGTAGCCAACTGGTAGCAGCGGCGCCGGTAGCAGGCGGCGAACTGGTAGCACGAGCCGCGAAGCGAGCGGCCGGTCGAGCGCAAGTCTGCTCACCCAGACGGAAGCAGGAAGCGGCATGAGCGTCTCTGCGCCCGAGACTCGCCTTGACCGCTACCCCGAGGCGGTGGGGATGCTGGAGCGCGGCGACGCCGCTCCGCGCCTGGAGTTCGCATTGGCGATGGTGGCCGGCGGCGTCCGGGGGGCGGCCATCGCCGACCGCATGACCCGCAGTAGCGCCGCCCGTAGCACAACGGGCCGCTCAGGCACGAGTTGTGCCAGTCGCCCCGACTGGACCGGGCAGGCGTCGGCGTGCGTGGGCAGGCACGCGCGGCCCCGCATCGCCCCGCGCCGGGTCCCCCCGCGGCCCCGTAGCATGGCAGTAGCACGGCCCCGGCGATTTCCCGTAGCACCGCCGACCCTCCACACCCCCCAGGCGGCGGCATGGCGGTAACGATCCGACACCGCCTCACGGGCAA
>JBOGJI010000212.1:0-9398 GCA_050747865.1 Thermoanaerobaculia bacterium
CGCAGGTGGTGCTGCTGGTGGACGGCAAGGTCGGCGCGACCGAGCTCGACGTCCAAGCCCACCGCTACCTCAGGGAGCTGGGGGCCGAGCCGGTGGTGGCCGCCACCAAGGTCGACAAGGTGCCGCGCGGCCGGCGGGCCCAGATGCAACGCAACATCCAGCAGGCGCTGGAGGACGCGAATACCAAGATCATCGAAGTCTCGGCGCAGACGGGGGAAGGGGTGGCGGAGCTCTGGCGAACCATCGAGAGCTTCCTCCACACCGGCGCCCCCGGCGCCGGACATAGAGGTTAGAGAGGACACCATGGCAAAGACACAGAACCAGATGGAACAGGGGCGGGCGACGGAAGCGCTGGACATCCGCGCCTTGAAGGAGATGTCGATCTCCCAGCTCACCCAGATCGGCAAGGACCTCGGCGTCGAGGGGGCCACCGGGATGCGCAAGCAGGAGCTGATCTTCAAGATCCTGCAGGCGCAGACCGAGAAGAGCGGCCTCATCTTCGCCGAGGGGGTGCTGGAGTGCCTGCCCGACGGCTTCGGCTTCCTGCGCGCCCCCGAGTACAACTACCTGCCGGGGCCGGACGACATCTACGTCTCGCCGTCGCAGATCCGGCGCTTCGACCTGCGCACCGGCGACACCATCTCCGGGCAGGTGCGGCAGCCGAAGGAGGGGGAGCGCTACTTCGCCCTGATCAAGGTCGAGGCGGTCAACTTCGAGCACCCCGAGATCGCGCGCAACAAGATCTTCTTCGACAACCTGACCCCGCTCTACCCGAGCGAGCGGATGAAGCTCGAGATCCCGGGGGACATGTCCTCGCGGGTGATGGACCTGGCGACGCCGATGGGCAAGGGGCAGCGGGCGCTAATCGTCGCCCCGCCGCGCACCGGCAAGACCATGCTCCTGCAGTCGATCGCCCACTCGGTGGAGAAGAACCACCCCGAGGTGATCCTCATCGTGCTGCTCATCGACGAGCGCCCCGAGGAGGTCACCGACATGCAGCGCTCGGTCGCCGGCGAGGTGGTCTCCTCGACCTTCGACGAGCCGGCCACTCGCCACGTGCAGGTGGCCGAGATGGTGATCGAGAAGGCCAAGCGCCTGGTCGAGCACAAGAAGGACGTGGTCATCCTGCTCGACTCGATCACCCGCCTCGCGCGCGCCTACAACACCGTGCAGCCGCCCTCGGGCAAGGTGCTCTCCGGCGGTCTCGACGCCAACGCCCTGCACCGCCCGAAGCGCTTCTTCGGCGCCGCCCGCAACATCGAGGAGGGCGGCAGCCTGACCATCATCGCCACCGCCCTGGTCGACACCGGCTCGCGCATGGACGACGTCATTTTCGAGGAGTTCAAGGGCACCGGCAACTGCGAGATCCATCTCGACAGGAAGCTGGTCGACAAGCGCACCTTCCCGGCAATCGACATCAACAAGTCGGGCACCCGCAAGGAAGAGCTGCTCATGCCGGCCGACGAGCTGCGCCGCGTCTGGGTCCTGCGCAAGGTCCTGAACCCGCTCTCCACCGTCGAGTCGATGGAGCTGCTGCTCGAGAGGTTGGGCAAGACCAAGTCCAACCAGGACTTCCTGGACGCGATGTCGAAGGGCTGACGCGCGGCACGCCCCGCATGGGTCTGCGCGTCGGCATCGTCGACTTCCTCAACAGCCGCCCTCTGGCCTGGGGCTTCCGCCGCGGGGCCTGCCCCGACGGCGTCGAGCCCGTCTACGACACCCCGGCCCGGCTCGCTGACATGCTGGCGGCCGGTAGCCTGGATGTCGGTCTGGTTCCAATCGTCGAGGCGGCGCGCATCGAGGGGGCGCAGGTGCTGCCCGGGCTCTGCATCGGCGCGGTGCGCGAGGTGCGCAGCGTCCTGCTCGTCTCCCAGGGGCCGATCGCCCGCGTCCGCCGCATCGCGCTTGACCAGGCCTCGCGCACTTCAGCCGCCCTGGTCCGGCTGCTCGCCGCCGAGCGCTGGGGGATTGATCCCGAATACGTTCCCCGAGCCGCCGATCTCGCGGCCATGCTCGAGGCCGCCGATGCGGCCCTGCTGATCGGCGACCCCGCCCTGCACATCGACCGCCGCGGTCTCCAGATCTGGGACCTGGCCGCCGAGTGGCGGGCGATGACCGGCCTGCCGTTCGTCTTCGCCGCCTGGACACGGCGGCCGGGGCTGGAGCTGGCGCCGGAGCAGGAGGCCCTGTTCCTCCACAGCCTCGAGGCCGGCCTGGCGGACCTGGACCGTATCGTCGCCGAAGCGTCCCGCGACACCGGCCTCCCGCCCGATCTGCTGCACCGCTACTTCACCCACCACCTGCACTACCGCCTCGGCCCCGAAGAGCAGGCCGGTATGGAAGAGTTTCTGAGTAGACTCCCGCCACGATGAGCGGGGCCAAGGAGCAACCCCTCCTGTACGGCTGGGGTCGTCTCGCCGCGCCGGGCCGCGAGCTGCTCTCCGAGGACCTTGCCGCCATCACCGTCGACGTGCCCCTGACCCGCGGTCTGGGCCGCTCCTACGGCGACGCCTCGCTGCCGCCGCCGAAAGAGCCGGTGGCCGCGGCGTCGCGGTTGGCCGACCGCATCCTCGAGCTCGACCCGGACCGCGGCCGCCTGCGCGCGGAGGCGGGCTGCTCGCTCTTCGACCTCAACCGCCTGCTCTGGCCGCGGGGCTGGGCCATGCCGGTCTCGCCCGGCACCCAGCAGGTGACCGTCGGCGGCATGGTCGCGGCCGACATCCACGGCAAGAACCACCACGTCGCCGGCAGCTTCGGCCGCTATGTGCGCTCGCTCGGCATGCGACTGGCCGACGGCACTCGGGTCGAGTGCTCGCGTCAATACGACAGCGCCCTCTTCCGCGCCACCCTCGGCGGCATGGGATTGACCGGCCACATCCTGGAGGCCGAGCTGGAGCTGGAGCGCATTCCCTCGCCCTGGCTCGAGGTCGAGCGGTGCCGCTTCGGCACGGTCACCGAGCTGGCAACGGCGCTGCGCGAGGCCAGCCGCGAGTGGCCGATGACCGCGGCCTGGATCGACGGTGCGCACCGCGACTGGCGAGGTGTCCTGCTGGTGGGCCGCTGGGCGCCGCCGGAGGACAGGCCACGCCGGCCCCCTGCCCCGCGCGACGGTTTCACGGTGCCGATGGACGCCCCTTCCTGGCTCCTCAACCGGCCGGCGCTGCGCGGCTTCAACGGGCTCAATTGGCTGCGCAACACCGACCGCCGCCTGCGGCGTGTCCACCCCCAGGAGTTCCTCTACCCGCTCGACGGAGTGGGGGAGTGGAGCCGGCTCTACGGCCGCCGCGGCATGACCCAGTGGCAATGCGTGCTGCCGGCCGAGGCCGGGCCGGAGGGCGTGCGCAAATGTCTGGAGCGGGTACGTCTTCACGGCGCCACCTCCTACCTGGCGGTGCTGAAGGACTTCGGCGCCGAAGGCGAGGGGCTGCTCTCTTTCCCCATGCCGGGCTTCACGCTCGCCCTGGATTTCCCCGTCACCCCCGGCACGCAGTCCCTGATCGACGGCCTCAACGAGTGGCTGGTGGCGTGGGGAGGCCGGATCTACCTGGCCAAGGATGCCTTCACCCGCCCGGCCCACTTCCGGGCCATGGAGCGCGAGGCCCTGGAGCGCTTCGACGCCGTGCGCGAGCGCTACGACCGCGAGCGCCGGATCCGCAGCCGCCTGTCGGTGCGGCTGCTGGGAGATCCCGAATGAGCGCGGCGCGTCGCCGCCGCGGCGATGACCAGCAGGGGCGGGCCGTGCTGGTCGGCGCCACGCGCGGCATGGGCCGGGCCCTGGCGCGGTGCCTTGCCGAGCGCGGCGACCGGCTCTTCCTGCTGGGGCGCGACGTCGAGGAGATGGCGCGCAGCGCCGCGGACCTGGAGGCCAGGGGGGCGGCCGGCCCGGTGGGGCATGCCGCGCTCGATCTCCGGCACCCGGACGGCTTCACGCCCGCTCTCGACGCCGCATGGCAGGAGCTGGGCGCTGTCGACCTGTTCGTGCTCACCGCCGCCGACTTCGACTCCCAGGAGACCCTCGAGTCGCACCCCGACCGCCTGCGCCGCTTGCTCGACACCAACCTCACCGGCACCCTCCTGCTCCTCGAGGCGGCGCGCCGCCGCCTGCTCACCGCGAGCGGCGGCACGCTCTGCGCCTTCTCCTCGGTCGCCGGCGAGCGCGGCCGCAAGCCGGTGGTGCTCTACGGCGCCACCAAGGCGGCCCTCACCCGCTACCTCGAAGGCCTCGACCATCGCTACCGCCAGCAGGGTCTGAAGGTGATCTGTGTCAAGCCCGGTTTCGTCAAGACTTCGATGACCGCCGGCCTCGATCCACCGCCTTTCGCCGGCACCCCGGAGCAGGTCGCGCGCACCGTCCTCAGAGCGATCGACCGCGGCCGCCCGGTCGTCTACGCCCCGCCGCCGTGGCGCTGGGTCATGCTCGTCGTCCGCCACTTACCCCGTTTCATCATGCGCCGCGTCGGGTTCTGATACGCCGCACGGGCTAGCGAGCGTAGAAGATCCAGAGGACGGCACCGCCCCAGATCGCTAGGTTGATCAGGAACGGCGCGTCCGCCAGCAGGGACTCGGTGGGGCTGCGCTCGTCCGGCCGCTGATAGACGAGGTAGAGGTAGCGGAAGATGCCGAAGAGGACGAGCGGCACGGTCCACAGCATGGGATCGGAGCCGGCCCCGCCGTCCGAGCTCGGGCTGATCGCGTACAGGGCGTAGGCGACGACCGTCGAGGCGGTCACCACGTTGATCATCTGATCGAGGAAGCCGGCGCTGTATTGGGAGAGCACGGCGCGGTGCTCCGTGCCGTCACCCTCGGCCAGCTCGAGCTCATGACGGCGCTTGGAGAAGGCCAGGAACAGAGCGAGGAAGAGGGTGCACAGCAGCAACCAGCTCGACACCGGAACCGATGCCGCGGCGCCGCCCGCGAGCACTCGCAACCCGAAGCCGAGGGCGATGAGCATGATGTCGAGGATCACCACCCGCTTGAGCCCGAAGGAGTAGACGCACTGCAAGGCAAGGTACAGAGCCGTCCACAGCAGCACCCCACGACCGAGCCAGCCCGCGCCGGCCAGGGCGCCACCGGCAAGCACTAGCGCCGACCCGGCCGCCAGTCCAGGGGGCACCAGCCCGGCGGCGATCGGCCGCCGGCGCTTCAGCGGGTGCCGCCGATCCTCGTCCCGATCGCGCAGGTCGTTGAGCACGTACACGGCGCTCGATGCCGCGCAGAAGAGCGCCACGGCGAGCAGCGTCCGCCCGAGGGACTCGGCCTCCGTCAGTCTCCGACCGAAGACCAGCGGTGCGAGCACGAAGAGGTTCTTCGACCACTGTTCCGGCCGCAACGACCGGATGAGACCCGCCAGCATGCGGCGCATTGTACGAGGCGAGCCTTGCCAGCGCGACCCTGGTGCCAGCCTCTCCCGTCGGGCCCGGAGCGTGGTACGTTTGCGGTGTTGAGCAGCTCCCTTCCTGCTGGTCGCCGCGTGCATCCTTCGGTCCGTCGGGTCACGTGCCTGGGGCCATTGATCCTGGCCTTCCTAGCGCTCGCTGGGTGTGGAAGCGATCCCGAGGTCGTCCTCATCGGGATCGACGGCGCGAGCTGGAAGGTCATCGGCCCGATGATCGAAGCGGGGGAGCTCCGGACCCTGGCGGCTCTGCGCGAGCAGGGCGCCTCGATGCCGGAGTTCGAGACCATGGGGACGACGACGTCGCCGATCGTCTGGACGACGGTGGCCACCGGGAGGACGCCTCGGGAGCACGGCATCCGATCCTTTGTCACGAAGCTCCCCCATGGCGGCCGGATACCGGTCAGCAGCAACGCGCGGAGGGTGCCGGCGCTATGGAACGTGCTCACCCAATACGAGCGCCGCGTCGGGGTGATCGGCTGGTGGGCGACCTGGCCCGCCGAAGCTGTCAACGGCTACGTCGTGACCGACCATGCCAATCCGGCGGCGGCCGACTGGATGATCCACAACGGCGTCCAGGCGCTGTGGAACCTCGATCCGAGGAAGCTGACCGCGCAGAACCGAGACACCTACCCCCCCGCGCTGGCCGGCCAGCTCGAGCCGTTCTGGTTCGATCCCGACGGGTTCCCGTACGCGGAAGCCGCGGCCACCGGCGGCTTGACTCCAGAACAACTGCATGTGCTGCGAGGAACCCCCTGGCACGAGCGCTCGACCTACGGATGGTTCAAGAGCTTCTACGCCGTGGACGTGCCGCTGGCACGGGTCGCCAGACACCTGCGGACCGAGCAGCCGGTCGATCTCCAGATGGTCTATCTGCGAGGCCCCGATCCCATGCAGCACTACTCCTGGGACCTCGTGGAGCCGCAGGCCTTCGCCGAGCGGCGCGAGCACTTCGAGCGGGACAGAGGCATGGTCGAGGCCGTCTATCGGTACGTGGACCGGGCTTTGGGCGAGCTCCTCGCCGACGTGGACGCCGACACTCACGTGATCGTCTGTTCCGATCACGGAGCCGAGCCTGCCCGGGGGGTGTCGCCGCTGGCCAGGGAAGCGAGAACCGGGACCCACGAGTCCACCGCCAGAGGCGTCCTGTTCCTGCGCGGCCCCGGCGTGCGCGCAGACCACCAGATCGAGGATGCGGATCCGTACGACATCGCGCCGACCGTGCTCTGGTTGCTCGGCCTCCCGATCTCTGACGAGATCGCCGGCCGTCCGATCCTCGAAGCGTTCGAGGACGGGTTCGTCGACGCCCACCCGATCCGGCGGGTAGCGGCCTATGAGCCACGGCCCGCGCCCACCGAAGAACAGGGCTCACCGGTGGACGCGGCCCTGCTCGAGCGGCTCCGAGCCCTCGGCTACATCGAGTAGCCGCGTCCGGCGAGCGAAAGGCACGAGAACATCGAGCTCGACATGCGCCGTTCGGTCCTGATCGTCTCGCTCTCCGTCCTGTTGCTCTGGGCGGGCGGGCTGCGCGTCTGGTACGGCTGGGTCGACGCTCACCAGGGTCGGTTTTACGACGAGCGGTACACGATGTACAACCTTGAGGAGGCGGTGGTCGACGAGAACTTTCTGCGGCCCGACAACGCCTTCTATCCCGGGCTCTCCTGGCTCCCGCTCGCGGTCGTGTACGGTGCCGCGGACACCTGGGCGGAGCTCAGCGGCGAGGCGCGGTGGCGGACGTTCCAGGACGGCGCGGCGACTCCCACCGCCTACCGGCTGGGACGGCTGCTCAGCACGCTCTACGGCTTGCTGGCACTGCTGGTGCTATATCGGATCGGCAGCGTCCTCTTCGACCCGGCGATCGGGCTATTGGCAGCCGTCATGCTGGCGGCCACGCCCATGCACGTGTGGCTGTCGGGCATGATCAAGCCTGAGACGGTCCTCGAGCTCACGCTGCTGCTGGCCGTATGGCTCGCCTTGCGCGCGGCCGAGCATCCTTCCCTCGCGCGGTTCCTCGTCGCCGGAGCCGGCGTCGGCCTTGCCCTGTCGGCCAAATACAACGGCGGTCCCGTGGCCCTCTGCCTGGTCACCCTGACCGCCGTGCTCGTCTGGCAACGGCAATGGCGCGCCGTCGGCTGGCTGGTCGCCGCCGGCGTCGCCGCACTGGTCGTCTTCGCCGTGTTCAACCCCTGGCTGGTCACCTCCCCCGACTTGTTCGGCGCCGCCTACGACCTGCAGATGAGCCAGTACCACGAGAAGCTCGTCCTGCGCGGCGACGCTCCGTACTTGCGACAGCTCCTTCTCTTGCTGGAGGTGACCTTGGGGCGTCTCGGCCACGGACACGTCCTCGGGCTGCTCGGCCTCGTCGCGTTGCCCGTGCTCGCCTGGCGGGCGCGAAGCGAGGGCCTGTTTACGTTGCGGGGCCGGGGCCTGCTCATGATCCTGTCGTTCCTAGTCGGATACGTCGTGCTGTACACCGCGTCGTCCGGCGGAAACCTGCGGGAGTGGAACTGGTTCGTGCTCCTCCCCTGGACGTCGCTGGGAGCCGCGTGGCTGCTGGCCGCGGCGTGGCGGGCCCTGGGGGGACGCCTTTCGATCCTGCGGCGTCCGGTACCGACGGCCCTGGTCGCCGCGCTGATCACCCTGGCGGTCGCCTGGCGCGTCAGCGCAACGACCTATCGTGGCCTCCTTCCGTCGACGATGCACGTCGCGACGATCATCGCCGGCAACCGCCTGGCGCCGGACTTCGACCGCCTGCTGGTCTCCGCGGCGCCGCCGGTGGAGGCCCGACTGCGGCGCGGCGGGAGCTACCTCGGGTTCCTGGAGGTGGACGATTTCGAGACGGTTCCCCACCGCCTCGACGCCGCCGATGTCGAGCTGTTCCCGGCGTCTCGCCTGAACGGTCCGAACCGCGCGTTCTACCGGCGTCGCATGGAGCGCGTTGACCCAGAGGCGCAGTACGAGGTCCGGTCGCGGCTCTTCCGTGTTCATGGGCCGTCCCTGATCGGAATCGTCCACGGCTGGCGCCGAGAAGGCGGCGTGGGATCCGGCACCTTCGAAACCTCCCGCGAGGCGTCTGACACATGGCATGGCACGCTCCCCGAGGGCTACCGGGGCCGGGTCGTTTCGCTCGAGCTCAGACTGCCTCGTCCCCACGCCGGCGCCCGTCTAGAGGCACAGGAGGGAGTGCGCCGTAAAGGGCTGCCGTTCGGAGGGAGCCGCGGGCTCTCTCTCGACCTATCCGGCTTGAAAGACTCCACACCGCGGCTCGATGCCGACGGCGCAGCGGTGGAATGCGCCCGCCTGTCACGGCAGGACGCTCACTGGGTGTACTTCCGCTGCCTACGCTTCCTGACGCCCGACAACGGCGTCGTGTGCCTTCGCACGGCGCGCCCGCGCGAGCCAATACGCGAGATCGCCTATGCCGTCCGGGCATGGTCCCGGCCGCCCAGCCTCCGGCGCGGTGTTCCAGCTGTCGCGACCGTTCCAGCATCCGAGGGAGCGTGTTCCGGGGTGCCCGGGGCTTGACAGGGCTCCTCGCGGTTCGACAAGATCCCATCATTCTATGAATCAATCGGCGATGCCGCGCCGTGTTCAGGGTGGAGCCGTGCCGATGTGGGCCGTTCAACCCGCCTGCATGCGCTCTGGCTCCGTTCCTGCAAGCAAGCAAGCAAGCAAGCAAGCAAGCAAGCAAGCTTCAATAGCTGCGGGCGGTCTCCCCTGGGGGGAGCGGCCGCTCGAGGAGGGAACTGATGCGCGATGCAACCGCGTACCGGGCAGCGTCCATGCTGCTGTTGACCTTGGCCCTGCCGGCTCTCCTGTTGGCCCAGGGCCACCCGAACGTCGCCGTCGGCCTGTCGCCCGAATCGGTCTATGACTCTGCCGGCATCGACAACATCAGCCTCTTCGGCGGCGCGCTCTCCGTGGGCCCGATTCCCCTGGGACCTCGCTACACCGTGTCGTCGACGCTCTCGTATGGTCTAAGTGCTTGGTACTCCAATAACCTATG
>JBOGJI010000213.1:0-2536 GCA_050747865.1 Thermoanaerobaculia bacterium
TGCTCGCGCAACTGGCGGGCAAAACACATCCGGAACTCGGAGGATCAGGCGACCGCCCCTGGAACTTCCGGTCAGAAATGGGTATTGTATAGGCCATGAAACGCTCCCGCCGCTTCGCCGCGCTCCTCGCGAGCCTTTTTGCGCTCCATCTGATGATTGCGGCGGGCGGTTTTGCGCTTGCCATGCCGAGCGTGGGCGGGATGCAGTCCATGGCGATGCCGGATGCGGCTGGGTCGTCCATGCCGTCTTCTCCGTCTTCGGAGGAGATGCCTTGTTCCAGCGAGGCACCCTGCCACATACCGGGGATGCCGAACAGTTGCCCGTTCGCGCTATCCTGCGCGCCGGTGATTTCCATGCCCGCGCAGCACGCGATCGCACTCGCACCATCCGCGGCCTCGCGTCCGGATATAGCCATGCTCCGGACGCTGCACACGCGAAACTCCCCTCCCGAGCTCCCCCCTCCTCGGGCGTAGTCCAGCACAAATCGTTTGTGAACCGCTGACCCTGTTCCTGTACATCAGGTCAGGACAGCGGGAACATGCATGTTCGACTCGGCCAGAAGGGCCAGGCCGGTGCATGCAAGTCTGGGCTCACTCGAGAAACTATGTTTGCGATCCCTTTCATGTCTGCGACCGCGCGACGCGTGCTCGATCGTCGATCGGCCATGTGCTCGATCAGGCGCGTGCTCGTGCTCGTCGGGTTTGTGCTCGCCTGGCCGGTCAGCCCGCTTCACGCGCAGACGCTTACCGCGGAGAATCAGGCCGCCGACGACGTGGCTGTCAACGACAACGAGGCGTCCACGACCGAGCTCGACCTGCTCGTCGCCCACGCGCTGGTGGTCCATCCCTTGATCCGTGCCGCGGTCGATCGCGTGGAGGCGGCCCGGGCGGCGATAAGGCCTGCCGGCGCACGGCCCGACCCGATGTTGATGGCGGGGGTGATGAACCTTCCTTTGAGCGATCCCGGCTTCACTGACTTCATGACCATGAAGACGATCGGGATCGGGCAGGTATTCCCCTATCCCGGCAAGCTCGGTCTGCGCCGGCGGGTGGCCGAGCTCGAGCTCGCCGCGTCCGAGGCCCGGCTCGAGGCCGTCCGGCTGGCGGTCGCGGAGGAGGTGAAGCAGGCCTACTACGACCTCGCTTTCCTCGACCACGCGCTGGAGGTGCTGCAGAACAACGAGCGCCTGTTGGCGAACCTCATCCAGGTGACCGGGGCCCGCTACGGCGTCGGCACGGGGGGGCAGCAGGACGTGCTCAAAGCACGCGTCGAAGCCGCCCGGCTGGCCGAGGAGGCGGTGGCCCTCATGGAGCGGCGCCGGGCCGCCCTGGCGCGTCTCAACGCCGCGCTCTACCGCCCGAGTGAGACGCCGGTGCCGGCGCCCGCGGTCCCCACTCGCATCGCGCGGGCGGCGGTGGCGGACGATGCGGGCGAGATCCTGTTCACCTCCGCGACGCTCGGCGCACGAGCGGCCGATTCTCCCCTCCCGCCGCTCATCGAGCTGCAGGAGACGGCGGTGCGCCAGAATCCCATGCTTCAGGTACAGGCCATGATGATCGCCGCGCAGGCCGCGCGCGCCGAGCTGGCCGGCAAGGACTATCTCCCGGATTTTGATGTCTCGCTCCAGTACGGACAGCGCGATGGGCGGTCGGACATGATCTCGGCGATCGTGTCGGTTCCGATCCCGCTGCAGAAGGGGCAAAAACAGGATCTCCTCGTCAAGGAGGCCGAGGCGGAGCTCTCCGCCCTCCAGGCGGAGCGGCGCGCGCAAGCGAACGAGATCCGGTCCGAGGTGGCCGAAGCGTACGCGGACCTGGAGCGTGAGCGGGCGCGGCTCGCCCTCTTCGTCAAGTCGATCATCCCGCAGGGCCGTGCCTCGCTGGCATCGGCCACCGCCGGGTTCCAGGTGGGGCGGAATGATTTTCTGACGCTGCTCGAGAATCAGGCCACACTTTACAACTATGAAACCGAATACCACCGCTCTCTCACGGAGTTCGCCACGCGTCTGGCGAATCTGGAGCGAATCGTCGGGAAGGAGATCCTCTGATGAACCGTAAGAACCGTAACCCGAGAATGGCCTGGATGGCCGGGCGGAGCCGGCGCGGGATCGCCGTGGGCGCCCTCGCGGCCGTCTTGCTCGTTGTGGGGCTGGTGTTCGCGGCCACACGTAACGGTAACCCGGAAGACCAGCAGCCCACGGGCGAAATGGCGGGCATGGAAGGGATGAGCGGGATGGAGGGCATGACCGGGATGAACATGAGGTCCGACGGCTCCGTCCGGCTCACCGCCCGCCAGATGAGCGAGTTCGGGATCACCTTCGGCGCCGTCGAGCAGCGCACGCTGGAGAACGAGGTGCGCACGGTGGGGATCGTGAACTACGACGAGACCCGGATGGCGCGGATCGCGCCCAAGTTCGGCGGCTTCGTCGAGCGGCTGTACGTCGACTTCACCGGGCAGCCCGTCCGACGAGGGCAGCCGCTGCTCGAGATCTATTCGCCCGAGCTGGTGGCGGCCCAGGAAGAGCTGCTCCTGGCCG
>JBOGJI010000214.1:0-2080 GCA_050747865.1 Thermoanaerobaculia bacterium
CGGGGAGCCGCTCGAGCGAATCGCCGTGGCGGCGCAGCACCTCTCCCTCGGGGCCGGCCGGGCAGCCGGCGAAGTACACCTCGTGGTGATCGGCGTTGAGCAGCTCCTGGGACAGGCCGATCGACGGGGGTGCCAAGAACACTTCGCCCTCGTCCGCCGGACGACCGGTTTCGTCGAGGAGCGCGAGATCGAGACCGAGGGCGGGAGTCGAGAAGCATGCGGGGGAGGCGGGTAGGGTCACGCTGCCAGTCACGTAGCCGCCGCCGATCTCGGTGCCGCCGCAGTACTCGATCACCGGGGCGCGGAAGCCGCCTAGCCCCATGAGCCAGACATAGTCGTGCGGGCCCGACGGCTCGCCGGTGGAGGAGAAGACGCGCACGCCTCGCCAATCAGCGCCGTCGGTCGCCCCGCTGGCTCGCCAGGCGCGCACCAGGGAGGGCACGATCCCCAGCATGGTCACCCGCGCGCGCTCTACGAAGCGCGTGAGCTCCGGCCCCGTGGGGCTCCCCTCCCACAGCGCCATCGTCGCGCCGTTGAGCAGCGCCGCCCAGATGAGCCACGGCCCCATCATCCAGCCGAGGCTGGTCGGCCAGCAGAGCACGTCGCCCGGATGGACGTCCTGGTGGAAGCAAGCGTCCATCGCCGCCTTGATCGGTGTCAGGTGGTTCCAGGGGATGGCTTTCGGAGTGCCCGTGGTGCCCGACGAGAAGAGGACGGTGGTCACGGCATACGGATCGGCGATGTGCAGCGGCGCGCTTCCGGGTGCGAGCTCCAGCTCCGACCAGGGACGTTCCGCGCCAACGAGCTCGGGCATCTCGCCATCGGGACCGGGGAGCACCCAGGTCCGGGGCGCTCCGGCGGCACGCACGGTCGCCAGCAAGTCGATCTCCTTGCCGCCGCGTTTGTAGGTTGCCTGGGTCAGGACGGCCTCGACGTCTCCGATCTCCAGCCGCCGCCTGACCTCCGGCGCGGCCAGACTCTCGGCGATCGGCACCGTCCGGCAGCCGAGGGCCACCAGCGCCAGATACGCGGCCACGCAGTCGGCGTTGAGGGGCATGTAGAGGCCGACCGCGTCTCGAGGACCGAGGCCTCGCGCCATCAGGCCGGCCGAGAGCGTCTCGACGCGGCGCTGCAAGTCACCGGCCGTGACGACGCCCAGCGCGGCGCTGCCTTCGCGACCCGAAACGATCGCTGCACGCGCGGCCCGCTCCGGGTCCGAGAAGCAGCTCGCAACCGTGTTCAACCGCGCTCCCGGCAGCCAGACAGGATGCTCGGCGCCCAGCGAGTCGTCGAGGATGCGGCGGGGCGGCGCGTCCAGGACAATTCCGAGCCGTTCGATCACCCGTTCCCAGAAGCCCTCACGCTCGACAACCGACCAGGTGTGGAGCGCCTCGAAGCCGTCCAAACCGCGTTCGCGCGCCAGCTGTCCGGCATTGGAGCGCGCCACGGTCTCTACGACCGGCTCCCATACCCGGGGCGGTCCGTCCTCCTCCGGACGCTCGGCGAAGATCTCCTGGAATGCCGCCCAAGCGTCCGCTGACGGCGGGGAGCCGGACCGTGGAGTGTGGACCCAGCGCCGCCACCGCTCGTCCTGCTTCTTGGCAAGGTCTGAACGTGACATCACGCTCTCCATGCTAAGCTGATCGCGTGGTCGTCGAAGTTGAAGCACCATTTGTGCTCATCAAGCCGGGCGTCAGCGAGGCCGAGTTCTACGCTCATGAGGGCGAGGACAGCCCTTGGGAGTATCTCGACGGAAGGCTGGTGATGATGTCCGCATCCGACCGCCATGAGGACCTATTCCCGTTCTTGTTCATCATCCTGGGCGGCTTCCTCGATGTGCGGGGCGGGGCGGTCGTACGTGGCTCACGCTATCCGATGCGTCTGGACGAGCGCTGGTCGCCCGAGCCGGATTTGCTTGTGGTCCGTGACCAGCATCGTGAGCGAATGACGGCGCAGCGGCTCGAAGGGCCTGCCGATCTAGTCATCGAGATCGCATCGGAGGGCGACCCGGGATTCGACGTACGCGAGAAGCTGCCGCGCTACCGCGAAGCGAGGATTCCCGAGATCTGGCTCGTCGATC
>JBOGJI010000215.1:0-8638 GCA_050747865.1 Thermoanaerobaculia bacterium
GGGACGCTCCGCTCAGACGGAGGCCTCTCGACCCACGCCCGGAGCCTGCTACGCGGCGCACCGGCATGCTTACCGCGGCGGGACTCACACCCGCTAGCCGGGTACGGCTGATCAGGACGCACCATGGGGGCACATCCTACAAGACCCCGGACGGGAATCGCGCCGTCACGCGATTGACGATTGGCCGTGGAAGCCCGTGGCTATACTGCGCGGCATGGAGAGGCGCGCCAAGATCGTGGCCACCCTGGGGCCGGCGAGCGAATCGCCGGAGGCCCTGCGGCAGCTCCTCGCGGCCGGCGTCGACGTGGTGCGCCTCAATCTCTCCCACGGCACGGCGGAGCGCCATCGCGAGACCCTGCGCCGGGTGCGGCAGGCCGCCGCCGAGGCCGACCGGCACATCCCGGTGCTGGCGGACCTCATGGGGCCACGGTACCGGCTGGGGACGATCGCCGACGCGCCGCGCGAGCTGCAAGCCGGTGAGACCGTCAGCCTGGGCGAAGACGCGGAGGCGGTGGACCTGCCGCTCGACAGCCCAGAGCTGCTCGCCCACCTGCGGCCCGGCGAGCGGGTCCTGATCGACAACGGACTGGTCGAGCTGGCGGTCGAGGAGGTCGGCGCGGCCCGGGTGAACGCCCGCGTCGTCACCGGTGGCCCGGTGTCCACCCGCAAGGGCATCAACCTGCCCGACACCGACGTCCCGTTCACCATCTCGGAGAAGGACGAGGCGGACATACGGCTGGCCGTGGA
Organism: Thermoanaerobaculia bacterium; assembly: GCA_050747865.1. GTDB lineage: Bacteria > Acidobacteriota > Thermoanaerobaculia > Multivoradales > JAHEKO01 > JBOGJI01. The sequence continues at coordinate 748 of JBOGJI010000215.1, forward strand.
AGAGGAGGCCGACTACCTGGCGGCTAGCTACGTCGGCCGCGGCGGCGACCTGGACGCGCTGCGCGAGGTCATGGACTCGCTGGGCGCCGCCATCCCACTGGTCGCCAAGCTCGAGCGCGGAGGCGCGCTCACCCACCTGGACGAGATCGTCGCCGCCGCCGACGGCCTGATGGTGGCGCGCGGCGATCTTGGGGTCGAGGTGCCCCTGCACCGCGTGCCGGTGATGCAGAAGCAGATCGTCGAGGCGGGGCGGCGCGCCGGCAAGCCGGTCATCGTGGCCACCCAGATGCTGGAGTCGATGATCGAGCGGCCGCGGCCGACGCGCGCCGAGGCCTCGGACGTCGCCAACGCGGTGTTCGACGGCGCTGACGCCCTGATGCTCTCCGGCGAGTCGGCTGTCGGCCGCCATCCCGTGGCCGCCGTCCGCACCATGGCCGAGATCATCAGCGAAGCCGAGCAGCACTCACGAGCGACCCTGACCGAACGCCGGCTCCCCTCGCTGATCGATGCCCTGGAGCTCCCGCACACGCTACGCCCAGAGCGCGGCGAGGACTTGAACCCCGAGCGAGACACCCACTTCGAGATCCCCGACGTGGTGGCGGCCGCCGCCGTGTTCACCGCCCGCGAGCTGGGCGTGCGCCAGATCGTCGCCTTCAGCCAGGGCGGCTTCACCGCCCGCTCGATCGCCCGCTACCGGCCGCCGGCGCCGATCGTCGTGTTCACCAACGAGCCGCAGGTGGCGCGCCGCATCCAGCTCCTGTGGGGCGTGCGGCCGCTGACCATCGACACCGCGGTCGAGCACCACGACGAGGTCGTGCGGGTGGTCGACCGCGAGCTGCTGGAGCACGACCTCGCCAGCCCCGGCGAGCCGATCATCATCCTCATGGGCGATCCGATCCGCGACCGGCCGCTGACGAATCTGATGCGCGTCCACCGCGTCCGCGCCTGAAACGGTCGCCTCACAGGCTCTCAGTCGTGCCGGGTACAGAGCCAGGCGGGCAGCAACGTGATCGCGACCAGGCTGGTGAACAGGGCGCCGAGGATGGCGACGTGTCCCATCGAACGCAGGCCCGGGTAGTGCGAGAGGGAGAGGGAGCCGAAGCCGATGATGGTCGACAGGGCCGCCAGCACGATCGCCTTGCCGGTCTCCTGCATGCCCGCGAGCTGGGCCTCGGGGCCGTCGTCCCGGCTCTCGCTGTAGCGGTGGATCATGTGGATCCCGTAGTCGACACCGATGCCGATGATCATGGTGGAGACGAAGACATTCATGAAGTTGAGCGGGATCTCGAGCAGACCCATGGTCCCGAGCATCCAGACGATGCCCACACCCAAGGGCACGAGGGCGATCACGGTCTGCTTGAGGCTGCGGAAGTCCAGCCACAGCAACAGCGCCACCAGCACGAGCCCCAGCAGCGCGGCCAGCAATGCGTCTCGTTGCACCTGCTGGCGCAGGAACTCGCCCAGCACGTTGACGCCCACCAGGGAGACCTGCGGCCCCAGCTCGCGCTCCAGCTCCTCGGCGGCCGGCGGCGGCTCCCGCCGCCACACCCGCGGAGGGGGATAGAGATAGACGACTCCCTGCCACGTCGCGTCGTCGTGGTAGAGGAAGCGCTCGAGCAGCTTGCGGCCGGCGGGTGAGTCCTCCAGGTCGGCGACGGTCAACGGCTGCCGCACTGCCATCGCCTGCTCGAACAGGTCGAGGCCGGAGGCGAAACCCTCGGGACGCAGACCCGCCTCGCGCAGCTCCTGGACGAAACGCTGGCGGATCGGCTCGGCGGACATTTCCCCGTTCCGCAGGCCTTCGAGCCACGCGAGCGCGGCCCGCTGCCGCCGCGGCTCGGGGATGAGGCGCGCCAGCGACTCCCAGCCTTTGATCACATCCTGCCGTCGCAGCCGCTCGGCGCCGGCACTGGCCCGGCCGAGCAGATCGAGCGCCTCCTGCTCGGTCTCCCCCTCGACGACCAGCATCATCTGATCGAAGCCGCCGCCGAACCGGCGCGCCACCTCGTCGCGCAGCTCGTAGGCCGGGTTCCCCTTCGGGCGCATCGGCGCCAGCCCCTCTTCGAAGTAGAGGCGGGAGGCCCCGAATCCGGCCAGCGCCGTCAGCGCCGCACCGATTCCCAGCACGATGCGCCGGTGACGTACGCAAAGGCCCATCAGGCGATCACTGCCGAAACTGTGCAGGAAGAGACGGGGAGCGCTGCGCCGCCGCCGATGGCGATCCTCCCGCCACGCCAGCATGGCGGGCAGGAGCACCAGCACCGCCAGCATGCAGAGCAGGATCCCAGTGCCGGTCAGATAGCCCATCTGGCGCAGCCCGGCGAAACGGGTGACCGCGAAGGCGTAGAACGTGGCCGCGCTGGTGACGCCGCCGACCACCACGGCGCGGCCCGACGAGCCGCTCATGCGCGCCAGCGCCGGCTCCAGCGCCGTGCCCTGGCGCCGCTCCTCCACGTAGCGGCCGTAGGAGACGATCACGAAGTCGATGGCGAGGCCAATGAGAAGGGCCGCGACTCCGCTGGTCGCCGAGCTCAGCCGCCCAAAGGCGAGCGCCGAATATCCGAAGGTCAGCACCAGCCCGACGAGCAGGGGGATCACGGCGAATAGGAGCGGCCCGAAGCGGCGGAAGGCGAAGAGGAAGAGGAGCAGCACCCCGACCAGCGCGGTCAGCGCGTTGAGCGCCGCGTCGCGCCGGATCACGGAGTCGTCCCACAGGCCGATGACGTGGCGGCCGGTGAGCTCCACCCGCGGAGCTCGCTCGCCATCCCCCACGATGCGGGGCCAGAGCTCCTGGCTCGCCGCGATCTCCCGCTCCACCGCCGCCACCAGCCGGCGGTCGAAGTCGAGATTCTGCGGCGGCTCGACCGGCTGCGCCAGCACGACGGCCATGCGGTGGTCGTGCGAGAGCAGGTAGCCGCTCGACCAGTCGAAGCCCAGGCCGCCGGCGGAGACCTCGAAATGGCGCATCAGCACCGGCGCCAAGCCCAGAGGATCGAGCACCGCCAGCTCCTCGAGCACTATCGACTGCGGCGTGGCCAGCAGATGGCGCAGCTCCCGGGCGCGCGCGGCGAGAGCCTGCGGCCGCAGGCGCCGCTCGATCTCCCGACGGCTCTCCTCGTCCAGGAAGAGCATGGAGCGCGGCACGAACTCGGCGAGCAGCTCCTCCACCTCGCCGATCCGGTACTGCGCCCCCTGCAGCTGCGGCAGCTCCTCCAGGCGGGAGCCCAGCTCGTCCACGAACTCCAGGTAGGGATCCACCACCGCGCCTTGCGGGATGCGAACGACGACCAGGAGGTGGTCGATGCTGCCGAAGCGCTGCAGCGCCTGCTGGAGCTTCTGGACCTCGGGGGCGTCCTGCGGCAGCAGGTGGAAGACGTCGGGGTCGAAGCGCAGGCGCGACGCCGCCGCGGCGCAGGCGACGACCAGGATCAGCGTGGCGATGAAGATCGCACGGTAGCGACGCCGCGCCAGCCCCGCCAGGGCCTGCAGGCGGCCGGGATGCCCCCGCTTGGAGCCGCGGAGATCGGCCGACTCAGCCACGGTCGCCAGGCGGGGCGGCCGCGCCGTTGGCGCGGATCAGGGGCGTATAACGGACGAAGTACTCCACCGCCGACCAGACACTGACGAAGAGCGCCACCCACAGCGACGCCGGCGCCAGCCGCTGGAAGCTGCCGAGCTGATTGGAGATGATGAGCAGCGAGATGGCGATCACCTGCACCACGGTCTTGACCTTGCCCGCCGGACCAGCGGCGATGACGACGCTCTCCGACGCCGCGAAGCTGCGCAGCGCCGAGACGGCGAACTCGCGGGCGATGATGATCATCACCATCCAGGCGGGGGCCAGGTCCAACGCCACCAGCGAGATGAACGCCGCCGAGATGAGGATCTTGTCCGCCGCCGGATCGAGGAGCTTGCCGAGCCGCGTCACGATGCGATGGCGCCGGGCGATGAAGCCGTCGAGGAAGTCGGTGAGCGCCGCCAGCAGGAAGACTCCCAGGCCGACGAACTCGCGGTTTTCGAACTTGGTCAGCAGCACCACCACGAGCAGCGGCACCAGGACGATCCGGAACAGGCTCAGGAGGTTGGGTAGATGGCGGATCGGGTTGGACACAGGGCACCCCGCGAAATCGCGGGGAGTCTAGCAATCCCGCCCGCCGGTGGGTTCAGGGGCGCCGGGTGGTGATCACGATCCGGCCGTCGGCGCCGCGGGCGATGTAGGTCGGGCGGCCGCGCCGCACGGCCGCCGCCGACACGCCAGGCAACGTGAATCCGGCGTCCCCGTTCATCCGCATGATCCGCTGGACGTACGCGCGCGTCTCCGCGTACGGCGGCACGCCCCCGTATCGGACCACCGCCTCCGGTCCGGCGTTGTAGCCGGCCAGCGCGTGCACCAGGTTGTCCTCGAAGCGATCCAGCATCTGGCGCAGATAGCTGGTGCCGCCACGGATGTTCTGCTCGGGATCGAAGGGATCGTCCACTCCCAGCTCCCGCGCGGTCCCCGGCATGAGCTGCATGAGGCCCATGGCCCCCTTCACCGAAACCGCCGCGGCGTTGTACCCAGACTCCGCCTGGATTACGGCGCGCACCAGCTTGGGCTCGAGCCGATGCTGACGGGCATAGCGGCCGACGAGCTCCTCGAGCCGCTCTTCAGGCACCCGCACCAGCCGCTGAGCCGCCCGCCGCGCCCGGTGCACCCGCGTCTCGTTGTAGATTTCCTTGAGCCCGCTCTCCCCCACCCGCACCCTGAGCTGCGCCCCACCCGGCAGCGCGATCGCCACCAACAGCCCGAACAGCGCTATGCAGCGAACCATACGCATGAGCAAACGCCGTCACTCTAGACAGGATCGCGTCACGACGCAAGCACAGCGGGAGCAGCGCCGTGGGGACTCGCCAGACTATTGGAATCTGATTGAGGTCGATGTCGGCGACAACGGGCAGGGGGTGCCCGAGCTTGAGTCCGACGACAATCCAGTCCTCCAGCGTCGAGTGCAGCTCTTGCTGGCACTGGGCCAGCGTGGCGCCGAAGGCCACGACGCCGAGGCAGTCCGGGATGCGGCCGGTGAAGCTTCCGTCCTCGAGCTTGTCGTAGACGGCGCGCCGCAAGGCCTCCTCGATGTAGCGGCTCAGGATGAAGTCTCGGGACATCGCGGTGTCATTGTATCTGTTGTGGGGATGGGTCCGCCGGAGCTGGAGCGCTCCAGGCCCAGGTGCCTCCAGGCACAGCTGCCACCCACCTTTGAGTGGCACCTATTTCGCGGCGGCGCCGGCGATGGCATAGCCGGCGGCCAGGGTGTGGATCGAGGCTGCAGCACGCTGACCGGGATTGTAGCGCTTGGGGGCTCCGACGAGCTGCTGGCGGTACATGGTATCTAATACCATGTACTGCTTGAAGCCTCCGATGAGCCGCCGGAAGCGCGGCTAAGGTAATAGCTGGGGCAGGGCTTCTTCCTTTAGCCGCTGCCGGTTCGGCCGTTCAGCGAGGCTTGCGCTTCGGCCGGTAGTCGAGCGGATCGATGCAGCGATCGTAGGTCGCCTTGTCGACACGGATCCAGTCGGTGCGGTCGATGCCTCGGCGGTTGCGGGAGGTCGGGCTCACGGGGAAGGCCGAGGCGAGCTTGATCCAGCGGCGCTGCTGGTGGGCGATGCGGCGCAGCTCCTGGGCCACTTCGTTGAGATCCTGGTCCTGGCTGAAGATCAGACCGACGTCGTACGCGTCCTCGAGCGCCAGGTTCACGACATCGAGGGCGATGCGCACGTCGATGCCCTTCTCGTAGGCAGTCCGGTAGCTGTGCTGACGGCCGTCCGACAGCGTCACGGTCTGGGTCTGGTAGCGCAGCAACCGCGCATAGGTGAAGACCTTGCGGGTACCGAGGACGGCGACTTTCTCAGTCCAGAAGTGATTCCAGAAGGAGTTGTCCTGGGCGTCGGGCACCCCGGTGTAGAAACGCACCTGGGCGAGCTGCCAGCCCTGGCCGGCGCAGACTTCCTGAGCCAGCCGCAGCGGGTCGTAGTTGGGGAAGCTGTAGCCAAAGGCCTCCCGCGCAGCGTGGAAGAGGTTCTGGCCGTCGATGAAGGCGATGGCCCGCTTGGTCTCCGGCTCACTCATTGCGTCGCGGGGCAAAAAATAACCCCGCCCGAGGCCTTGCGGCTGGTCAGACGGGGAGCAATTCCGAGGAAATTGTAGCACAGAGAGCTGCTGAGGGGGGGGTGGGGGTGGGCGCGGCGGGGCTTCCGCGCGAGCACGGCGACGCGGGTGGGGGCGTGGGGGGCGGCGCCGCGCGCAGGTAAGCGGAAGACCCGGCGCGCCCTCAGGGACTCTGCCGCGGCAGGGTGGCGCGCTTACCGGGTGGGCCGGGAGGGGGAGCGCGCCACGCTACCGACCGATGTGTCTGGGGAGGGGGCGGGTGGGGGCCGGACGGGGCCGGCGGCAGCGGTCGGGCGTGCGGCAGAGGCCCAGGGTGGGGCGTGGTGCCGAGCGGCAAGAGTCTTTGCAGGCCGCCAGACTGCCCGGCCCAAGTTTACAGAATGCATGTTCTGTAAAGGCCGCCGGGTGGGAAGGGGAGCGGCGACCCGACGCCGCTTGGGACGGGCACAGCAAAGCGACCAGCCCTCGCCGACGGACGAGCCCCACCCTGGGCCGGGGGGAGGCAACGGCGGCTCAAGAGAAAGGCTCCCTGTCAGGGAGAGCAGCGCTCTCGATTCCGTCTTGACTCTCTGCCATGGCCAGGCGTCTGCGTTTCGTGCCCGAGGGCAGCCTCGTCGAGATCACCGCCAGGACCGTCCAGGGCCGCTTCCTCTTGAAGCCCGGACCCGGATGGACGGAGACCTTCATCGGCGTCCTCGCCCGCGCCCAGGAGCTCTTCCCCGTCAAGATCCACGCCTTCGTCTGCTTGTCGAATCACGCCCACTGGCTGCTGACGCCCGAAGACGCTCAGCAGCTCGCCGGCTTCATGAGGCACGTGCTGACCAACTTGTCCAAGGAGGCCGGCCGCCGACACGGCTGGCGCGGACCGCTCTTCGAGCGCCGCTATCAGGCGATCACCGTCACTGATGAAGAGCACGCCCACGTCGAGCGGCTCACCTACCTCCTCCGACACGGAGCCAAGGAGAATCTGGTCGCGCGGCCCGACGAATGGCCAGGACCCCACTGCGCCAAGGCGTTGCGCACCGGAGAGCCGGTACGCGGGGTCTGGATCTCGCGCACCGCACAGTGGGTGGCGAAGAACCGCGGCCAGGTCCTCTCCGACGAGCAGGCTTCCATCCCTCAAGAGCTCCACCTCGAGCCGCTGCCGTGCTGGTCACACTTCTCGCCCGCAGGCTACCGCTCGGCCGTCGCTGACATCCTGAAGCAGATCGAAGACGAAACGCTGGAGCGGCATCAGCGCGGCGGGACCGCTCCCCTCGGCGTCGCCGAGATCCTCGCCCAGCACGCCCACGCCGCGCCGAACAAGCCGAAACGCGCCCCGGCCCCGCTTGTCCACGCCGCTAGCCGAAGACTGCGAAGGGAGTTCTACCGGATGTACGCCGCCTTCGTTGGCGCGTTCTACCAAGCCGTCGAACGGCTCAAGGCCGGCTGCCTCACGCCCGGCTTCCCCGACGGCGCCTTCCCACCGCCGCTGCTACTCGCCGCTCCCGGGTAACGGCGACCCCCTCCGCCGTCACCACGGCCGCAGCCCAGCCCGTACACCTCGACACCGACTCTCGGCACGACACCGCTGTGTCTACCGAGCCGCGAAACGCCTGCCGACACGCGAAACTGCCTCGCACTACGATGCTCCATGACCGGCAAAGGCCTCGACACCGTGCCATCACCGCCCCGCTCCCCTCTCACCGACACCCCGACTCCCGCCGGCGGCTTCCTCACCGCCAAATTCAACTGACACCTTTTCTG
>JBOGJI010000216.1:0-4880 GCA_050747865.1 Thermoanaerobaculia bacterium
GACCAGCTCACATGGGGACCGGCGCTGTGCGGCGTCGGCAGCGTCTATCTCACCTACAACCCGGATCTCGCGGTCCCGGGGGCGGTGGAGAAGGTCTGCCTGTTCACCGCGCTGGCCGTCGAGCTCGGGGTGCGGCGGCTGGTGCTGCTTTCGGGCCGGGGCGAGGAGGCGGCGCAGCGCGCGGAGCAGGTGGTCCAGGGCGCGAGCGCCGAGTGGACGATCCTGCGCTGCAGCTGGTTCTGCCAGAACTTCAGCGAAGGCTATCTGCGGGATGCCGTGCTCGGCGGCGAGGTCGTGCTCCCGGCCGGCGAGGTGGGTGAGCCGTTCGTCGACGTCGAGGACATTGCCGACGCCGCGGTCGCGGCGCTGACCGAGGAGGGGCATGTCGGCAAGCTCTACGAGCTGACCGGCCCCCGGCTGCTGACCTTCGCGGAGGCTGTGGAGGAGATTTCCCGGGCAACCGGCCGGAAGATCCACTACGTCCAGGTCTCCCCGGACGCCTACGCGTCGGCGTTGAAGGAGAAGGGGGTGCCGGCGGACTTCGTGTGGCTCCTCGACTACCTGTTCACCACCGTGCTGGACGGCCGCAACGCCCAGGTGACCGACGGCGTCCAGCGCGCGCTCGGCAGGCCGCCGCGGGACTTCTCGGTCTACGCCCGCGAGGCCGCGGCCGCGGGGATCTGGAGCGACTAGAGGACGGAGCCGACCGACGGTGAACGATCGAGGCACCACGGAAACACTGGACGCGCCAAAGGCGACACGCCGGGAATGGATCGGCCTCGCCGTGCTCGCCCTACCGTGCCTGCTCTATTCCATGGATCTTACCGTGCTGAACCTCGCGGTGCCGCATCTCAGCGCGGACCTGGAGCCCAGCGGCGCCCAGCTGCTGTGGATCGTGGACATCTACGGCTTCCTGGTCGCCGGGTCCTTGGTCACGATGGGAACATTGGGCGACCGGATCGGTCGCCGCCGGCTGCTGCTGATCGGCGCCGTGGCGTTCGGAGCGGCCTCCATTCTGGCCGCGTTCTCCTTTACCGCGCCGATGCTGATCGCGGCGCGTGCGATCCTGGGAGTGGCATCCGCAACGCTCGCGCCGTCGACGCTGTCATTGATCCGCAACATGTTCCACGACGCACACGAGCGCACGTTCGCCGTCGGCGTGTGGATCGCCAGCTTCTCCGCCGGGGGCGCGCTCGGTCCGCTGCTCGGCGGCCTACTGCTCGAACACTTTTGGTGGGGCTCTGTGTTTCTCGTGAACGTGCCTGTCATGCTGCTGCTGCTGGCTTTGGGACCGCGGCTCCTGCCGGAATACCGGGATCCGGACCCCGGCCGCCTGGATCCGATCAGCGCCGCGCTGTCCCTCGCGGCTGTCCTCGCGGTGATCTACGGGATCAAGCGCATCGCCGAGGGAGAGCAGGTGTTGCTCCCCGTGGCGGCGATGGTTCTCGGAGGCGCCATCGGCGTGGTGTTCGTGCGGCGGCAGCGCGTGCTGCCAGATCCGCTGATCGACCTGTCGCTGTTCAGGTCGGTCGCGTTCTCGGCATCGCTCCTCGTCAACATCGTCGGCTTCTTCGTGGCGTTCGGAACATTCCTCTTCATCGCGCAACACCTGCAGCTAGTGCTCGGTATGAGCCCGCTCCAGGCGGGACTCTGGACCGCACCCTCAGGCCTGGCATTCATCGTTGGATCGATGCTGGCGCCTGTGCTTGCACGCAGGATGCGCCCAACCAGCGTCATGGCATGCGGTTTCGCGGTGGCGGCCGTCGGTTTCATGGTGCTGACGCAGATCGGGCGTGCGGACGGGCCGGCGATCGTCGTCACCGGTTACGTCATTCTCTCGCTCGGGCTCTCACCCGTGTTCACGATGGCCACCGATCTGATCGTGGGGACCGCGCCGGCGGAGCGGGCCGGCATGGCATCGGCGCTGTCGGAAACCAGTGCTGAATTCGGTGGCGCGCTGGGCATCGCGATCCTGGGCAGCCTCGTCACCGCGGTCTATCGCAACCTGATGGCTGGAATGGTCCCGATGGGCGTTCCGTCCACAGCTGCGGATGCGGCCCGCGACACGCTTGGAGGGGCCGCCGCCGCGGCCGCGAATCTGCCAGACAGGACGGGCGCGGCGCTGCTCGCGGTGGCTCGCGAGGCGTTCACCGAAGCGGTCGTTCTCACCGCCACGGTGAGCGCCGCGCTGGTGGTCGTGGCCGCCGTCGTGACCGCCCTCGTGCTTCGCGGCGCCGGCTCCCGTGCGGCATCCACCGCGGAGGCCGCGTCGTGAAGGCAGGCCGCCACCACCGTCACCATGCAGAAGCGCGAACACATTGAAGAGGAGGCACCAAATCATGTCCGCTCTGATTCTTGCGGCTGCGCTGGGCTCCGGCCTGATGGCGGGGCTGTTCTTCGTCTTTTCGATGTCGATCATGAACGCCCTCGGCCGGATTCCTCGGGCGAGCGGCATTGCCGCCATGCAGTCGATCAATGTCGTGATTCAGAATCCCGTTTTCTTCCTCGTCTTCTTCGGAACGGCGTTGCTGAGCATCGTTCTCGGCATCGCCGCGCTCGTCCGCTGGGGCGAGGGCGGCACGGTCGCGCTCCTGGTGGGCTCTCTCCTCTACCTGGTGGGCATCATCGTCGTGACCGTCGTCTTCAACGTGCCGATGAACAATGCGCTGGCCGCAGTCGATCCGGACGGTACGGAGGCGGCACGCGTCTGGAGCGACTACGTGCGGCGATGGACGGCTTGGAACCACGTGCGCACGGTTGCGGGCATTGGCGCCCTGGCGTCGTTCGTCATCGCGTTCGCCAGACACCAGTGAGACGGAGGGCGGGGGAGGCGAGGCGCTGACAAGCAGTGAAACGTGGACAGTCATTTCTACAAGAGAAGGGAGAAGGACAATGCGAGTCATGGTGATCGTGAAGGCGACAAAAAACTCCGAGGCAGGTGTGATGCCTAGCGACCAGCTCCTCGCCGACATGGGGAAGTTCAACGAAGAGCTGGTGAGGGCGGGCGTGATGCTCACGGGTGAGGGGGTCCACCCGAGCTCGAAGGGCAAGCGCTGCCCCGATCCGATGCCGGGCGAGGAGGCAGTGCTCGAGATCCGGCCGGTGTTCGAGGCCGCAGACTTCGGTGAAGAGTTCACGCCCGAGCTGCGAGCGCACGAGGAGCGACTCCGCACCGAGATCGAGCGGCAACGGAACTAGGGCGCTACGGAGACCCCGTCACCGACGGCCTGCTCCCGAGCCCGGACGCGACGCTCGCCGGCCCGACATGCGAGACCGACATGCGAGGAGTGGCTCGACTCGGCCTCCTGACACAGGCGTATGATGCAGCGACGCTACGCAATCATCGAAGCGCCGTCGGTCCTTGGGCTCAAACCCACTGGCGTGGACCGCTTGGCGGAAGCGCTCCTGGGTCACGGGCTGGCAGATCGCCTCCGGGCGCGGCGTGCGGGGCGTGTGGAGCCGCCGCCGTACCGCGACGAGCGGGACCCCGACTCCGGCATGCTGAACGTGCAGGCGATTGCCGGATGGAGCCGGCGTCTTGCGAGTGCGTTTGCTTCCGTGCTCGACCGCGGCGAGTTTCCCCTCGTGCTGGGTGGCGACTGCTCGATCCTGCTCGGGCCGATGCTGGCGCTCAGGCGCCGCGGGCGCTTCGGCCTGCTGTTCATCGATGGGCATGCGGACTTCTATCAGCCCGAGGCCAACCCTAGCGGCGAAGTCGCGTCGATGGACCTCGCGCTGGCGACGGGCTACGGGCCCCCGCCGCTCGCCACCCTGGACGTGGGCGGCCCCCTCGTGCAACCGGAGGATGTCACGGCGTTCGGATTTCGTGACGCGGACGAACAGCGCAGCTACGGTAGCCAGCCGCTGCCCGCGGAGCTGCTGGCGCTCGACCTACCCATGGTGCGGCGCCTGGGCGCCGCTCGGGCCGCCACCACGGCGATCGAGCGCGTCGCCCACCCGGCACTCGATGGCTTCTTCATCCACCTGGACGCCGACTGCCTGAGCGATCGTTTCATGCCGGCGGTCGATTACCGCCTCCCAGACGGCCTCGAGGGAGACGAGCTGACCACGGTGCTGACGCAAGCGCTGGCGAGCGGCCGTGCGGTCGGACTCGAGGTCACGATCTACAACCCCGCACTGGACGAAGACGGCACTGCCGGGCGCGGGCTGGTGGCCCTGCTGGCCGTCGCTCTCGGCACCTCCGCGCCGTGGAACGCCGGGTAGCCCACACGCCGATGACTGATGTCTAATCACATAAGGAGATACCGATGCCGAAACTCGGTCCAGGCGGAATGAGAGACTGGGCCAGGGGACCTCGATGAGCCGGACCGTGGAGGAGCGGAATCGCCGGATGCTGCGCGCACGAGACGCGATGGACCGGGCCTACGCCGAGCCGCTCGATATCCCCGCTCTCGCCCGCGTCGCGTGCGCGTCGGAAGGGCATTTCATCCGCACGTTCCGGGCGACCTTCGGCGAGACGCCGCACCGCTACCTGCAGCGTCGACGCGTGGAGCGGGCGATGTTCCTGCTCTGTCAGACGGGGCGCAGCGTGACCGAGATCTGCTTCGAGGTCGGCTTCAATAGCCTGGGCACATTCAGCCGGACGTTTCGCCACATCGTCGGCGAGAGCCCGACCGTGTACCGGAAGCGCGCCGAAATGAGGTCTGTGCCGACGTGCTTCACCATGGCTTGGGCGAGACCGATCAGTTTTGGAGAAGCGCAAGCGCCGCGCGCTCGGTTAGGGTAGCTCCGAACCCACTGCTGTCCCACAAACTCTCAAGAGAACACCAGGCGCGCCTGATGTTCAGGCGGTTCGGGCGGTGGGAGTTGCTCTTGTAGGAGTTCATGGAGCGGCCGTCGTTGAAAGAGGCTGAGCTGGA
>JBOGJI010000217.1:0-1873 GCA_050747865.1 Thermoanaerobaculia bacterium
CTCACGACCGGCCAGAATAATTGTCGCCAACCGGCCAAAGTAATTGTCGCTGATCAGGCGAGCGCCGCTCGCACCCGAGTTTGGCCTGGACCCGGCCCCGGTTGACCCGCAACACCCCTCTCGCGGACTCCCAGCGCTCGCCGCCAAGAGCTATCCACGCCCGCAGCGAGAAAGCAATGCCCTATCCCTCGTTCCCTCAAAGGAATGAATACCGTATCGGTTCCGAACATGGTACGATTCCGGGATGAAGCTGTCGGGGCACATCCCAGTCTCGGAGGCGGCCTCGCACCTAAAGGTGTCGCCGCGACGACTTCGGGCGCTGATCGAGCGCGGCGAGCTACGCGCGGAAAGGGTCGGCCGGCAGTGGCTGGTCGACGCGGCAGACGTGAGACGCTACCAGGGGCTGCGGCCGGGCGCGGGCAGGCCGTTGAGCCCGCGGCGGGCGTGGGCTCTGCTCTTCCTGCTCAGCGGCGAGCGGCCGGCGTGGGTCGAGTCGCGGGATCGGTCTGACCTGCGCCATCACTTGCGATCGCGCTCACCCACGCACCTGGTGGCTAGCACGCGCAGGCGCGCCTACCTTCACCCCCTCCGCGCTCATCCGGGAGACCTGAGACGGCTTCGTGCGAGCGAGTTGTTGATCCCATCCGGCGCCAGCGCGGCTGGCGAGTATGGGCTGGATCTCGACGCGCCCGGCGTCGTGGAAGCCTATGTCTCCGTCGAGGGACTCGAAGCGCTCGCCAGGGACTTCGCCTTCGCCTCTAGTGAAGGCGCGAACGTCTTCCTGCGCTCGGTAGGCGCGTTCTGGCCCTTCCACGAAGGAGCGCGCGTTGCGCCTGCCGCCGCGGTCGCCATCGATCTTCTCGAGGCTCAAGACGAGCGCAGCCGGCACGCCGGCCGTGAGCTGTTCCGGCGGCTTCCCGCACCATGATCGACCTTCTCCCCGAAAGCGAGGCTGCGCGTGAAACGTGGCAGGCGGTGATCGATCTGGCGCGGCACCGTCCTGACGGCTGGACGCTGATTGGCGCTCAGATGGTCGTCCTCCATGGCCTCGAACGGGGGCGATTGTTGCCACGCCTCACAGCCGATGCCGACGTACTGGTCGATGTCCGACTCGTCGCCAGCGGAATCCGTGAGGTGTCGTCGGACCTCGTCGGCGCCGGTTTCGAGCTATCTGATCCGGACCCGTTTGGCGTCGCCCATCGCTTTCGGCGTGGCAAGGCAACCCTCGACGTGCTCGCACCCGATGGGCTCGGCAAGCGGAGCGATCTGACCACCGTGCCGCCATGCCGCACGATCCGGTGTCCCGGTGGGAGCCAAGCGTTGCGGCGGAGCGAGCGCACGGAGGTGCGACTCGGTGGGGAGACGGTCGCAATCCCCCGTCCGAACCTGCTCGGTGCGATTCTCATCAAGGCGCGGGCTGTTTTCGGTGAGCGACCGTGCAGAGGACCAGCGCCGGGATCTGGCCTTCCTGCTAACCCTCCTGAACGATCCCCGTGCGGTCTCGAATGAGTTGCGGGGCCGCGAGCGGTCGTGGCTGAGGCGTCGCACTGAGTTGCTCGATTCCGAACACCCGGCGTGGGTCGGCCTCGAGGCAGCGGAGGACGGCCGCCTGGCGTTGGACACGCTCCTCCGGTCGTGACACCAAGCGTGCTTGGCGAGCGTGCGTTGGGCTTGTTGTGTAGACTTGGGCCGCTTCATCCCGTCAGGGAGGTGACGATGCGCACTGGATACAGGGAGCCGGATGGGGCTCGTCCTCGAGAGCTTCGGGGATCACCGCGATATGCATGAACGCTTCCTGGCCGCCCGCAATCGCGCGTGGATCGAGCCGATCGAGGCCCTTCTGGCGGAGCGCTCCCCCGCTCTGGTGGTGGTC
>JBOGJI010000218.1:0-2444 GCA_050747865.1 Thermoanaerobaculia bacterium
CCGCCCGACTCGAAATAGAGCCGCACGGCCCGCTCGCGCAACTCGACTGGGTACTTCCTCGGGGTTGTCATGACCGGAGCATCTCCTTCCCCCAGGACGACGCCTGGTTCGGGAGCCTCCAGAAAACCCAGGGTCCTTCATTGCTGCCGAGGGTGGAGCGCCGGTTTCGCTATCCAGGTCGTAGGCGGCTGCCTAATCGGCAGGCGTTGCAGGGGATCTTGTTCGTGTTGCACACGGGGATCGCGTGGCGGCATCTGCCGCTCGAGCTCGGCTTCGGCGGCGGGTCGACCTGCTATCGCCGCTTGGACGAGTGGCAGCGGGCGGGTGTGTGGGAACGGCTGCATGCTCTCTTGCTCGCCGAGCTGCGGGCGGCCGGCGAGATCGAATGGTCGCGGGCAGTTGCCGACTCCAGTCACGTGCAGGCGAAAAAGGGGGCTCCGAAACGGGCCCGAGCCCGGTTGATAGAGCCAGAAGCGGCTCCAAGCACCATCTCCTGGTTGACGCCACGGGCATCCCACTTTCCTGGACGGTCACCGGCGGCAACCGCCATGACGTCACCCAGCTGATCCCGCTCGTCGAGCGGATCCCGCCGGTGCGTGGCCGCGTCGGCCGACCGCGTCAGCGCCCTGAGCGCGTCACTGCCGACCGCGGTTACGACCACAATAAGTTCCGGCGCGAGCTACGGCGTCGCCGGATCAAGCCCGAGATCGCACGTCGACAGACCGAGCACGGCTCCGGCCTCGGCCGCGCCCGCTGGGTCGTCGAGCGCACCTTCGCCTGGCTCCATCACTTCAAGCGGCTGCTCGTCCGATACGACCGCCGCCACGAGATCCACGAAGCTTTCCTCGCGCTCGGCTGCTGCCTCGTCTGCTTCCGGAGACTCCGCCGGTGTTCGTGATCAGAGTGTCATGGAGCTAGAAGTGCGGGCTCGTCGATCGTGAGCGTCAGCGCGTCCGCGTCGACCGTCGCTTCGACACCGAGCGGAAGCGTCGCGAGGCTCGCGCCGTGTCCCAAGGGCAGCCCGTAAAGCACCGGGATACCGAGCCCGCCGAGGCGGTCCTCGAGCACGTTCTCGAGCGTCTTCGACCGCGGCGCGGAGGTGTGCTCGTGCCACTCACAGCCCGCCAGCTCTCCGACGGCGATGCCGCGCACGCCTTCGAGCTTGCCGACCTGCTCGAGGTAGAGCAAGGCCCGGTCAATCTGAATCGGAGCGCTGTTGCACTCTTCGAAGAAGAAGATCGCGCCGTCGGTGTCGGGCTCCCAGGGGGTGCCGATCGTGTAGATGAAGTCGACGAGACAGCCGCCGACCAGCCGACCGCTCGCCCTGCCGCCGGCGATCGAGATCACCGTCAGATGGTCACGGTCCTCCGGCACCGGGCCGGTCGTCTCGCCCGCAAGCACCTGTAGGAACCGATCGGCTGTGAATGGCGAAGGTGAAGGGTTGCCGAACATCGTCAGGCTCGGCCCGTAGAACGTCGCTAATCCTGCGCGAACGAGAAGCGCCGCGTGTAGCGCCGTGATGTCGGAGAGTCCGACGAATGCCTTCGGTGTCCGCGCGATTGCGTCGAAGTCGAGCAGCGGGATCACCTGCGCGGAGCCGTAGCCGCCGCGCATGGTCTGGATCGCGTCGATCTCTGGGTCGACGAACGCCGCCTGCAGGTCGTTGGCCCGCACCTGCGGGCTGCCGGCGTGCCACCCGTCCTGCTCAAGCGCTCCGGGCATGAGCTTGACGCCGTAGCCCTTCGACTCCCACCAGGCGATGCCACGCTCGACCTCGGCGCGCGTCTCCGGCGGGCTCCCCGGCGTGACAACGCCGATCGTGGAGCCCGGCGGTGCGGCACGGGCGACCAACGTGTTCACACGTGCACCCTACGACCTGATCAACCGGCCAGCGCGGCCAGGACCTCACCCAATCCCGTCATTGTGATTCGACCTCTAACTCAACTGCACGGCGGTCAACTGTAAGCGGCTCGCCGACCACGCCCAGCAGGCGCAGCCCGGAGTCGCAGCCGCCCCCCCGATCGCGCAGACGCAGCCTCCGACAGCCGCCGCGGATCCCAGCGGCTGGCTCGCCGAACTCCTCGCCGCCACTCCCTGCGCCTGGGACTACGCGATCTCGCTCAACTGAGCCGCGCGGCGGGACTCAGACTGCCTTCTTGGACAGACCCTTAGGCGAGGCCGGCGGGCTCGGTGAGGCGTGAGCGAAGAGGCGAGCCGTTCGCCTCTCCCTCGAAGTAGTGCGCGTGCGTAGTCTTGATCGTCTCGAGCGAGTCGGCACCGATTAGGACGACCTCGAACTTTCCGGGGCCCTCCAGTTCCTCCTCTACCCGGGAGTACTCTGCGGCAGCCGTCTGCGCGTCCTCACCAAGGTCCCGAACATCGAGCTTCCTGTGCTCGACGTCGTAGATGAGCAGGAAGTGGCGGAGTTGCTTGGTCGTCATGGT
>JBOGJI010000219.1:0-17939 GCA_050747865.1 Thermoanaerobaculia bacterium
CGCAGCGGCAAGCCGATGAGACGCAGTGTGCAAGGGCGAGGAGATCCGAGGCGGGCCGAGCTGTACCTGGCGAAACGCATGATCGCCGGAGACGAGTCGGCGTTCGAGGAGTTCGCAGACGACTACATCCCACCGCTCTACCGTTTCGCCCAGCGCCGTCTCGCGGATCGCGAGCTGACGCGCGACATCGTCCAGGAGACCGTGTGCAAGGCGATCGCCAAGCTCCCGACCTTTCGTGGTGAAGCGGCCTTGACCACGTGGCTATGCGCCTGTTGCCGCAACGAGATCGCCGCGCACTTCCGGAGTGCCGGTCGACGCCCGGGTCGCACCGGGCGCGAGGTCGAGCTGACGGAAGAGCTCGGCGCCACAGAGAGCCCGCTGAACCCGGGAACGGTTCCGGACGGCCCCGAACAGGCCCTGCTGCGCAAGGAGAGGGGTGAGCTGGTGCACGTCGCTCTCGACGCGTTGCCTCCCCACTACAGCAAGGTGCTGCAGTGGAAGTACGTGGATCGTCTGTCGGTCAAGGAGATCGCCGCTCGCCTGCGTGTGGGTCCGAAGGCGGCGGAATCCCTGTTGACGCGCGCCCGAAACGCCTTCCGGGACGGCTACGAAGGCCTGGCCACGAGCGCGGAGAGCGCCGTCGCCGAGATGAGGACACAGAGGTGAGGCCGTGGTGAAGAACGACCGTCGAGACAACCGTCCGCCGAGGCCGATGGACGACGAGGAGATCCGAGACCTACTCGCCACCGCCGGCCCCCGACCCCGGGTTCCGGAGCGGGATCTGGCGAGGATCCGGGCCGCGGCGCGAGCCGAATGGCAGGAGCTCGTCGTCGCGCGGCAGAAACCCGCGATCTCCGTGCGACGTCTGGCATCGGCCCTGGCGGCCGCCGGCCTGCTGGTGGCGCTCGGTGTCGGGTGGTGGTGGAGAGATCGAACGCTTCCCGTCGAGCCCGTGCCGATCGCCGTCGTCGAGCTGCTCGAGGGGAACGTCCGGGCGCTGGGGCTACCGGATGGGGAGCCCGATGGACGCCGGGACCTGACGGTAGGCGACGTCCTCGTCGCCGACACGACGCTAACCACCGACGCGGGGCAAGCACCTGGCATCGTGGCGCTGACGCTGGCGGACGGTGAATCGGTGCGGCTGGACTCGGGCACCCGCGTGCGGCTGGTGTCGCGCCGCCGGCTGGCGCTCGATGCCGGGACGCTCTACGCCGATTCGGGCGTCTCGACGCCCCCCGGCCGAGAAGGGCTGGAGATCGCCACCGCCTGGGGGAGCGTGCGCGACATGGGAACCCAGTTCGAGGTTCGGGTGGCGGACGACGAAGACGTCGCGCTGCGGGTGCGGGTGCGAGAGGGCGGGGTCGCGATCGCCTCGGGCGGCGAGTCCCACACGGTCATCGGAGGTCAGGAGCTGCGGATGCACGGCGACAGAACCGTCAGCCTTCACGAAGTCGCACGATACGGCCCCGCCTGGGAGTGGACGGTGGCCGCGGCCCCTGGCATCGACATCGAGGGCCGGACGCTCGCCTCGTTCCTCGAATGGGCCGGCCGCGAGACCGGCTGGAAGCTGCGCTACGCCGACGCGGAAGCGGCCCGCGCTGCCGCGGAGATCCGCCTGCAGGGGACCATCGAGGGGCTGACACCGGATCAGGCGGTGCGCGTCGTGCTGCCCGGCAGCCGGTTCGATTCCCGTCTCAAAGAGGGGACGCTGACGGTGTTTAGAACTCGAGACTGAGGCCGAACGCGGGCACGACGCCCGGCCATGCCTCGACCTCTCGCGCCAGCGTGCCCGCGACCGGATCGACGTCGAACTCGAAGCCGCCGGTGTTTTGCCGGTCATACGCGTTCTGGATTTCGACGAAGAGCTCCAGGCCGAGCTCCCTCCAGCGCCAGCTACGGCTGGCCCGCAGATCGAGGCGGTGGTAGGTCGGCAGGCGATCGCCGTTGAGGGGACCGAGAACCGGCACCCACGCGAGCTTGCCCTCCTCGTCCTCAACCCGCCCCAGCGTCAGCGGCGTCGTCGGCCAGCCGGTGTGGATCCTCCACCCCAGATTAAGGCGCCAGCTCCGCCCCAGCTCCCAGTCGAGGTCGAGATTCAGACTGTGCTTCTGATCGAACAGGCGCGGGACCCACCGACCGTCGATCTCGTCCTCGGTGGTGGCGTAGGCGTAATTGGCCCACCAGGTCACCTTCGGTCCCAGGTGCCCGCGCAGGAAGAGCTCGACCCCCTCGGCGACGCTGCGCAGCGGGGCGATCAGCACCCGGTCGGGCGCGGCTTCCGGAAAGAAGTTGATCGGCTCGAAGAGATTCTCGTATCGCGGCCGCGGGTTGAGGACCTCACGCTGGTAGATCTCGGCCCGCAGCGCCAACCCCGGGGAGGCGAAGCCGCCGCCGAGAATCGTCTCGAAGCCGAGGACGCGATGCTCCGATTCTTCGACCCGGTGAAAGCCGGTCTCGCCGTCCTCCACCTGCATCTCGTAGGGCCGCTGGCTCTGGCCGAAGCGACCCCACGCGACGCGCACCACGCCGCGGTCGGAAACCGCGTAGGCGAGGTTGAGCCGCGGGCTCACCAGCTCCTCGTCGGTCTGTGAATAGCGGTCATACCGCGCGCTGAGCTCCACGGTCAGGGGCTCGAGCAGGCGCATGCGGTCGGCGAGATAGGCGCTCTGATGGACCTCTTCGAAACGACCCTCGAAGAGCGTCCGGGTTTCGCCGGTGACGCCACGGATCTGTGCCAGGGGTGTGTGGAAACGCGCTGTCCCGGCGTAGTGATACTGGGTGTCGAAGCGTCGTAGCTGCCATCCCCACTCGAGCGCGTGCCGTTCGGTGGCGGCGAGACGCCAGTCCTGGCGCGCCCCCAGGACCTCCGTGTCGCGGTCGTCGAGGACCGAGAAGTCGACCTCGTCCTCGTTCTCGGCGCCGTTGCGTCGCTGACGGATACGGGCCCAGGAACCCGCGGATTCCAGGTAGAGACGGTCGCTGAGCACCGCCTGATGGGTCAACCAGCCGTACGAGCTGTCGTAGGCGGTGCGCAGTCGCTCCTCCTCCCCCTCGTCCGCCTCCTCGAAGGCGAGGCGATCTCCCGAGTGCAAGACGTTGATCCGCAGGCTGTTCGCCGCATCGAGCCGGTAGTCCAGCTTGCCGAAGGCGTCCCAGTAGCTGGGGTCCTCGGCGTCGAGGAGCCGGCCGACGAAGTCGGTCGATCCACGCCTCGCCTCGACGATCCAGGCACCGCGGTCGTCGCGGAGCGCCCCGCTCGCCCCCGCGCGGCCGCCCGGCACGCCCACGCCGAGGCGAAATCGTGGCCCCGCGCTCGGCGTCACCGTGGTCATGTCCAGAACGCCGCTCATGCGGTCGCCGTACTCGGCCGAGAACCCCCCGGTCATCAGGTCTGCCTCGCTCAACGTCTCCGCCGCGACGACGCTGAGGGCATTGTCGAAGTCCGGCAGGTGAAATGGCTCGTAGAGCTCCTGGCCGTCGAGCAGGACCTGGGTTTCGTCCCGCCGCCCGCCGCGGACGTGGAACTGGGCACTGAAGTCGTTCGCGGTGACCCCCGGCAGCAGGGTCAGGGAGCGGAAGAGATCGTCGCCTAGACGCGGCAACGTCAGGATCTCCTCGCGGCTGAACTCGAAGAACGCCACGGGCTCTTCGCGCAGCAAAGAGATGCGGCTGGGCGTGACGACCATCTCCTCGTGAACGGTCGGCAAGGATCGTCGCACGTCGTCTGTGTTCGCATTGCCCGGCACGACCACCACGACGCCGTTCGGACCGTCCCGCGCCAGCAGGCCGTGCGGGGCCAACAGCTGGTCGAGAACCCGACGCGGCTCCGTCGCCGTCGGCTCTTCTGTGACGGCCGTCCCCGGCCGCACGAGCTCGCTGGTGAAGACGATCTTCAGACCTTGCCGCCGCAGATCGAGCAGCGCCTCGGCGAGCGGCCTTCCGGCGTAGCGCGTTCCCGACAGAGGGGTGAGGGGAGCCGCGACCGCGCTCACCGTTCTTGGCGCCAAACCGACGCAGGCAACCACGAGAAGACCCCAGAAATGGGTGGATCGGTGCATCTTCGCCGCGTTCGAAGGATTTCGTCCGCCGGTACGTCGAACAGGATAGCAGGCCCCTCGAAGATTTCGCAGATATGGAGTGATGCCATGTACAAAGTAGCCATACCCGTCGCCGCTCTCCTCGGCGCCGGCCTCAATCTTGCCGCGGGCGGTGTCGCGGTCGCCGCCGAGGGCGATCCTCGAATCGACCTCGGGGTGCGCGCCAACATCGTCGGCGGCACGGGCAAGCCGAGCAACGACATCCTGGGAGCCGGGCTCGTCGGGCACTATCGCCTGAGCAGCCGTTGGGCCGTGGGACTCAGCATCGATCACTCCGCCGAGTTCGACGTCGAGCGGGCGCCCGATCTGGTGGGTCTCACCAGCCCCGAGGTGATCGACGCCGTCGGCACGTCGACCGCCCTGACAGGGTCGCTCGAGCGAGCATTCGGCCGACCCGCCGGCCGATGGGAGTGGTTCGTGTCCGCCGGAGTCGGGATCAACTCCGTCGACGTCGATGACGTCTCGGGCCCTCTGATCGACGGCGGCACCTTCGATATCTCGACCGACGCGGGCACCGAGCTGCTGGCTCTCGCCGGCGTCGGCGGGCGGCGGTGGCTCGGCAACAAGTGGGGCGTCGAGGCGCAAGTGCGAGCGGAACGGCGTTTCGCCGATTGGCAGATGGTGGATCGTGTCTCCGGTGCCACCGGCACGATCGACGACTACTCCGTCCGCGGCATCCTGCTGACGGTACTGCGCCGATTCTGAGCTCGCCGGGTGCCCCGCCGGCGAAGGATTTCTTCTTCCCGCGCATCCAAGGGCAAGGGACCCGGGAACCGGTGCCTCCCGTGCACCTTTGATTCGACCCATGACGCGCATCCATCCCGCAGAACCCGACCTAAGTTTGGTGATTCCCGCCTACGACGAGGCGGAGAGTCTGCCCACGCTGGCGGCCGAGATCCACGACGCCTTGCGGGGATCGCCGTGGAGCTACGAGACGCTGGTGGTCGACGACGGGTCGCGCGACGCCACGCCGGCGGTCCTCGCGCGGCTGGCGCGACAGGATCCGCGGATTCGCGCGGTGCGCCTGGAGCGCAACAGCGGCCAGAGCGCTGCCCTAGCCGTCGGGTTCGACCGCGCCCGCGGCGCGATCGTCGTCACCTTGGACGCCGATCTGCAGAACGATCCGGCGGACATCCCGAAGCTGGTGTGGACGCTGACATCGGCCGACATCGACGCCGTGTCCGGCGTGCGCACGGAACGCCACGACACCCGGCTGCGTCGCCTCTCCTCGCGCGTCGCCAACGCGGTCCGCCGCCGGGTGCTGCGGGACGGCATCACCGACGTCGGCTGCTCGCTCAAGGCGTACCGCCGCGAGATCCTCGTGGAGCTGCCCCGCTTCCACGGCATGCATCGCTTCCTCCCCGCCCTGATCCAGCTCTACGGCGGCCGCGTCCTGGAGATCCCGGTGCGCCACCGGCCCCGCCTGCATGGGTGTGCCAAGTACGGCGTGCACAACCGCCTGTGGCGCGGCATCGCCGACCTCATGGCCGTGCGCTGGATGCAGCAGCGCTGGATCCGGCCCCTCGCTTGCCGCCGGGCCGCGACGACGGCGCCTCTGGGCGCTTCGCGCGAGCGCCTGGCCGGTCGCTTCGCGCCGGGCCGCGGCGACGTTGCCCCTGAGGGCCTCGCGCACGCGCTCGGCGACAAGGAGACGCCCGCGTGGACATCCCGACCCTCTGGCTGGTCACTGGATTCATCGGACAGGCCCTCTTCGGCAGCCGCTTCTTCGTCCAATGGATCGCTTCCGAGCGACGCCGACAGAGCGTTATCCCGATCGCTTTCTGGTACTTGAGCATCGCGGGCTCGGCCCTGCTGCTGGCCTACGCGCTCCACCGCCACGATCCGGTCTTCGTCGTCGGCCAGCTCACAGGCTTCTTCATCTACACGCGCAATCTCTACTTCATCAGGCGTTCGCGGGGACCTGAGCGCTCGGCTTCGTGACCAGACTGCGCTGGCCCTCGCGCTGGGACCCGGTCGGGATCGTGCTGCTCGGTGCGGCTCTGTTCCTGCCCGGACTCGGCGCGCGCGACCTGTGGAACCCCGACGAGCCGCGCTACGCGGAGGTCACGCGCGAGATGCTGACCTCCGGCGACTACCTCGTGCCCCACCTGAACGGCGCCGTCTATCAACAGAAACCCCCGTTGCTCTTCTGGTCCATGGCGGCGGCGGCGAAGCTGACAGGCGGGCTCGACGAGGTCGCCGCGCGCCTGCCGTCGGCGCTGGCGGCGGTGGGCGCGCTCTTGCTCACTTTCCTTCTCGGTCGCCAGGAGCTCGGTCGGCGTGCCGCCTGGATCGCCTTCCTGGTTCTGGGCACCGGGGTGAAGTTCTTCTGGCAGGCCCGGGTTGGCCAGATCGACATGCTCCTCGTCTTCGTGGTGACCCTGGCGGTGGTCTGTTGGTGGCGCGGAGAGCTCACCCGCGACGGCCGCTGGGCGCTGCTCTTCTTCGCCGTCTCCGGGCTGGCAACGTTGGCCAAGGGGCCGGCGGGGTTCTTGCCGCCGCTGCTCGCGATCCTCGCCCTCTACGCCTGGGAGCGGGACCGCGAGGGTTGGCGTCGCCTGCACCTCGGATGGGGTCTGGTCGTCTGGGCGGCGGTGGTCGCCGCCTGGCTGCTGCCCGCCGCGGCGCGCGCCGGCGGCGACTACCTGGTGACCCTGGTCTGGAAGCAGAACGTGACCCGCTACGCGGATCCCTGGGGGCACCACCGACCCTGGTGGTACTTCCTCGGCGTCCTGCCGCTGGATTTCTTTCCCTGGTCGTTCCTGCTGCCCGGTGCCATCGTCGCGGCGTGGCGACGGCTGCGCGGCCCCGAAGGGCGCTTCCTGCGGTTCCTTCTCTGTTGGGCGGCCGTGACCCTGGTCTTCTTCAGCCTGTCGCCGGGCAAGCGGACCGTCTACATCCTCCCCATGTATCCGGCGCTGGCGTTGCTCATCGGGGCCGCGTTCGACGCCTGGGCGGCGCGCCGGTCCAGACAACGGCGATGGCTGAGCCGGCCGCTCGCCGTGCTCACCGGGTCGCTGACGCTGGTCGCCCTCGCCCTACCGTGGACAGTGGAGCGGCGACCGGAGGCTGCACTCTTTCCCGGCTGGCTGTCGCCGACGCTCACCGTGCTCGCCGGCGTCGCCGCCGCGACCGCCGGGCTCGCGCTCCTCCTCGCGCGCCGAGGCCGGGTCGTCGCCGTCGCCAGCGCGCTCGCCGCCGGCATGGCCGCCGTCTGGATGGCTCTGCTGATCCTCGTGCTGCCCCTGTTCGATCGCGTCAAGTCGGCCCGGCCGTTGGCTTCTACCTACCTGGAGCTGGCGCGGGACGACGAGCCCTACGCCACCTATCCCCGCCTCGACGCGCCGTTTCTGTTCTACACCCGGCGCCTGGCCGTACCGCTCGCGAACGAGACGGCGCTGCATCGCTTCGCCCGTCTGCCCGGCCGACAGTGGCTCTTCATCGAGCGAGAGGACCTGCTCGGTCTGCGCCAGCCGCTGCCGCTGATGGAGGTGGCGCGCGATCCGGAGCCGCGCGAAGGCTACGTCCTGATGACCGACCCGCCGGCTTTGTCACCGTGACGCGATCGCGACCTGGAGGCAAAACACGCGATGCCGGCGAAGGAACTCGGCTCGTGACGCATCAAAGAGGGCAGGAAAAACCCGAAAGGAGGTCGCGTCATGGTTCGGAATCGCACAGGGAACAGCATCGACCGGTGGGCGAGAATCGTTGGAGCGGCGCCGATCGGAGGGCTGGCGGCACTGGCGCTCGCCGGGGGACTCGCGGTGTCGGCGCCCGCACGAGCCCAGGGTACCTGCTCGCATACGGCTTCGGATGCGTTCGTCGCCTGCCATTTCGAAGTCGTGGAGGACTTCTGGCAGGCGAAGGGCGTCTGCCGCAACGAGTCGGATCCCGGCGAACGGGCGACCTGCCTCGACGAGGCGAGGAGTGAGCGTGCCGAGGCCAGGGAGCTGTGCCGGGAGCAGCGAGCCGCGCGCCGGGCGCTGTGCGACGCGCTGGGCGAGGCACCGTACGACCCGCCGTTCGACGCCGCCGACTTCGAAACCGACTTCGACGACCTGACCAATCCGAATCCGTACTTCCCCCTCGCGGTCGGCAACAGCTGGGTCTACGTCGAGGGCGACGGAGAGGCCAGCACCATCGTCGAAGTGCTCGACAAGACGAAGCTGATCGAAGGCGTCACCTGCATCGTCGTCAACGACGTCGAGCTCGAAGAGGGCCAAGTGACGGAGGACACGGACGACTGGTTCGCCCATGCCATCGCCGGCGACATCCACTACTGCGGCGAGATCTCGCGGGAGTTCGAGTTATTCGACGGCGACGACCCGGAAGAGGCCGAGCTGGTCGAGATCGAGGGCTCGTGGAAGGCCGGCCGCGACGGCGCCAAGGCGGGGCTGCTGATTCCGTTCGCGCCTCAGGTGGGCGATGTCTTCCGCACGGAGTGGGCGTTCGGCGACGCCGAGGACGCGGCGAAGGTGCTGTCTGTCGACTACGGCTTCGGCAGCGACCCCGAGCTCGACTTCCTGGTCCCCCAGCAACTGGCGGAGCTGCTGTGCAACGACGACTGTCTGGTGACGAAGGACATCGACTCACTCGAGCCGGAGGCCGAAGAGCGCAAGTACTACGCGCCCGGGGTCGGTCTGTTTCTGGAGGTCGATCTCGAGGAAGACCAGGTCGGGTGGCTGGTCGCGTGCAACGTCGATCCGGTCTGCGACTCGCTTCCGGTACTCTGAACCGGTGTTCAGGATCACACGCCGGATCGCCGCGGTGGGGTTCGTCGCCGGGGTTCTGCCGCTGACGCCGATCTCGGGGCAGGAGAAGGACGAGCGCTGGACGCTCACCGCCGCGGGTGCCTGGCTCTCACCGGTCGGTGACGAGGTCACCGTCAGTCAGGGGCCGCCCCTCGCCCAACAGCGGGAGACACAGGAGGTTTCGGAAGATGCCACCGGCTTCGCGTTGGGTCTGGAGTACCGGTGGAAGCCGCGGATCGGGGTCGAGCTCGGGCTCCTGCTGGTCGAGATGGATACGACCTTCCGCTTGGAGCTCGCCGGGATGGCGTTCGCCGACACCGAGTCGATGGATCTCGAGTCGGTATTGCTGGGGCTGAACTGGCACCTGACACCGGAGCGCAGGGTCGATGTCTCGATCGGCGGCTTCGTCGCCCAGACCAAGCCCGACGACGTGATCTTCCTCACCGAGATCGGCGGGCGTGCGAAGCGGGTCTTCGACGACGACATCGGATTCGGGGTGAAGGTCGGACTGGATGTGCCGTTGCGGCCGCAGAGCGCATGGGGTCTGACGGCGAGCGTACGGTACCTGGACACGATCCTGGAATCCGAGATGCCGGGACAAGATCTCGACCTCGATCCGGTGGCGGTGACGGCGGGCGTACGCTACGGGCTCTAGCCCGCCACCCCGCTCCTCACCGCATCAGTCGCCAACCGACGAAGCGGTGGCCGCGAAGAGCAGTCGATCGACGCCGGGATCGGGTGCCGGCTCGCAGCCGGGGCGCTGAAACGCGCGCAGGACGAAGCGCGCCGCCGCCGCCGTGGCCCGGCCTCCGTCGCCTCGCGCCGCCTCCCACGCGGCCTGTTCGAGGAGGTGGACGCCGGCCGCGGCGCGCGCCAGGCGCAGCGCGAAGTCGCGGGCGCCCGCCTCGAGGCGCTCGTTCTCCTCGCGGTGCGTCGCGTGCCAGCGGCCGAGGTCGCCCAGCACCGTCGCCAGCGCCACCGCCGGCTCGCGCAACGCGCCCTCGTCCTGCACTCCGTCGAGCCGGCGCTCGAGGTCGGCTCGCAGCTGCGCGAAGCTCTCCTCGCGCCCGAGCACCCGTAGCACGTCGAGCGACAGGACGTTGGTGGTGCCCTCCCAGATCGGCAGCACCTGGGCGTCGCGCAGCAGCCGCGGCAGGCCGGTGTCCTCGATGTAGCCGGCGCCGCCGACGCACTCCAGGATCTCGCTGGCGTGCGCCACCGTCAGCTTGCCAGTCCACAGCTTGGCGAGCGGGGTGAGCAGCCGCAGGGCCGAGCGCTCCTCGGCGCTCGCCTCGCCGGCCTCCTCGCGGCCGAGCAGCATGAAGCATCGCGCGACGAGCTGGAACGCGGCCTCGTATTCGGCTTGCAGGTCGGCGAGCGTGGCGACATGCAACGGGTGCTCGCTCAGGGCGCGGCCGAAGGCCTCGCGGCACCGGGCGTAGTCTCCGGCCAGCGCCAGCCCGCGACGTATCGAGGCCACGGCGCAGGCGGCGTTCCACAGCCGGGTGATGTTGAGCATCGACGCGATGGTCGCCACGCCGCGGCCGCGCTCCCCTATCAGGGAGGCCGGAGCCCCGTCGAGCTCGAGCTCGGCGGTGGGCAGCGCGCGCGTCCCGAGCTTGTCCTTCAAGCGCAGGATACGGATGCCGCGCAGCCCGCCATCCTCGTCTCGCGTCTCGATGAGGAACAGCGACAGCCCGCGACTCCCCTCCGCATCCCCCTCGACCCGCGCCAGCGTCAGCGCGATCTCGGAGGTGGTGGCCGAGGTGAACCATTTGGTTCCGTGGAGCCGGAAGGGCTCGCCCGGACACGCGACGGTGCCGGTGCGCGAAACGTCCGAGCCCCCCGCCCGCTCGGTCATCCACTGACCCGAGGTCCAGAACGTCCGCGGGTCGCGGCTGGTCAGACGAGGCAGGATGCGGGCCCTCACCCCCTCGTCGGCGTGCTCCGACAGCACCTTCGCCGCCCCGTCGGTCATCGCCAGCGGGCAGGTGGCGACGGCCGAAGAGGGGTGGAAGAGATGGATCGCCGCGAGCTGCCGCAGGCGCGACCAGGCGCCATGTGCACGCTCGTAGGGGGTCGCCACCAACCCCTCTTCGGCGGCGATCGCGTGCAAGCGCCGCCAGCCCCGGGAGACCTCGATACAGTCGATGCGCCGGCCCCAGGGGTCGAACGCGACCAGCCGTGGCGGCTGCGCCTCGGCCTGATCGCCCAGGCGAGCGATGTCGCCCGCCGCTCGCTGCCCCAGCGCAGGCAGTCCCGACACCAGCTCGGCGTGGAGCTCGGGAGGAGTCAGCCGCTCGAGCGTTCGCCGCAGCACGACGTCCCCGTCCCACTGGTTGCCCAGCCGGGGGCCGTCCTGGAAGTACTCGGGGTCCGATCCGCGCTGCGCCATCCGCGCCCATCGTAACCCCCAAGCGCGTTCCGCGGCGGGGATCGGGCTTGGCTTCCCGCGCCTGGGGAGTCAGTCGCGGAAGTTGACGAACTGCAGCTCGAGGTCCAGGTCCTCGGACTCGCGTACCATCTGGATCACCGCCTGCAGGTCATTGCGCTGTTTGCCGGAGACGCGCACCTGATCCTCTTGGATGTGCGCCTGGACTTTGAGCTTGGTCCGCTTGATGCGCTGCGCGATCTCTCTCGCGGTTTCGGTGGGGACGCCCTGACGCAGGGTCAACGTCTGGCGCCGCATGCCGCCGGCGGCGTCTTCGGCGGCGCCGATCTCGGTGTTGCGCAGCGACACGCCGCGGCGCACCAGCTTGCCCTGCAGCAGATCGAGCAAAGCCTTGAGGCGAAAGTCGTCCTCGCCGAAGAGCACGATCTCGCCCTTCTTGTCCCACTCGATGCGGCTCTTCGAGCCGCGGAAGTCGTAGCGCTGGGCGAGCTCCTTCTTCGCCTGGCCGACGGCGTTGTCGACCTCCTGGAGGTCGGTGCGCACGACGATGTCGAAGGAAGGCATGGCGAGCGGCAGGCTACCAGAATCGGATGGTCGAGCATCGCCGACTGTGACGCCGCGGTGGCGACCGCGGCGGAATTCGTGCGCGGGTGATAGCGTTGCCCCTGGATACGTGGCGCCCGCCTCTCGCTGCGTGTCTCAAGCCATGGATCAGCGAGCCGTCGTTCGTGTGCTGGCGGAGATCGCCGAGACCGCCTCCGAGACCTTGGAGCTGCAACAGGTCTTCACGCGGCTGGCGGCGTCCATCCGCCAGGTCATCCCTCTCGACAACATGGGCGTGGTGCGGATCGTCGGCGGCGACCGCGCCGTGCTGCACGCCACGACGTTCCACGACAAGGGGTGCGAGGGAAGCTGCGGCGAGCCATGGCCCCTGACCGTCTGGTCGCCGCGCATCCGTCCCCGGCCGGAGGGGATCCCCCGCGTCGAGGACGCCGAGGCCGAGCTGGACCCCGCCTTCCCGGTCGACGCCGACATCCTGGAGGGTGGCGTCCGCTCCTCCATGTGGGAGCCCTTCCCCTGCCGGGACGGCGGCTTCACCGGCGGCGTCTGGGTGAGCGCCAACCGCCCGCACACGTTCACCGAGGAGCACCAAGAGGTGCTGCGCCCGATCGCCAAGCTGCTCGGCTCAGCGGTCGAGCACTGGCGCATCTGGGACGCCGAGCGCCGCCGCCGCGAGCGGCTGGACCGCCTCGAGCACCTGCTGCGCGACGTCGTCGCCGAGGCCCTCGACGTGCGCGAGATCTTCACCCGCATCAGCCAGGCGGTGCAGCCCGTCTTGCCTCACGATGCCCTCATTCTATCCCAGATCCTCGGGGACGATCCCAGCGTGAAGCTCGTCTCCGTCGCAGGCGAGCTGGACATCGAGCTGCCTCAAGGACCGGTCCCCATCTCCGAGCAGGAGATGGAGTCGCGAGCCCAGGACCACGAGATCGTGCGGGACATTCCCACGGAGCTCGCCCCCGACACCGAGCGCAACCGCATCGTCCTGGCGAGCGGCATGCGCTCGTGGCTGCGAGTGCCGGTGTTCCTGGCCGGCGAGTACCACGGCTCGCTGGTGTTCCTGCATCGCGAGACGGCACGTTTCGACGAGGCCGACGTCGAGGTGGCACGACGGCTGGCCGACCGCATCGCCCTGGCGCTCTCCCACCACCGCCTGGCCGAGGAGGAGCGGATCGCGGCCGGGGAGCGGGAGCGGGCGGCGCGGCTGGAGGCCACGGTCGAGACCTTGACGCAGGAGCTCGAGTCGCGGCAGCGGCTGCGCATCGTCGGCACCTCGCGCTCGTGGCGCGAGGTGCTGCGCCAGGTGGGCCGGGTGGCGGGCGTGGACACCACCGTGTTGATCACCGGCGAGTCGGGCACCGGCAAGGAGATCGTCTCGCGGCTCATCCACGAGGGCTCGGCGCGGACCGACGAGCCGTTCGTGGCGATCAACTGCGCCGCCCTGCCCGAGCAGCTCCTCGAGTCCGAGCTCTTCGGCCACGAGAGGGGCGCCTTCACCGGCGCCGTGGCGACCAAGGTCGGACGCATCGAGCAGGCGGCCGGCGGCTCGCTGTTCCTCGACGAGGTGGGCGAGATGAGCCCGATGGTGCAGGCCAAGCTGCTGCGCGTCCTGCAGGAGCGGGAGTTCCAGCGCCTGGGAGGCACGCGGACGCTCAAGGCCAACGTGCGGGTCATCACCGCCACCAACCGCGATCTGATGGCGGCGATCGGGCGCGGCCAGTTCCGCGAAGATCTCTACTACCGCTTGAACGTCTTCGAGATCGCCGTGCCGCCGCTGCGCGAGCGGCCCGAGGACATCCTGCTGCTGGCGGAATCCTTCCTCGACGAGCTGGGAACGACCATGGGCCGGCCCGCCGCCGGCATCTCCCGCGACGCCCGCGACTGGCTGCTCGCCTATCCCTGGCCGGGCAACGTCCGCGAGCTGCGTAACGCCGTCGAACGCGCCATCCTGCTCTGCGACGGCGGGCTGATCGCCCGCGACCACCTGCCCGCCGTGGTGGGGCGACCCGAGGAGGTCCGATCGGCGCCGCGCAACGGCGGCTTCAACGCCGACGCTCCGCTGCCGCCCGGCGGCATCGATCTCGAGGACGTCGAGCGCACGTTCGTCACCAAGGCGCTCGAACAGACCCGGGGCAACAAGTCCAAGGCCTCCCGCCTCCTCGGCCTCACCCGCGCCCAGCTATACTCCCGCCTCGACAAGTATGGTCTCCGATGAGAGATGGAGCCGGCGCGAGAGCGGCGCGGTCGAACGCGACGGAGAGCTGATGCTGCGCGTGGCCGCCGGCGACACGCAGGCGTTTGCTGGCCTCTACGATCGGCATGCGGGGTTGGTTCTCGGCCTGCTGACCCGCATGTTGGGAGGCGACGGCTCGGCAGAGGAGGTCCTGCAGGAGACCTTCCTCCAGGCCTGGGAACAGGCGGCGCGCTACGATGAGCAACGTGCGTCCGCTCGGGGTTGGCTCCTGATGATGGCGCGCTCCCGGGCCCTCGACCGCCTGCGCTCCCGGCGGAGCCGGCAGGAGCGAGATCGGGTGTCGATCGAAGAGGGTCTCCTCGCATACGGAGCCGTGGCTCCCGAGGGACCCTCCCGGATCCGTTCGGACGAGACGACCCGGGCGGTGGCGGAGGCTCTCGCCGCCCTGCCTCCGGAGCAGGGCCGGGCCGTCGAGCTCGCCTTCTTCGACGGCTTGACGCACACCCAGGTCGCCGAGGTGATGAACTGCCCGGTGGGCACGGCCAAGTCCAGGATTCTCCTGGGTTTGAGAAAACTGCGGAGCACCTTGGCTCCGTACCAAATATGATGGGCGAGCACCATCCCGAGCGCCGCGAGGAGCTCCTGACCTTCTACGCCCTCGAGGCGCTGGAAGGAGAGGAGCGGATCGAAGCCGAAGCGCTCCTGGCGTCGTCCTCCGAGGCGCGGCAGGAGCTGGAGGAGCTGCGGCGCGATCTCGGGGTCCTGGCGCTGGCGCCGGGGGCGGTCGCGCCCCCGCGGGCCCTTCGCGGACGGCTCCTGCAGGAGCTGGAGGCTCGCAGGAGCCCTTCCCGACGCCTGCCCGCCCCGTCCTTGTGGCTGGCCGCCGCCAGCGTGATCCTGTGCGTCCTCGGCGGCATGTGGCTGTACGGCCTGAGTGAGTCCAGGGGCCTGCGCCAGGAGCGCGACCGTCTCGCCCGCGAGCTCACGGCGGCGGAGGGCAGGATGCAGTCCCTCCTGGACCGGCAGATCGCGCTGGTGCGCGAGATCGAGACCCTGAAGGCGCCTGGCAGCCGCCATGTGCTGCTGGCGGGGCTGGACGCCGCGCCGCGCGCCACGGGCCGCACGGTGATCCGCGCCAACGGAACGTCCGCCCGCTTCTACGCCTTCGACCTCCCCGCGCTCCCGACCAGTCAGGACTACCAGCTCTGGCTGATCGCCGGCGGCAAGCCGGTCTCGGCCGGTGTCTTCCAGGTCGACCAGCGGGGCGCCGCCGAGCTCGAGATCGCCGAGCTTCCCCGGCTGCCCGCGATCGACGCCTGGGCGGTGACGGTGGAGCCGGCCGGCGGCGTGCCGCAACCGACCGGCGCCATGGTGCTCAAGAGCTGAGCGCCGACGACGGATTCGATCCCCACCACAAAGGCGTGGTTCATCTGCGTGCCCCAGTCGCTCCGTAGGAGAGGACGAAGCGCGTCGCCAGACACGTCGCGACCCGCGGCCCGGCGCAGCGCGGAAACCGATCCCCCAAGGAGGACTTCCCCGTGCGTCGATCCACGTCATTCGTCCGCTCGTCCGCTTTTCCGCTCGCTCTGACGCTCCTCTGCCTGCTCGCGCCGTGGGCCACCTCGGCCCAAGCAACCGGCACGACGCAGGGAGAGCTACAGGAGGAGCCGGCCGATACGCAGGCGTCGACCGATCCCGCCAGCTCCCAAGACGACGATCCCGGGAACCGGGAGCGCCTGCGGGTCTTCGAGCGGATCGAGGTGCGCGAGCGCGCCGACGATCTGGTCGGAGTGGCCGACGCCGCCTCGGAGGGGACCACGGGGGCGGCCGATCTCGCGCGGCGCCCGATCCTGCGCGCCGGCGAGCTGGTGGAGACCGTGCCCGGGCTGATCGCCACCCAGCACAGCGGCGGCGGCAAGGCCAATCAATATTTCGTGCGCGGCTTCAACCTCGACCACGGCACCGATCTCGCGATCTCGGTCGCCGGAGTTCCGGTCAACATGCCGACCCACGGCCACGGCCAGGGTTACGCCGATCTCTCCTTCCTGATCCCCGAGCTGGTCGATCGCATCGCCTTCCGCAAGGGCACCTACGCCGCCGAGGACGGCGACTTCTCGGCCGCCGGCGCCGCGTCGATCGATCTGGTGCGCTCGCTGCCGGAAGGCTTCGTCGAGCTGACCGGCGGCGGCAACGGCTTTCGTCGGGCGCTGGTCGCCGAGTCGCTCCCTGTCGGCGGCGGCGACCTGGTGGCGGCGCTCGACGCCGGCACCTACGACGGGCCGTGGCGGCGCGGCGACGACTTCGACCGCGCCAGCGGCCTCGTCCGCTACAGCCACGGCGACGCCTCGCGCGGCCTATCGGTGACCGCCTTGGGCTACGACGGCGAGTGGCTGTCGACCGATCAGGTGCCGCGGCGAGCGGTGGAGTCGGGCCGCATCGACCGTTTCGGTCTCCTCGACCCGGGGCCGCGTGGCTCGGCCGAGCGCTACAGCCTGTCCGCCGAGGCGCATCGCGGGGGCGACCGCACGCTGAGCCGGGTCGGAGGCTACCTGCTCCACAACGACTTCGGCCTGGTCTCGAACTTCACCTACTTCCTCGACGACCCGGTGAACGGGGACCAGTTCGAGCAGGCCGACCGCCGCCGGGTCGGCGGCATCGAGGCCAGCCACTGGCGGCTCACGACCTGGGCCGGGCGGCCGGTCGAGACCACGGTCGGCTTCGAGGCGCGGCACGACGCCATCGACAACGGCCTCTACCGCACCCGCGAGCTCGAGCGGTTGGCGACGGTCCGCGAGGACGAGGTCTCGCAATGGACCGGCGGCGCCTATGCCGAGGCCTCGGTGCGGTGGCACCCGAAGATCAGATCGGTCCTCGGCGTGCGAGCGGAGGGCTACACCGCCGACGTCGAGAGCGATCAGCCGGTCAACTCGGGAAGCCGCGATGACTCTCTGCTCGCCCCCAAGGCTTCGTTCGCGTTCGGGCCGTGGCGGGGGACCGAGCTGTATCTCTCCTGGGGCCGCGGCTTCCACAGCAACGACGCGCGCGGCGCCACGATCCGCGTCGATCCGGCGAGCGGCGAGCCGGTGCCGCGGGTCGATCCCCTGGTGGTGGCGGAGGGGACCGAGATCGGGGTGCGTACGGCCACGCTGCCCGGCCTCCAGAGCACGCTGGCGGTCTTCACGCTCGAGCTCGACAGCGAGCTGGTGTTCGTCGGCGACGGCGGCGCCACCGAGGCGAGCCGGCCGAGCCGACGGGTCGGCGTCGAATGGACGAACCACTACCGGCCGCGTCCGTGGCTGGCGCTCGAGCTCGACGCCGCGGTCACCGGGGCGCGGTTCGCCGACGACGACCCCGCCGGCGAGGAGATCCCCGGCGCCCTCGAGCACGTGATCTCGGCCGGCGTCGGCATCGACGGTACCGGCCGCTGGAGCGGCGGCCTGCGGCTGCGCTACTTCGGCGGCTATCCGCTGATCGAAGACGACTCGGTGCGCGCCGGCTCGACGGCACTGCTCAACACGCGGCTCGCCTGGCGCTTGAGCGACCGCCTGACCCTTACGCTCTCGGCGTTCAACCTCCTCGACCGCGAGGACAGCGACGTCGAGTACTTCTACGCCTCGCGCCTCCCCGGCGAGCCCACCGGCGGCATCGAAGACGTCCACTTCCACCCGGTGGAGAAGCCCTCCGCCCGCCTCAGCGCCCGCTGGCGCTTCTGATGCCGGCGTCTCCGGCCCCCGGGTCGGTCGCCGTTCATCTGTGCGAGTGATCGCTCCGTAATCACGACAAGTGTGCGCGGCAGGCCTCCCGCACGGAGAGCAGGCGACAGAACGAAACGACCCGATGATAGGAGAAGAAGACGATGAGACTCAGAACCCTCGCCTCGACCCTGTGCCTGGCGTTGCTCGCCGCCGCCGTTCACGCCGCGAGCCACCGCGAGGCACCGGTGA
>JBOGJI010000220.1:0-9654 GCA_050747865.1 Thermoanaerobaculia bacterium
TCGACCGCGGCCTGGTCGGCATCGAGAGCCTGCCCCGGCACGGCGCCTACCGTTGGCGGTCCATCCTCGAGCGCAAGGAGGAGCTGGCGGCCGAGCTCGACGCCGACTGGTTCCTGCACGTCGACGCGGACGAGCTCCGGCTTCCCCCGAGCTCGGAGCAGTCGCTCGCCGAGGCATTCGCCGGCGTTGACGATGCGGGGTTCAACGCGGTGAACTTCTTCGAGTTCACCTTCGTGCCGACGCGCCAGAGCCCGGACCACGATCACCCGGAGTTCCTGGACACGATGCGCTGGTACTACCCGTTCCAGCCCACCTTCCCGCACCAGCTCAAGGCATGGAAGCGCCAGACGGAACGCGTCGACCTGACGTCGTCAGCCGGTCACCTGGTTGGCTTTCCGGGGCTCCGGATGTACCCGCAGTCGTTCCCGATGCGGCACTATCTGTTCCTGAGCCAGGCGCACGCCATGAGCAAGTACGTGCAGCGTGCGTACGACGCGGAGGAGCTCGCCCGCGGCTGGCATCGGCTGCGCTCCCGGCTGCGGCCCGAGCACATCGTCCTGCAGGAGGAATCCGAGCTGCGCAGGTATGTCTCCGACGACCTCCTGGATCCCTCCGACCCTCTCGTGCGCCATCCCCTCTTCGGCTCCTGAGGGCCGGCACTCGGGCGGCCGAGCATCAGGATCCCGTCGTCGAGCGCCTCGCCCCTTCGCGTTTCCACATCAGGAACACGTGCTCGACGCCGTACATCGTCTTCGGGGCGACCAGCTCGAGAAGCTTCCATTCGATGCCCCGCAGCTCCGCCACCAGCTCCTCCTTGTCGAGGGAGAGGTTCGGCACGCCGACGTCACGCACGAACTTGATCTCCTCGGTTCCCGCCGACGACCAGGGGGTGAAGATCGCCAGCACCATCCGGTCGCGGAACGAGGCGAGCGCGTTGGTCAGCAACTTCCTCCACCGGTAGTTGTGCTCGAGCACGTGGCGCATGAAGATGCCGTCGACCCGGCTTGTGTAGTCTTCCAAATCGACCACCTTGCTGGCGAACGGCGAGGCCGAGCCGTCGACGCCGACGTAGCCCTCCGTCCTGAACCTCGAGAACCAGCCCTTGCCGCAACCCCAGTCCTCGACGGTCGCGCACCCGGCGAGGAACTCGGCGCCGATGAGGTAGGACACGGTGTTCCCGTATGGCTCCGGGCCGCGAACCGACCGGTACCGCTCGCCCCATCTGCCCAGGTTGCTCATCGCCTGCCGCCTCACTCCACCGGAAATCCGAGTGACGCCACGTAGTCTATGTCCGCCGCCTGGAAGAGCTCCCTGCCGTGGCGCCGGAACCTGCCGATGCTCGGCGGCGCCGCGACCAGCCGATCGATCTGCTCCGCGACCTCTCCCCGCGACCGGCCCAGGAAGCTCGCGAGCCGCACGACCGTGCGCTCGTCCCGCGCGCACAGATCCTCGAAGCGGATCCACAGCACCCGTTCGGGATGGTCCTCCGCCAGCCGGCGCGCTCGTCGCTCGGCCCAGCACCAGTACCTCAGGCTGCACGCCGCTTCCGGCTCGCCGGCGACCGGGGGAAGCACGTGCGGGCCCCAGAATCGCACCTGGTTCTGATTGTCGCCGAATGCCGCGTCGAGGCCGTTGCGCGCCAGGTGGATGTACCGGGCCTCGGGATCGACTTCGAGAACGCGTTCCGCCACGAGGTGAGAGTTGGGCTCCTTCCATGCCCAGAGGGCGCGCTGGCGGGGGTCGGCGAGCCGGCGCAGCATGGAGCCGGCGCGTGCGCGCAGCCAGGGAGACTGATGCTGGTCCCGCGGCTCCAGCATCGCCGACTCGATCTCCCCCGGGTCGAAGCGACACCGCGCCGGGGCTCCCGAGCTCGCGGCCCGGAACGCCTCGTAGAGGCGGGCCAAGGCGGCCTGTTCCAGCGCCAGCGCGGCGGGACGCCTGAACAGGGCGCTGAACCAGCGGTTGTCCAGGGACTCGTTCAGGTCCTCACCGATGTGGTATCCCAGCTCGCGCAGCAGCGCGGCCACGACCCGGGTGCCGCTGCCCCCCACGCCGCCGACGAACACTGGCGAGCCGGAGCTCAGACGCCCCCCTTGACTGCCTCGAGCAGCGACGGATACCACGCCTTCACGGCCTCCAGCGCGGTCGCGGAGGCGGTCTCCGCCAGCGTCGGCTCGACCAGCGCGTCGTAGGCGGCGCCGACCCGCCGCGCGATGGCCTCGTCGACCTCCCTGCCGACGTCGGCGAACGACGAGCCGACGCGCGACCGCAACACGGTCTCGAGCAGGCCGCGGTCGAGCCCCGAGTCGGCGAGGCCGAGCGGCGCGAAGAGGGTCTCCGTGATTCCGTCCGGGTGGATCGACTCGTAGCGCAGCACCACGGCCTGCGCAGCGTGCCTTTCGGCGGCGACCAGCATGGCGTCCACCGCCCTGGCGTACGCGGCGATGGCTTCGCGGGTCGCCTCCTCGGGTGATGCCGCGGTCGCGCCGTCGCTCCAGCGGACGAAGAGCTGGCTCAACAGCAGGCTCTTGGGGTGGCGCACCAGCAGGATCATGCGGCAGCCGGGAAACAGCCGGTAGAAGAACTCGATGTCCTCGACGTCCAGGTGCCGGATCTCCTTGAAGCCCCACACGCGGCCGGGGTCCGCGGGGTCGCCGTAGAGGGACTCCAGCATGCGGGCGGCTGCGGCGACCAGGTCGTCGATCGTGAACGGGCTCGCCCAGGGCTTGAAGCGGTTGGCGAAGTCGTTGAACTCCCGGTACGCCTCCGCGTCGACCTTGCCGCGAACGACATGCGAGGCGGCAAGGCGCTCCACGACCCGCCGCAGCTCGCCGACCAGCCCCGCGTTCTCCCCCCAGATCGTCACCCGCCGGTGGCAGTTCAGGAGCCGCTGCACGAACGTCGTCCCCCCGCGGTGGAAGCCGAGGACGAAGACGGGCGGCGGGCGATCGCCGGCGGGCGTGGGCGGGTGAGGAGCCGAGGAAGCCATCGTACGCCGTTACGAGAGGATCGAGCTCCACAGCCGCCGCCGCGACTCGGCCTGGGCGGCCAGGGTGTGATGGGCCAGAGTGTCCTCGAAGGCGTTGCTCCCGAGCTCGCGGCGCCTGTCCGCATCGTCGATCAGCTCGCGGAGCGCGGCGAGCCAGTCCTCGGGCGTGTTCGGCGCCAGCAGCCCGGTCTCGCCGTGCCGCACGACGTCGCGGTAGGCGGGCGCGTCGGAGAGCACCTGTGCGTAGCCGCAGATCGCGTAGTCGAAGTGCTTGATCGGGCTCTTCGCCCGGTTGAATTCGTTGTCGGCCAGCGGCGCGACGGCGATGTCGTATCGCGGCGCGTGCGCCATCCAGCGCGCGAACTCGGGATAGGTGCGGACCCAGGTGGGCAGGTTCTCCCGCCGCATGCCGGGCGGCGGCTCCCCGGCGACGCCGCCGATGCAGACGAAGTCGACCCGCCCGCCGTATCTGGCCTTGAGGCGCTCGATGGGGCCGGCGAGCAGGGCCAGATCGGCGCCGTGCGTGTGCGTGCCGACATACAGGATGCTCACCCGGTCGCGAGGACCGTGGACGGCCCGCCCGCGGGTGGTCGGCAGCCACAGGCGTTCGTCGAGCGCGTTGGGAACCACGAACACGTTGTGGTTCAGCTTCGCCAGCCGATCCTTGAGCGGCGGCGTCGACACCACGACGGCGTGGGCGCGGTTGGCGATCAGCGCCATCGCCTCGAGCGCGTCGGCGGAGAAGCGCGGGACGGCGGGATGCCCGGGCGGCAGGTGGAACAGATCGTCGTCGATCTCATAGACGATCCTGACGCCGCGCGCCCGGCAGCGCTCGACCAGCTCCTCCGCCCGCTCCGGAGACCGCACCGCGTCGCGCTGGATCAACAGCACGTCGTGTGCCGGCGCGCTGCCGCTCGAGTCCCGGGGCTCGGGCGCCAGCCGCAGGACGCCGGCCAGCCCGGGATGCGCCAGGGGGCACAACACGCGGATGTAACTGCTGCCCTCCGGGCCGCCGTTCGGGCGCCGCGGGATCAGCGCCTGGACCGCCGGCCCGGTCGTCGCCGCGGCAGGGCCGGCCGGCGGCACCGGCCGGGTCGCCAGGCTCCGGGCGCGTTGCCGGAAGCGCTCGAGCAGCGGATCCTCCCGCAGGCTCCGCATCGCGCGCTCGATGCGGGCCGCCCCGTGGCGGCGCCGCAGGGCCTCCATCCCCGCCCGCGCCAGCTCCTGACGCTCTGCGTCGGCGTAGCTCTTCGATTTGGCGTGGTAGACGAAGGTGTGGGTGGCGACGACCAGGCCGAAGCCGGCGTCGGCGGCGCGCAGGCAATAGTCGCTCTCCTCGCCGTAGCCGCGGGGGAAGGCGGCCTCGTCGAAGAGCCCGACCGTCGACAGGACGGCGCGCGTCACGCCGAAACAGAAGCCGTGGACCAGGGGAGTCCGCGGCAGCAGGTCGACCGGGGTCCACCACTCGCAATACCGGTTCATGTCTTCGGCCGTCAGCCCCGCCGGCAGCTCGTTGATCGCCGTCTGTCGCGCTGAGCCGCGGTGCTCCGGGATCGACTGCGGGCCGGCGGCGTTGGACAGCGGCCCGACGATGCCCGCGCCGGGCGTCGAGAAGACCACGTCGGCCAGCTTCTCGGCCCAGCCCGAGGTGACGACGGTGTCGCTGTTGAGCAGGATGGCGAGCTCCGCGGACGAAGCCGCGAGCCCGCGGTTCGCCGCCCGCGTATAGCCCTCGGCCCGCTGGTTGCGGATCAGGTCGATCCAGGGCTGCGCGCCGGCCAGCTCCTCCAGCCGGCGGGCGGTCGCGGCATCCGAGCCGTCGTCGACGAGGATCAGGCGCTGCCGCTCGCCGGTGCGGGCGCGGCGCACCGACTCCAGGCAGCGCTCGACGTGCTCGAGGGCGTCGTGTACGCAGACGATGATGTCGATGTGGCGCCCGCTCTGCGCTGCGATCCGCTCCTCCCGGACCTCGGCATAGGGCGGCCGCGCGTAGGGATCGAAGAAGGACGCGTGGAGCCGTTCCACCAGGCGGTTCGCCGCGCCGCCGCCGCCGTCGTGCGGCGCCCAGGCGAGCAGAGGATGGTCGCGAACGCCGCCGGGATGATCCGTGAGTGTATGGGTCTCGAGGGAGCCGCGGGCGAGGGCGTAGTTGAAGCTGAGCTGGTCCCGCTTGCTGCCGCGGTCGATCTCCCCCCACCACGTGTCGAGGAACGGGCGGACGCGGGGATCGCGCGGCTTGAGCATCAGCACGCTGCTCTCGATCAGGCCGTCGGTCGCGAACCCCGCTTCGCGGTAGCGATCGACCTGCGCCCGCATGACCTCCACGTCGTCCTTGTGGAGCCCGGCGCAGGCCTCCACCTCCTCGGCCAGCGAACGTCTGACCGGGTGCGGGACCGCCGCCACCAGCGCCTCCGAGGCCTGGAAACGCTCCACCAGGGGAAAGATGTCCCCCAGGATCATGATGGTGCTGTCCACCCAGATCGCCAGATCGTGGTCCGGCAGCAGCAGGTGCGGATGCGTCTTGACGAAGCGGGCGGTGCGGGTCGGATCGTGGTCGAAATACGTGATCGGCCGCACGTCGTGGACGCCCGTGTCCGGCGCCGGCGCGTCGGTGAAGAGCACGTAGTCGAACCGCGGATCCGGCGGATCCGGGAGCTTTATCGAGTCGTACCGGCGGACGATCGCGGTATAGACGGCGATGCGCGGCCCTTGCCGCGCCGCCGCGGCAAGGGCCGCGCGCGCCGCCCGGTAGGCGGCGATCCGCCTCTGGTACGCGTCGAGGTCCGCGAGGCGCCGCTCGACGCTGCTCGTCTGCCGCTCCCCGGCTTCGCTTCCTTGCGTCACTCGCCCGGCGTCATCACCACTCGAACGGGATGGCGAAGGTCTTGACCAGGAAGGTCGCCATCTGGCCGCGCAGCACGCCGGCCGCCGGGCAGTAGTTGCCGCCGCCGCAGCCCGCGGTGATCCCGCGGCTCGCCAGATCCTCGACCCAGTCGGCGAACAGGGAGGGGCAGGGCACGTCGTCGAAGACCTCGCTGCAGGCCGGCGGCGTGTACCCCGGGCCCTCCAGCGTCTTGAGCAGGAACACCGCCATCTGCTGCCGGTCGACCGTGCTGTTCGGGCAGTAGTTGCCGCCGCCGCAGCCCGCGGTGATCCCGCGGCTCGCCAGGTCCTCGATCCACGGGCAGAAGATGTTGTCGAACGGCACGTCGGCGAACAGCTCGGCGCCCTCGACGCAGGCCGGCGGCTCGTAGCTGCCGCCGAAGAATGAGCGCAGCAGCAGGGGGGCCATCTGCCCGCGGGTGGTCGCCTCGTTGACGCAGAACAGGCCGCCGCCGCAGCCCCCGGTCAGCTCCTGCCGGCGCAGGATCTCGATCGCGGGCTGGAAGAGGTTGCCGCGCGGCACGTCCAGGAAGTCGGCGAGGAAGCGCAGGTGCTGCGGGTGGAGCTGCGGCGCCGCCGGCGTCGCCTCCTCGTGCTCGCCGTAGAAGACGTGCACCTCGAACAGCTCGCCGGCGGCGAGCGGCGGCGTGGTCGCCTCGAGCACGGTCTCGGAGAGGATCTCGACCTCCGTCGCCGGCGTGGTCCCGAACTCTACGTGGACGCCTTCGACGAAGTTCTGACCGGTCTGGGTCAGGATCTCCCCTCCCGCCGCGGCGCCGGAGCTCGGGTCCATGTCCTCGTGCTCGATCGCGTCGTCGTCGAGGATGGTGCCCTCGCCCGACGGGTCGTCGACCGTGGCGCCGACCGGGCTGTCGATCACCAGGAACACCGTCCGGTCCTCCTGGGGGATGAAGTTGGGGAGCACCGGCACGTCGATCACCGCCTGCGTGGCGCCGGCGTCGATGTTGCCGGTTCCCGAGACCGCCGTGTAGTCCTCGCCGGCCACCCCGGTGCCGTCGAAGGTCGCGTAGTGGAAGCTCACCTCGTCGGGGGCGGCGAAGGAGAGGCTGACCGTGAAACCGAGGTCCACCGGCCCCTCGTCCCCCTCCTGGACGAAGGGATCGTCCACCGTCAGCACCGGCAGCGGGTCGTCGTCGTCGAGGATGGTGCCGGTGGCCGTGCCCACGGCGATGGTGGCGCCTTCGGGGTTCGACAGGATGAGGGAGAAGCTGCGGTCCTCCTGCACCTCGTCATTGGG
Source organism: Thermoanaerobaculia bacterium (assembly GCA_050747865.1). Lineage (GTDB taxonomy): Bacteria > Acidobacteriota > Thermoanaerobaculia > Multivoradales > JAHEKO01 > JBOGJI01. Next base: position 7,131 of record JBOGJI010000220.1, read on the forward strand.
CAGGATCTGCACCGCGATCGAGCCGACGATCTCGCCGGCCGGGATCTCCAGCGTTCCGGAGGCGGCCACGTAGTCGACTCCGGCGACCGCCGTGCCGTCGGCGGTCTCGTAGTCGACCGTCACCGGGCCGTCCGCGGCGGACGAGATCGACACCGGGAACGCGATCTCCACCGGAGCGGTGTCCCCCTCGTCGACCGAGGCGTCGCTCACCGTGAGCTTGGGCACCTTCTCTTCCAGATTCGGCTGCACAACGAAGAGGCCCTCGTCGATGCCGGTGAGGATGACGACGCCGCTGTCGAAGTAGGGGTAGTTGCTCCAGGAGCCGTCGAATCCAGAGAAGTTGTGCGACGGGTAGACATCGAAGAATCCAGCCTCGGTGAGCGTGCCGTCCGCCACGTCGGCGAGGTCCAGGATGCGCAGCCCACTGGAATAGTTGGACTGGTAGACGTAGCCGTCCTTGGTGTACTGGTTGTGGTCGGTCGACTCCACGGGGGCGTCGTAGGTGCCGATGATCACCGGGTTGTCGAGGTCGGTGGCGTCCCAGACCCGGGTGCGGGTGTTGTGCCCCTGATTCAGCTCGTCGAGCTCGTCGTCGAGCAAGAAGAAGCGGTGGTCCTCGGTGAGCCAGCCCTGGTGGGTGTAGCCCGAACCGGGATAGGTCTTGCGCGCGAGCTGCATCGGGTCGCTCTTGTCGGTGACGTCGACCACCGTCACCGTGTCCTCGTTGGAGGCGACGCAGATCTCCTTGCCGAAGTGTGCGCTGTCCGGCCCGTGGTAGATCACACACTGGACGTCATGGGTGTAGCCGTCGGCCGAGAAACAGCCCGCGAACTCCGGGTTCGCCGGGCTCTGGATGTTCACCATGAAGAGACCGGCAAAGCACGTATCCGGGTTGTTGCGCCCAGCACCCACTACATAAGCGAAGCCGGAGTCCTCGTTGATCGCCACGTTGTGCGCCTGGCCGAAGCCGCCCAGGTGAGCGGTCTCGGAGAACGTCACTGGCGGGGCGGGGACATCGCGGAGATTCGTCAGATCGAAGACCTGCAGGCCGTGGCCGCTCGCCTCGCTGACCACGAAGGCATGATCCTCGTAGACCTTGATATCGCGCCACAAGGAGCTCGTCGTGTGGGTCGGCAGCTTGCCGAGATAGAGGGGGTTCGTGGGGTCGCTGATGTCCACGAAGGCGGTTCCGTTGTTGCACCCCACCAGCGCGTATTCCGTATCGGTGAGCGGGTCGGTCCAGCCCCAGATGTCGTTGGTGCTGCCGCAGTTCATCGCCGACAGCGGCATGAAAGCGAGCAGGTTCACGTTCGCGCAGGGGTAGGGCCCCGCCTGTCCGCCGACGCAGGGCGTCGAGCCCAGCGCCTCCATCGACGCCAGAGTCTCCGGATCGGGAGGCGTTATCTCCGCCCCCGGCGGCACGGCAACCGCCGCCGTGGCGGCCAGGTACACGACCACAACGCTCCAGACTGTGCGCTTCGACATGCTTCCTCCGCTTCTCTCGAGTGGGAATCTCCCGACCGGGGATGCCCCCGACCATATACCAGCCCCCAGCGCAAGCGCCACCCCACCCCGGCACGTGCGGGCTCCGTCCGTGGAGGGGGCCGCGACCGGCCCGGAGAGGCAGGCGAACGATGCGGTATCTTCCCACACAGTGCGCAAGAGGTTGAAGGCTACGAGGCTGTACGGCAGCGAGCGTCCCCGCATTCCCGTATGGGGTGTTTTACCTGGTAGAGGGGGAGCACATCGACGTCCTGCGCGTCGTCCTTCTCCCCGATGGAGAGACGGTCCATAATGCGTTCTTCGATCGGAGATTCGAGCCATGAGGATGCGCTACTTCACCGACACCGACGGCAACATCTGCGCAATCACTGTCGAGCACGCATCGGAGCGGGCAGGCATTCCGGAGTTCTCGTACGAGCAGGTCACGGGGCACGCCGGCGGAGCGTCGGTCCCTGTCGGGTGATGATTCTGGTTGACGCCCTGCCGAGCTGAGTGCGCCGCTCATTCCGCCATACAAGCCTCGCCGGCGGGCTGGTCTTCCTGCTCGCGCTCGCGATGCGGCTGCTGTTCTGGCGCGCCACGCCGGACGCCGCCTGGCCGTCGAGCGCCGCCTACCAGGGGGACGCCTTCACCTGGCTCGACTACGCGCGGGCGCTGGCGGCGGGGCGGGAGTTCGAGACCGGGCTGCCCTGGCGGCCGCCCGGCCCATCAAGGCGCTGGCCACCCTGCCGCCGCTGAAGATCCTGTCCCGGGCCCTGATCGGCCTCACCAACGTGCTGCTCCCGGGCAAGGGCCTCAAGCGCGGGCCGTACACCTCGGAGGAGGAGCTGCTGGCCGTGGCCGACCTGGCCGTGGAGGAGGCGGTGATCGAGGCCGAGGAGCGCCGCCTCATCGAGTCGGTGATCGAGCTGGGCGACACGGTGGTGCGCGAGGTCATGGTCCCGCGGCCCGACATGGTCACGGTCACGTCGGACTTCCGGGTCGCCGACGCGATGGAGGTCGTGATCCTCAACGGCTACAG
>JBOGJI010000221.1:0-16732 GCA_050747865.1 Thermoanaerobaculia bacterium
CCGGCCAGCGAGACCTTGGCCGCTGGCTCGTAGCGCGAGCCGGCGTGCAGCAGCGCGGTCATGCGCACCAGTGGCAGCTCGCGATCCTCGAGCAGGACCACGGTCATCCCGTTGTCGAGCTCCTCCACGGTCGGCGTCGGGATGGAGAATTCCGGCAGAGTCGGGTATTCGATCTCCTCGGGCCGGGTCGCCTGCGCCACCGCCAGGGCGGGCAGGACCAGGCCCAGGACGACCGGCGCAAGGCTCTTCAACATCGTGGTGCGGCTCATCGGCTGGCCTCCTCTTCGGCGGGCTGCTCCGCGGGCGCCTCCTGCGGCGCCGCCGGCTGTTCCGCCGCCTCGGTCACGATCTTGCCGACGGTGCGGTTCTGCGCCGTGAACGTCTCGCGCGCCACCCGCTGGATGTCCTCCGCCGTCACCGCCTCGACCTTCTCCAGGTAGCCGAACAGCTCCCGCCAGTCGCCGAACAGTTGCTGGTACTCCGCCAGCGCGAAGGCCAGGCCCTGATTCGAGTCCAGCGAGCGGATGAGGTCGGCGCGGGCGCGGGTGCGGAACTTCTGGAGCTCGGCGTCGCTCACCGGCTGGCGCTTCAGGCGCTCGATCTCCTCGCGTATCGACGTCTGCGCCTCTTCGTTGCTGCGCCCCTTGGCCGGCACCGCGAACGCGATCCACAGGCCGGGGTACTTCTCCCCCGGCAGGCCGGAGAACGACCCCGCCTGCACCGCGGCCTTCTCGTCGCGCACCAGGCGGCGAAAGAGGCGCGAGGTGCGGCCGCGCGACAGGATGTCGTCGATCGCGTCGTAGACCACCGCGTCGGGGCCGGTGACCGCTTCGACGTGGTAGCCCTCGAGATAGATGGGCTGCGACGGATCTTCGATCACCACCGTGCGCTCGGCGATCTGCGGCGGCTCGACGGTGCGCAGCGGCTCCGGCTCCCCACCCGCGGGGATGCGCCCGAAGTAGGTCTGGAGCAGCGGCATCACCTCTTGCGCATCCACGTCGCCGACGATGGTGGTGACCATGTTGGTGGGGGCGTAGTGCTTCTCGTAGAAGGCCCGGGCGTCGGTGATGGAGATCGACTGCAGGTCGCTCATGTAGCCCACCACCGGCTGGTGATAGGGGTGGGCGATGAAGGCGGTGGAGAGGAACTGCTCGATCAGGCGGCCGATCGGCTGGCTCTCGGTGCGCAGCCGGCGCTCCTCCTGCACCACGTCGCGCTCCTTGTAGTACTCGCGGAAGACCGGGTGGAGGAAGCGCTCGGACTCGAGGTAGGCGAACAGCTCGAGCTTGTTGGCCGGCAGCGAATAGAAATAGCCGGTGAAGTCGGAGCTGGTGAAGGCGTTCAGGCCGACGCCGCCGGCGCGGTTGATGATGTCGCCGAACTCGTTGGCCTCGACGTATTGGGCCGCCTCCTGCTGAGCATCGCGGAACTTCTTCTCCAGCTCCTCGAGGCGGGCCGCGTCAGGGCTAGGGCGCAGGCGCTCGGTCTGCCAGCTCTGGTAGGCCGCCTCCAGGGTCTCCAGCGCCTTCTGCTCGGCCTCCCAGTCCTTGGTGCCGATGTTGGGCGTGCCCTTGAACGCCATGTGCTCGAACATGTGGGCCAGGCCGGTGATCCCCGGCACCTCCTGGGCGGCCCCCACGTCGACCAACGTGGCGAACGAGAAGACCGGCGCCTCCGGGCGCTCGAGGATGATGAAGATCCAGCCGTTGTCGAGCCGGTGCAGCGTCACCCGCTTCTCGAACTCCTCGAGGCTCTGCGCGGCCAGGACCTGGGGGCCGGCCAGCGCCAGGGCCAGGAGAGCGGCGGGCAGCAGCGGGCGCCGCGGGCGGAGTGATCTCATGGTGTCCTCCTCACGGTCACGGGGAGAATTGAAGCGCCAGAGACGGGCGCACGGTTAGTCGCCCGTGCTCGCCTTCGCGGACTTCGTCGGCTGGGTATCGCCGGCGCTCTTGCCGGCAGCGGCCTCGCCCGCTCCGCCCTTGGGCTCCGAGCTCTCCTTGGAGCCGTTGCCCTTGCCGGCGCGGGCGTAGTCGGTCACGTACCAGCCGGTCCCCTTGAATTGTACGGCAGGGGCGGAGAGGAGTTTCCGTACCGCGCCGCCGCAGTGCGGGCAGGTGGAGAGGGGTGCGTCGGAGAACCGCTGCAGCAGCTCGGTCCGCCGGCCGCACGACTGACACTCGTATTCGTATAGAGGCATCGTCCTGGACTACAGAAGGTTGTCTGTTGCTGATGTGCCTGAGCGCCGGACCCTGGCACCGAGCAGGAGTATAGCATCGGGCAGCCGCCAGAGCGCCTCGAATCCACTGGACCATGTCACTTGGTCATGTTATCATCCGCTCGACGAGGAGGTCGAGATGATCACAGTCAACGTCCATGAGGCAAAGGCCAAGCTGTCGATGCTGCTCCAACGGGCGCTTGCGGGCGAGGAGGTCGTGATCGCCAAGCGCAACGTGCCGCTGGCCAAGCTGGTTGTGCTGAAGGATGCCGATACGGACCGCCTCGGCTGGGCGCAGGGGCTCGCAAAGCTGGCACCCGACTTCGACGAGCCACTCGACGACTTCGCCGAGTACATGTAGGCCCCGAGCCGGTGAGGATCCTGCTCGATACCCACGCGTTCGTCTGGGTGGGATCTGATGCCGCGAAGTTGAGCCGGCGAGCACGCGCACAGATTCGCGACCGGTCCAATGAGCTCTTGCTCAGCGTCGCGAGCGCATGGGAGCTCGCGATCAAGGCCCGTCTCGGAAAGCTTGAGCTGATGATACCCCTTGCGGATTTCGTTCTTGCGGGACTGAAGCGGCCGGGGTTTTCTCTGCAGCGCATCGAGCTCCAGCACGTCCTAGCCGTCCAGGACCTTCCGCTCCACCACAGGGATCCTTTCGACCGACTGCTGGTCGCACAGGCACAGGCTGAGAAGTGCCCGATCCTCAGCCGCGATCCCGCCTTCGACGCCTATGGCGTCGAGCGGATCTGGTAGGGCGGGCGAAGGGCACTGCCATGCTGCCGCCCGAAGTAGCCTGGGAACGCCTGCTGCCGCACCTCGAGCCGGTAGTGTCGAGCCTGGGCACCGCACGCCGCAGGCGCGTGGTCGCCCGACGGGTCGCGCGTATCGAAAGCGCGGGGCGCGTGCTGGCGGCTCCTGTGGTCGCGACGACCGACGTGCCGGCGGCGGACGTGTCGGCGATGGACGGCTACGCGCTGGCGGGAGCCGTGGAGGCGGGGGCCGGGCTTCCGGTGGTGGCTACGGTGGCAGCCGGCGACCCGCCGGGAAGGCGCCTCGCGGCCGCAGCGGCGATGCGCATCATGACGGGCGGGACGGTGCCGGCAGGCGCGGATCGGGTGATCCCGGTCGAGGCGACAGACGGCGGCGAGCAGGACGTGCTGATCCGGCGCCCCGTGCCAGAGGGTGCGCACATCCGGCGCCGGGGCGAGATCGTGCGTGCCGGCACCGAGCTGCTGGCGCCGGGAACCGAGCTGACGCCACCGGCGCTGGCGCTGCTCGCGGCGCAGGGCGTGGGCGCCGTGGAGGTGTTCGCGCCGCCGCGCGTCGCCTTCCTCTCCACCGGCAACGAGGTGGTGCCGCCGGAAGCCGAGCCCGCGCCGGGCCAGCTCCGCGACAGCCACACGGACTTTCTCGCCGCCGAGTGCGCCGCGCTGGGCGTGTCTTTCACCGCCCTGGGCATCGCCGCCGACGACCCCGAGAGCCTGCGCCGGCGGCTCGCGCCCGGCCTCGCCGCCGACGTGCTGCTGCTCTCCGGCGGCGTCTCCAAAGGGGCGTTCGACTACGTCGCCGGCATCCTGGCCGAGCTGCGATGCGAGACCCTGTTCCACGGCGTCGCCATCCAGCCGGGCAAGCCGCTGCTGGCGGCACGGCACGCCGCCGGCCTGGTCTTCGGCCTGCCGGGAAACCCGGCGTCCGTGATGTGCGCCTTCTGGCTCTTCGTGCGCCCGGCCCTGCGGCGGCTGGGTGGGCATTCCGACGGCCTCTGGGAGGGAGCGGTGCGCGCCACGCTGGACGGGCCGCTGCCGCCCGGCAAGGACCGGCACCGCTTCTTCCCCGCCCTCCTGACCGTGCGCGACGGCGCCCCGCACGCCGAGCCGCTGGTCGACAAGGGCTCCCACGACCTGGCGACCTGGGGCCGCGCCCGAGCCCTGGTCCGCGTCCGCCCGGGCGACCCCGCCCGCGAGCCCGGCGACCCCTGCGAGGTCCTCGAGCTGCGATGAATCAGAAGCGCTGCCGGTGCAGGGGCCAGGTCCAGGTGAGGAGGACGATCTCGGCTCCGGGGTTGTCGTCCGAGATGCTGCCGTTGGAGATGTGCTGGTAGGCGAGGCCGATACGGGAGCCGTTGCCCAGGCGACAGGACAGCTCCAGGCTCGAGAGGAACTCCAGCCCGTACCCCAGGTCCTTGCCGTCTCCTTGCGTGTAGGCGCCCGCGGAGAACTGCGGGGTGAGCAGGAAGCGGCGGGAGAGCGGGAACTCCCGGGCGGCGCCGACGTAGCCGTAGACCGACTCGTCGGACGTGGCGAAGAGACCGGCGACGGGACGGATCCCGAAACGCCGCGGCCGCAACGCCGCGCGGAACGCCCCATGCGTGGCGATGTCGTCCTGACGCACGGCGTCGAAGCCGCCGGCGCCGAGCTGCAGGAGGAGACCGTCGGCCGCCAGGTCGGTCTGCTGCGCGACCCGGTCCTGGGCGGCCAGCGGAGCGGCCGCCAGGAGAGCGATCACGAGCGTTCCCCGAGCGGCTCGGCTGAGCCGGGAGTCGTAGGACCCGCGCGCCATCAGTCGGAGCGGAACCCGATCTGCTTGTGGGTGCCGTCGCACCAGGGTTTGCGCGACGAGCCGCCGCAGCGACACAGCGCCCCCCGGTTGCCGGTGCGGATCTCCCCGCTGCGCGCGTCCCAGGTCACGCGGATGGACTCGCCCTCGTGGGTGTGCACTCTCTTGCCCATGGCGCCCGGCTTCGTAGCCGCGGATCCTACCTTGTCGCGGTCCCCGCCGCACGTCCCCGCACGCGCCGGTAGTGGCGGCGCGCCTTGGCGCGGTTGCCGCAGGTGGTCATGTCGCACCAGCGCCGCGAGCGGTTGCGGCTGCGGTCGAGGAAGAGCCAGTTGCAGGTGGCGGAGGCGCAGACGCGCACGCGATCCAGCTCGCCGCCGGTCAAGAGCTCGGCGGCCGAGTGGACCAGCCGCCACAGCGGCGCCTCGAGCGAGCCGTCGCGACCGGCCCAGCTCCAGGCGTATCCCCCATCGCGCCGCTCAACCTCGAGGCAGCACAGCGCCTGGCGAAGGAGCTCGTTGAGCCGCTCGAGGCCGCCCGCCCGCGGCTCCCCGCCGGCGGCCGCGTGGTGGAAGAGACCGTGGATCGCGTCGCGCAGCGCCAGCGCCCGCGCGAACGCCGCGTCGCGCTCCTTCGCCTCACGCCGCGCGCGCGGTGCCAGCTCCCGCACCTCGGCGGCCGACAACGCCCCGGCCTGAAGGGCGAAGGCCAGCAGGTCGCCGTAGTCGCGCAGCCGGTCGGTCTCCGGCCGCTCGCGGTTGTTCCAGGTGTTGGCGAAGTCGAGGCAGAGGGCGCCGCCGGAGAGGTCGAAGTACACGTCGGGGGAGGTGGGCTCGGTGTGTTGCACGACTCCAATTATAACCCCTAAAGGCCACTTGACAGGTTCGCGGCGGCCTGCTAGCCTAACTCTCTATACATGATACAGGGGTTACCCAGGAGGAGAGGAAGAATGACGACGACCCGCGACCTCACCGATCTCCTGGAGCGCTCGTTCCATGGCGGCGCTTGGCACGGCCCCGCCGTGGCCGAAGCCCTCGAAGGAGTCGACGCCACGACGGCAGCGCGGCGCCCGATCCCCGCCGCCCACAACATCTGGGAGATCATCCACCACTTGACGATCTGGCACGAGGTGCCGCTGCGGCGCATCGACGGCGACCGGGGCGACGAGCTGTCGGCGGAGGACTGGTGCCCCGTCGAAGAGCCGTCGGAGGAGAGCTGGCAGCAGGTCCTGGATGCCTTGCGGACGGCGCACCGCAAGCTGCACGCCCGGCTCGCCGAGCTCACCGACGAGGAGCTGGAGCGGCCTGTGGCCGGATCGGACCCGACCCTGCGCGGCATGATCCTAGGGGTGATCCAGCACAACGCCTACCACGGCGGCCAGATCGCCGTGTTGCGCAAATCCGCCGGGCGACCATGAACAGGCGGCGTCGGGCGCAGGATTCGGGTAACTGCGGCCCATGCCGGTGCTGACAGCACCTATGACTGGAACGATGCCCCCGTCCGAGCACGCGTGCGCCATCTGCCACGACCCGATCGAGCCCGGGCTGCAGCTGCTCCATCCGTCGGTGACGGTGTGCCTCGCGTGCCTGTCGGTCGAGGAGCGGCGACGGCTGGAGAGCGATCTCCAATCCGCGGCGCAGGCGCAGCGGGCCCTGTTGCCGCCGTTGCAGGTACAACACGACGGGTGGCAGATCGCCTACACCTGGATGCCCGCGGGAGCGGTCTCGGGAGACCACGTGGACCTGCTGCGCCCGGCGCGGGAGACCGATCCGCTGCATCTGCTGCTCGGCGACGTGGCGGGCAAAGGGGTCGCCGCGGCGCTGCTGCAGAGCCGGCTGCACGCCATCTTCCGGGCGGTGGCGTCGCCGGATGTGGAGCTGACCGCGCTGCTCGCGCGGACCAACGAGCTGCTCGCCGAGAGCACGCTGGCGGCGAGCTACGCCACGCTGGTGGCGTTGCGTCTGCACGCCGACGGGCGCGTGGAGTTGGGCAACGCCGGCCATCCGCTGCCGCTGCTCGCCGACCGCCGCGGCGTGCGGCCGGTCGAGGGCTCCGACCTCCCTCTCGGCCTCTTCCCCGACGCCAGCTTCACCCGGCGTGAGCTCGACCTCGCCCCCGGCTCGACCCTGCTGCTCTTCACCGACGGCCTGACCGAGGCCGAGGCGGGCGGCGAGGAGTTCGGGATCGGCCGCGCCGCCGCGGCGCTGCGCCGAGCGGCCGCGCTGCCGCCGACCGAGCTCCTCGCGTCGATGCGCGCAGATCTGCAATTCTGGCTGAAAGGAGCCCCCCGCGGCGACGACCTGACCATCGTCGCCATCCGCCGCGCAGAGTGACCGGCGGCCGCCGGAAACCCCACATACGGTAGGATCCCCGGACTCATGGGGGAGACGGGACAGGAGGGGACGCGGCGGGGGCTGTCCGCGAAGGCGGTGGAGCCGCTGGCGCCGGGGGAGGAGTACGAGCCCTACGTGCCGGCGGCGGAGTCGGCGACGGAGTTCACGCTCAAGGCGCTGCTGACCGGGGCGCTGTGCGGGGTGCTGTTCGGGGCGGCGAACGCCTATCTGGGGCTGCGCGCCGGGCTGACCATCTCGACCTCGATCCCGGTGGCGGTGATGACGGTGGCGCTGTTCCGGGCGCTTCGGCCGCTGGGGGTGCGCTCGCACATCCTCGAGGCCAACATGTCCCAGACCGTGGGCTCGGCCTCGAGCTCGGTCGCCTCGGGCGTGATCTTCACCCTGCCCGCCCTGTTCCTCTGGGGGCTCTCCCCCGGCCTGTTGCAGATGACCCTGCTGGCCATGTGCGGAGGGCTGCTCGGCACGCTCTTCATGGTGCCGCTGCGGCGGTTCCTGATCGCGCGTGAGCACGGGCGGCTCCCCTACCCCGAGGGCACGGCCTGCGCCGAGGTGCTGGTGGCCTCTGACGTCGGAGGGGCGCGGGCGAAGAACGTCTTCCTGGGGTTGGGCGTGGGGGCGGCGTTCAAGTTCTTGACCGGCTGGAGCCGGCTCATCCCTTCCGAGGTGAGCAGCCGGATTCCGTTCTTGAAGAAGGGGGAGCTGGGCGCCGAGGTGTCGGCGGCGCTGTTCGGCGTCGGCTACATCCTGGGGCCGCGCATCGCCACCATCATGGTGGGCGGCGGCCTGCTGTCGTGGTTGGTGCTGATCCCGGCCATCGCCTGGTGGGGGGAAGGGCGGCTCGATCCGCTCTACCCGGAGACGGTCAAGACCATCGCGCAGATGGAACCCGGGGAGCTGTGGAGCCGCTACGTGCGCTACATTGGGGCCGGGGCGGTGGCGACCGGCGGGCTGATCACGCTGGTGCGCAGCATCCCGACCATGGTCGAGAGCTTCAAGGTCGGGCTGCGCCAGATCCGGCGGCGGATGGAAGGCGGGGTCGATGATGCGCCGCGCACCGACCGCGACCTGTCGCTCAAGACCCTCGGCATCGGCGCCGGCATCGTGGTGCTGGTGATGGCGCTCGTGCCCGCGGTCTTCGGCGCTCTGGAGAGCGCCGGTCAGCGCATAGTCGCGGCCGTCGCAGTTGCGATCTGCGCCTTCTTCTTCGTCACCGTGTCGTCGCGCATCGTCGGCCTGGTCGGCGTTACCTCCAACCCCACCAGCGGTATGACCATCGCCACCTTGCTGGCGACCGCCGGGGTGTTCCTGGTCGCCGGCTGGACGGACCTGGTGGGCAAGGCGGCGGCGCTCACCGTCGGCTGCGTGGTGGCCATCGCGGCCTCGATCGCCGGTGACACCTCGCAGGACCTGAAGACCGGCTTCCTGCTCGGCGCCACGCCGCGGCGGCAGCAGATCGGCGAGCTGATCGGCGTCCTCACCTCGGCGACCTTCGTCTGCCTGACGGTGATCATGCTGGCCGGCGCCTACGGCTTCGGCAGCGACGAGCTGCCGGCGCCGCAGGCGACGCTCATGAAGCTGGTGATCGACGGCGTGCTCGACCAGTCGCTGCCGTGGGCGTTCGTCCTCATCGGCGTCGGCATCGCGGTGGTCGTGGAGCTGTGCCGCATCCCCAGCCTGCCGTTCGCCGTCGGCGTCTACCTGCCGGTCTCCACCATGATGGCTGTGTTCCTGGGCGGCGCGCTGCGCTGGTGGCTGGAGCGCTCGGCCGGCTCCGCCGAGCAGGTGGAGAGCCGCCGCGAGCAGGGCGTGCTCTTCGGCTCCGGCCTGGTCGGCGGCGAGGGCCTGCTCGGGGTCGGCATCGCCGCCGCGGCCGCCTGGGCGGTGCGGCAGGGCCGCACACCGTGGTCCCTGTCGCCGGAGTGGGCCGGCCGCATCGAGCCCCTCGTCGGCGTCGCCGCCCTCGCCCTCCTCGTCTGGCTCTTCCGCCGTCTCGCTGGAAGAAGACAGTCGTCGTGACCCACCACGATCGACTACTGCACAAGATCCTCAGGGGAACAGCCCGGGAACTTGGGCCTGCCGTTCCAGAACCCAGGGGTCGGTTGATCTTTGCCTGAGAGCCGCCACTCCCGTTCGGATCTGCTCTTCGACCCAGCGGGCGAAGAGGGGGTGGGGGGCGAAGCCCTCGCCGATGGCCACGGGCAGGCCGTCGAGCAGGCGGGTCTCGGGGCCCTCGCCCGTGGTGCGCGCGGGCACCACCAGCACGCGGCCGCCTTCAGCGGCGGCGCGCTCGACGATCTCGCGGGCGCGCACGACCTCCGGCTCGCTCTTGTCCGGCCAGTCCTCGCGCCAGGTGACGGTCTCTATGTCCGCGAACTCCGCGCCCAGGTCGCGCATCTGGCTCGCGATCGAGGCCAGCAGGCCCTTCCAGTGATCGTTGTCGGCGTCGGCTCCGGCGCCGTGGGCGGTGATCAGCAGGGTCTCGCGCTCGGGGTCGGTGGAGAGCTCGCGGGCGCGGTCGAGCAGGGCCTGGGCGAACAGCTCGTGGTCCTCGAGCCCGCCCGCGGTGCTGGTCAGCAGCGCCGTGCGGATGCGCTCCGGCGAGCCCATCATGCCGTGGCCGCCGTGCCCGCCATGTCCTCCCATGTGCCCGCTATCGGCGACCGGCGCCGGGCGCAGCCCGTCCGGCCCTTCGACGTCGAGGCCGAGCATGCCCTCGACGGTGCCACGGAAGCTCGACTCGAGGCCGAACACCCGCACCACCACTGCCGCCTTGGCGCCCCGCTCCTCGAGCCGGGCGAGCGCCCGCTCCACCAGGTCGCGGTCGGCCATGGAGAAGCAGAACTCGAGGCGGTAGCGCTCGGCGAGCGAGGCGACGGCCTGGCGCATGGTCTCGTTCCAGTGCCAGTCGGCGCCGTGGGCGAGGAAGACGACGCCCAGGTCCTGGTCGGCAAGCGGGGCATGCCGCGACGCCTCGCGAGAGAGCCACAGGCCGACGGCCGGGTGCGGCGTCACCTCGCCGGCGGCCAGCGTCACCTCCTCGGGCAGCTGGCGGCGCAGACCGGCGGAGAACTGCATCATGCCGTCGAGCTTGAAGCCGAGATCGAACGGGACGACCGTGGCGTCCGCGGGCAGCACCGCGAGCTCGGACTCGAACGCCCGCTCGACCTCCGGCGCCTCGCTCCACAGGTCGCCGCCGACGATCGCGCGCACCGAGCGGTAGCCCATGCCCTCGGCGGCCCAGGCGGCCAGGAGCTTGAGATCTTCGGCCATGGCGGCCCGCTCGGCCTCGCTCGTCGCACCGCTGCCGACGACCACCAGGTCGCCGCGGCCGGTGTTCGACGCCGTCGACCCCATCTCATGACCGCTCTGGCTCGTCTCCTCGCCGTGGCCGGCCTGCGCCGCCCGCAGGCGGTCGCGCAGGACCTCGACGGCGAGGTAGCTCGCCCCGAACGGCCGCGCGCGCGCGATCTCCATCGCCGGCGCGATCTCGGCGAGCACGCTCTCGGTGGCGGCGAGCCGCGGGTGGGCGTCGCTCAAGAAGAGCGGCAGCACGACCAGGCGATCGACGCCTTCGCTGGTGAGCGCCGCCAGCGCCTCGTTCATCGCCTCGCGGGCCGGCGGCTCGGCGGCGAACACCAGGCGGGCGGGATGATCCTCGGCGAAGGGGGCGAAGGCGTCACGCACCTCCTCGTTGCCGAGGAAGCCGCGGTCGGGAGCCACCACCAGGTAGCCGGTCGAGGCGCCGGCGGACGCCGCCACGCCGACCAGCGCCAGCAGGGGAACGAGGAGTCGGATCAGGAATCGGTTGTTCACGGGTTTCACCGCCTCCAGGGGTCTACCAACGGACCTTCAGGGACGCGCCGAAGCTGCGTCCCGGGCTGGTGTAGCGGTCGAGCAGCGGCGAGCCCTCGGTCAGCCCCTGCGCCGCCGGCCACCGCCAGTATTTGGTGTCGAAGAGATTGAACACGCCGGCGCGCAGCGTCAGCCGGTCGCTGAGCCGCACGAAGCCGGTCAGGTCGACGACCTCGTAGGCCGGCGCGGCGAACTGCTCGACCGCGCTGCGATCGAGGTCCGACTCGTCTTTCTCGGCGACGAAGGTGCCAACCAGCTCGCCGCCGAAGCGGCCGAGGCCGGGGCTCCAGCCGAGCCCGACGACGGCCGACGGCGGCGACACCGAATTGAGCGGCTGGTCCGAGGTCTCATTCTCTCCCTCGATCCAGGCGGCGCCGGTACGCAGCGTCAGATCGTGCGGCAGCCGGGCGCGGGCGGAGACCTCGACACCCTGGATGCGCACCTCCTCGACGTTCTGCGGCTGGAACTCGATCAGCCCGGTCGCCGGATTGAAGCCCACCGTCACCGTCTCGATGAAGTCGTCGTAGCGGTTGTCGAACAGCACCACGCCGGCTTCGACGCGCTCGCCGGAGCGCCGCAGGCCGAGCTCGTAGTTGTCGCTGGTCTCCGGATCGAGATCCGGGTTGGGCAGCGTCGTGTAGCCGTGGCCGACATTGGTGAAACCGTTGTTCACCGCGCTGTACGGGGGCGCGCGGAAGCCGCGGGCATATTGGACGAAGGCCGAGGTGCGGTCGGTGAACGCCCACACGGCGCCCAGGCGCGGCGACCAGGCCGAGTTGTCCAGCTCCGCCGGCCGCGGGCTGCCCGGGTTGCCCTCCATGTACACGGCGTCGTCCGGCTCGGGACGCAGCCGGAAGCGGTCCCAGCGCAGGCCGGGGATCAGGCGCAGCCGGCCCGAGGCGAGGGTGATCTCGTCCTGCACGAACGCGCCGAGCTCGTCGACGCGGCTCTCGGGGAAGTACTTCGTGGGATAGAAGAGGCCCTCCTCCTCCACCACCTCGCCGGTCGCCGGGTCGGTGGCGATGCGGTCGCGCAACATGTCGAAGCGGTCGCGCGAGGCGGTGACCCCGTAGGTGAAGAGATGGCTGAGGCCGGAGGTCTCCAGCGCCCGCGTGAGCTGCAGCTCGGCGCCGACGTTGTCCTGCTCGAACGAGTAGACGCCGTCGAGATGCCGCTCCACCGCCAGCGGCGGCGCGCCGAGATTGAGCGTCGTCACCCGCTCCTCCGCGGTCTCCTGGACCGCCTCGCTGCGCACGCCCCAGGCGCGTGCGACGAGCACGTCGAAGAGCCGCGTGCCGCGCGTCAGGCGATACTCGAGGCTCAGCCGCTGGCGCTCCTCGTTGTCGTCGGCGTCGAAGTCCCGCGTGTCGATCGACGTCGGACCCTGGTTCTGTACCGTGCGGGAGCTGAAGACCTCGGTCTCCGCCCGCCCGTCGAAGCGCTCGACGGCGAGCTCCACGGCGCTGTCCGACGTCGGCTGCCAGATCAGCTTGCCGAGGATGTTCGTCGCCTCGCGGTCCTGTGGGTTCGGTGTCGTGCGCAGGGCGTCTGCGCTGTCGACCGTCCCCTGGTTGTCGAGCTCCGAGCCGTCGCGGCGGGCGACGAGGAGCGAGGCGCGCAGGCGGTCGCCCCCGGCCGCCACGGCGGCGCTCTCCCGCCACTCCGAGCGGCGGCCGTCCCAGCCGGTCTCGAAGCCCAGGTAGGGCGAGCCGTCGGTCTCGATCAGGAAGTCCTCCGGATCCCGCGTCTCCATGGCCACCACACCGCCCAGGGCGTCGCTGCCGTAGAGGGCCGAGCCGGCGCTCTTGACGATCTCCATGCGGCTCACCGCCTGCGGGTCGAGCGCGTACTGCTGGTTCTCGAGCGGCCCGAAGGCGAAGCTCTCCGCCACCGGCACGCCGTCGATGCGGGTGAGCACCCGGTTGCCGCCGATGCCGCGGATGGTGAAGCCGCCGGCGCCGAGCCGCGTCGGATCCTCGGCCACCTCGACGCCCGGCTCGTAGCGCACCAGGTCATCGACGGTGCTGGCGAGCTCGCGCTCGAGCTGCTCCTTGGTGATCACCGCGACGCCTCCCGGCGTGTCCAGCAGGCGGCGAGAGGTGCGCGTGGCGGTGACGGTGACGGTGCCCTCGAAGCCGGCCTCCGGCTCGGCCGTCGAGCTCACCTCCTCCGGCTGGTTGCCCTCCGGAGACTTGCTCCGGGCGCCGTCGGCGTCGGCCGGCCGCTCAGCCGGCGCGGCCGAGACCAGCGACACGAAGAGGAACGGGGCGACGAGGGCGACTCCCAGACGTCGCCACGAAGCTTGAATCTTCACGATACGATCCCTCCAAGGTCCAGGCCGGCCCGTTGCCGCGGCTGCGGCGCGCGCCGGCGGTCCTGGGCGGTCTTCCGAGGCCTGGCAAGGAATCCGGAAGGCCGCCCGTTTCTCGTCTTCGGCACTTATTGAGACATGCTCTCAATAAGCTTGCATGATTCTGGACCGCTACCGTCCTGATTGTCAACAGGCAAGGGGACACACAAATTTTGTGTGTCCCCTTGCAAGCCGCTGCACTTGACAAATCGAACGATCGTTCGTACACTTGTCCACGCGATGACCAAGGGGGAGGTGACCCGCACGGCGATCCTGGATCTGGCGCTGGACGAGGCCAGCCTCCACGGCCTGGCCGGGCTCTCGATCGGCCCTCTGGCCGACCTGGCCGACATGTCCAAGAGCGGCCTGTTCGCCCACTTCGGGTCGAAGCGGAACCTGCAGCTCGCCGTGCTCGAGCACGGCGTCGAGCGCTTCGTCGCCGAGGTGATGGCGCCGGCGTTCCGGCGGCCGCGAGGCGAGCCGCGGGTGCGGGCGCTGTTCGACAACTGGCTCGCCTGGGTGCAGGGCAGGTCGGGCCAGAGACGCGACCTGAGCGGCGGCTGCGTGTTCATCGGCGCCGCCACCGAGTTCGACGACCTGCCGGGTCCCATCCACGATCGCGTGTCCGAATACCAGAAGGAGTGGATGGAGGCCCTGGCCCGCGCCTGCCGCCTCGCCATCGAAGAGGGGCACTTCCGCTCCGACCTCGAGCCCGAGCAGTTCGCCCACGACTTCTACTCCATCATCCTGGCGCACCACCACTTCCAGCGCCTGATCGCCGACCCCCGCTCGGCCGAGCGCGCTCGCATCGCCTTCGAGCGCCTGATGGCCGACGCCCGAAGCCGCAACTGACGACGGACCGAAGACGAGGAGGCCGCCATGCCGCAGACCGAAAACAGCACGAACGTTCGCTTTGTCCTTCGCCTCCAGCGCGCCGGCCTCGGCGCGCTGGCCGGGCTCGATCCTTCGCTCGCCGCACGCGCGCTCGGGCGCCTATTCGCCACACCTGCCCGCTCACCGCGGCCGGAGCGCGAGCTGCGATGGCTCGCAGACGCCGAGCGCCGCGAGATCGTCGTCGACGGCCGGTCGCTGACACTCCACGTGTGGGGCGAGCCGCGCGAGCCCCTGGTGCTGCTGGTGCACGGCTGGGCCGGCCGCGGCGCGCAGCTCGGCGCCTTCGCCGAACCGCTGCGGCAGCGCGGCTTCAACGTCGCGGCACTGGACGGTCCGGCGCACGGCGCCTCGCCGGGCCGGCAGACGAATCTGCTGGAGCTCCGCGTCACCCTGGGTGAGGTGTTGCGACGGCTGCGACCCGACGCGGTGATCGCCCACTCCTTCGGCGCCGCCGCGACGACGCTGGCGTTCGCCCACGGCGCCCCCGCCTGCCCGGCAGTATTCCTGGCGCCGGTCCACGATGTGGGCCGCTACCTGCCCTTCACGGCCGAAGGCCTGGGGCTCTCCCCGGAGATCGCCGCCGCCTGCCGCCGCCGCTTCGAGCACAGCCTCGGCGTCCGCTGGGAGCGCCTGCAGCCCGGCCGCTTCATGCCCTGGATGGACACGCCCCTGCTCGTGGCCCACGACGAGGCCGACCCGGAGGTGCCGTTCGACGACGGCCGCGTCTACGCCGAGCGCTGGCCCGGCGCCCGGCTCCACCCGACGCGCGGGCTCGGCCACCGTCGCATCCTCCGCGACCCCGAGGTCGTGCAGCGCGCGACGGCGTTCCTGCTCGAGCACACGGCGAGCACGACGCTGCAGCGAGCGATCGGCTAGCACTACTCATGGCACTCCTCGGCGTTGCTCCACAAGTCTTCTTGGCGGAAGCGCATGGGAATCGAACCCACCCCGGACGCCGGGTGCGGCGCCCGACAGCGGTTTTGAAGACCGCGCCCGACACCAGTCGAGATGCGCTTCCGGCCGGAGGATAGCGCGTCAGGCCGACAGCCGGGCGACCCGGGTGAAGAGGCGTTGCGGCGCCCGCGCCGGGGCGTCGACGATGACGTGGCCGTCGTCCGAGTCGATCTCGATGCGCAGGCGGTCGCCGCGCTTCTCGACCCATACACGGTCCCCGCCGTCCTGCACCCGCAGCAGCACCCCGTCGGGAGCCTCGGCGACGCCGGCGAGCACACCGGTGATCGCCGGCAGCAGGTGCCGGACCTCGGACAGCTCGGCCGTCAGTTGCTCCCTCTCGACCGAGCGGCCGGCGATCGCCAGTCCCATCTCCGCGGCCGCCAGCGGCACGGGCACGCGGATCCGGACGCCGTCGGAGGGAGCGTCCACCGCGACCCACGCCAGCCCCGCCCGCCACGCCCACAGCCCGACGACCAGGCCGAGGACCAGAGCGCAGGCGGCATAGGCGCCGAGGGCGCCAAGCAGGATCTTCTGCCAGCGTCTCATGTCAGGCCTCCGGTCGCTGTTCGTTGCTCGAGTCGATCCACATGCGGACGTGGGTGGCGCCGTCGTCGTCGACGATGGTCACCAGCTCGCCGTCCTGCTCCTGCGCCAGGGCGTCGAGCGCGGCCCGGATGTTCAAGCTGTCCCCCTCGCCCGAGGCCAGCGCTTCGACCACGCGCAGGGGGATGCGGGCCTCCACCTGCGCCAGGCTGCCACCGTGCTCGTGGACGCGAACGAGCATCAGACGCCCCGCGCGAACGACCCGCACCTCGTCCCCGCCGTCGTGGATCTTCACGTATTCGGCGTCGGGCGAGACCGTGAGCTCGCGCAGCAGCTCCTTGAGGTCGCGACTGTCGAACCCGTGCTCGTCGAAGTCGAGCCGCGCCTCCGCCGACGCCCCCTCGAACAGCGGCACGGCCTTGTGCACCAGCTCGATGGGCAGGTTCAGCTCGACCGTCGCGCCGCCATTCGCCTGCTCGGTGACCCGGACGTGCAGCCAGCGGTCGGCCTGATGTCGATCGTCCTGCTGCCCCATCGCCGGGCGCCCGCCGGCGGCGAACACCGCGAGCGCGGCGACGACGGGAACCATGGCATACCTCTTCATTGGCGATTCCTCCTGTCGTGCGGGTCGCTCTCGACCTCGTCATTACCCTACGAGGAACGCCCGCACCGAGTTTCGCCGGCGGGCTTGCGTACTATTGGCTCTTCCCGGAGGACTGTCTGGGCGCGAGGAGGTCTCTCGATGAGCCGAACCCCACACCTGCTTCTCCTCTTCTCCGTCGTCGTCGGATGCGGCGAGGAGCCGCCGGCGGCGGTCGGGACCCTGGAGCGCGACCGCGTCGAGGTCGCGGCGCCGGCCGCCGAGACCCTGCGCGAGCTGGCCGTGCGCGAAGGGGACGAGGTGGCCGCCGGGCAGCTGCTGGCGCGTCTCGACCCCTCCCGGCTGGAGGCCGAGCTGCGGCGCGCGCACGCCGCCCGCGACCAGGCCGACGCCGCCCTGTCGGAGGC
>JBOGJI010000222.1:0-8930 GCA_050747865.1 Thermoanaerobaculia bacterium
GGGGCCGGCAACACCTTGACGATCTGCATGGAAGCCACCTGCCGCGACCGCGACTCAGGACGCGGCTGCCCTATGATGTCTTGCATACGACCCGCAAGCCCCTGGCGCGCGACCCACGGGAGATTCATTCACAGGCTCTGAGGATCATTCCGGAAGACGCTGCGGAAGCAGAACCACTGGTGGGGGTGGCGGCGGATGGCCGACTCGATCGCGTCGCCGATCCTGCTCGTCGCGTTCCGGAGGTCCGTATCGCGATCCTCCGTCCGCTGCACGGGAATCGGCTCGCCGATCTCGACGCGGTAGTGCAACCGCTCGACGCGGAAGACGAACGCCGGCACCAGAACAACTCCGGCCGCCCGCGCCAGCGCCGCCGGCCCGCTTGGCAGCTCGAACGGCCGGCCGAAGAGCTGGCGGGAGACCGTCGGACCCCCGGCGCGCGGCCGGTCCCCCTGCATGCCGACGATGGCACCGCCGCGCAGCGCCGCGAGCAGCGTCAGGGCGTGCGACGGATCCTCTTCCTCAAAGTGGCTCACATACTGCGCATGGCCGGCCTGCTCGAGCAGCTCCTGGATAAACGCCTGCGCCTCCTCGTCGACCTCCTTCTCGCGCACCACGATCACCCGCTGCTCGCGCTGCGTCGCCGGCAGCATGGAGCCCACCTCGTAGTTGCCGACGTGGGCGGTCACCAGGATGAACCCCTGCCCCTGCCGGGTCAGCTCGTTCCAGCGCTCGTGGTCGATCTCGATGGTGAAGCGCCGGTCGGTTGCGAGCCGCTCATAGCGCTCGGACAGGCACCAGGCAAAGCTCCACATGGTGCGGTAGATCCGCGCCTGGCGCTCGAAGAAGCGGCAGGGTCCCAACACCGGCACCAGGTTCTCCGCCAGGGCTCGCCGGATGCGCCACAGGGTGAGGAAGAAAAATGTCGTGAACAGCATCACGAAGGCGCCGACGCCCCACTGCGGCAGGAACGCCACGCCCCAGCGATGGAAGCGGTACCAGAACACCCCGGTGACGTGGAAGCGCCCCAGCAGTCGATGCGACCACCCGCGCTCCGGGGCATGCGGAGGGTGCGCCTCACGAACCCGCTGCATAGGCGCTCACCTGCCCGCTCGCCAGCACGCCGCCGTCCTCCCCCGTGACCTCGACCGCGAACAGCGCCAACGGCCCCGCCCCCCCGATCCGCCGCGCCCCCACCTCGAGCACCCCTCCCACGGGCAGCCCGGGAACGTGGAACGTGCACCCCCGCAACCCCACGAGATACCCCAGCCGCGGCTCGCCGTCCTCCCGATCCCCGCCGCGCGACAACGCCTCCAGCACTGCCCCCGCCTGCGCCCCCATCTCGATCGCCAGCCACACCGGCGCGCTCCCGCCTTCCGCCAGCGGATGCTCCTCCGGCACCGCCCCTCGACACAGCACGGCCTCGCCGTCCCACCGAACGATCTCCCGCACCAGCAAAGCCGGCGCCCGATGCGGCAACAGCCGCTCAACCCCAGGAAACGCCACGCCCCCGGATTCTACCGGCCGCATGCTCTGATAGCCTCCGCCGGCCATGCCGGACCCGACCCTGATCCGCATCGCCCACAGCCCCGACTCCGACGATGCCTTCATGTTCTACGCCCTCACCCAGGGCGTGCTCGACACCGAAGGCCTGAAGATCGAGCACGTGCTCGCCGACATCGAGACCCTGAACCAGGCGGCCTTCCAGGGCACCTACGAGGTGACCGCCCTGTCGATCCACGCCTACGCGCATCTTGCCGACCGCTACGCCCTCATGCCCTCGGGCGCCAGCATGGGCGACGGCTACGGACCGCTGGTCGTCTCCCGCGAGCAGCGGACTCGCGAAGACCTGGCCGACCGCACCGTGGCCATCCCGGGAGAGCTCACCTCGGCCCACCTGGCGCTGCGCCTGTGGCAGCCCGAGGTGGAGACCGCGATCGTGCCCTTCGACCGCATCCTCGACGTCGTGCGCGACGGGGAGCACGCGGCCGGCGTGGTCATCCATGAGGGGCAGCTCACCTACGGCGACGAGGGGCTGACCGCGGTCGTCGACCTGGGGGCCTGGTGGAAGGGGGACACCGGCCTGCCGCTGCCGCTCGGCGGCAACGGCATCCGGCGCGACCTGGAGCCCGACCTCGCGCGGTGCATGTGCCGCCTGCTGCGGCAATCGATCGACTACGCCCTCGACCATCGGCAGGAGGCGCTCGACTTCGCCCTCGAGTATGCGCGCGGCCTGGAGGACGATCGCGAGCGCTCGGACCGCTTCGTCGGCATGTACGTCAACGACTGGACCCGCGACTGGGGCGAGGCCGGCCACCGCGCCGTCCAGCTCTTCCTCGAGCGGGGGTACCAGGCCGGCATCATCCCCAAGCGCGTCGAGGCCGAGTTCATCGAGCCTTGAGGGTTGCCGAGGTCGCGCCCTCCGTTGCGGAGACCCTGATCAACCGCGTTGTGTGGACGGGGGCAATTGGAAGCGGTCGGGGAGGAGCTCGGCGAGGCGTACCTCGCGGCGCGTGCCCTGCTCGCTGACGAGGAGAATCGGGAGGTCGGGAGCGAACTCGGCGAGGGCCTCGCGACAGAGCCCGCAGGGGGCCGCGGGCGGGTCGATCCCCGTGACCACGACCAGGGCCTCGGGTTCCCTCCGGCCCGCCGCGACCATGGCGGCCAGCGCCGCCCGTTCGGCGCACAGGGCGAGCCCGAAAGAGCGGTTCTCGACGTTGCAGCCGGTGAACACGGCGCCGTCGGCGGTGCGCAACGCGGCGCCGACGCGGAAGCTGCTGTAGGGCGCGTAGGCGCGGGCGCGGACGTCGGCGGCGGCCGCGATCAGCTGGTCCCAGCTCCGCATGGCGGGCGCAATCTAGCACCGTCGTACGGTCAGCAGCTGTGCTACTCTGCGCGACCCATTTTCGACGCGACGCCGTGGCCATAGCGAGAGACCCGTGAGCCGACACTTCCGCGACCTGGAACTGCCCCCAGACGGCGAGGAGATCCAATACGAAGGCGGCGGACTCGCCGTACCCGACCGCCCCATCGTCTGCTTCATCGAGGGAGACGGGATCGGCCCGGACATCTGGCGTGCCGCCAAGCGGGTGCTCGACGCCGCGGTGGAGGAGGCCTACGGCGGCGCCCGCTCGATCGCGTGGCTGGAGGTGCTCGCCGGCGAGAAGGCGAAGCGCGAGGCCGACGAATGGCTGCCGCAGTCGACCATCGACGCCCTGCGGCACTTCCGGGCCGGCATCAAGGGGCCGCTGACCACACCGGTCGGCAGCGGCATCCGCTCGCTCAACGTCAGCCTGCGCCAGACCCTCGATCTCTACGCCTGCATCCGCCCGGTGCGCTGGTATCGGGGCGTGCCATCTCCGGTCCGCGAGCCGGAAAAGGTGGACATGGTCATCTTCCGGGAGAACACCGAAGACGTCTATGCCGGGATCGAATGGGAGGAGGGCTCACGCGGCGCCGCCGAGCTCATCGAGTTTCTGCGCAACGCCCTGGGCAAGCGGGTGCGGCAGGACTCCGGCATCGGCATCAAGCCGATCTCGGCGACCGGCTCGAAGCGCCTGGTGCGCAAGGCTCTCCTCTACGCCCTGGAGCAGGGGCGGGAGAGCGTCACCCTGGTGCACAAGGGCAACATCATGAAATACACCGAGGGCGCCTTCAAGAGCTGGGGGTACCAGGTGGCGCGCGAGGAGCTCGAAGACCGGACGGTAACCGAGGAGGCGCTGTGGGAGGAGCACGGCGGCCGGGTGCCGGACGGTCGCCTGCTGGTCAAGGACCGGATCGCGGACGCCATGTTCCAGCAGGTCCTGCTGCGCCCGGACGAATACGACGTCATCGCCACCACCAATCTGAACGGCGACTACCTGTCCGACGCGCTGGCGGCGCAGGTGGGCGGCCTCGGCATGGCACCCGGCTCGAACGAGGGCGACGGGCTGGCCCTGTTCGAGGCGACGCACGGCACGGCGCCCAAATACGCCGGTCAGGACAAGGTGAACCCCGGTTCCCTGATCCTCTCCGGGGTCATGCTCCTCAAGTGGCTGGGCTGGCGCGAGGCCGGTGAGGCGGTGGAGCGCGCCCTCGAGGCCACGATCGCCGACAAGCGGGTCACCTACGACCTCGAGCGCCAGATGGAAGGCGCCACGCTGCTCAAGACCTCCGAGTTCGGCGAAGCCATCGTCTCGAACCTGTAAGCAGCCACGGGTTTAGTTCTGAAGCGGCCGGCAGAGGCGCCGGCTGCTTCAGCCTATGTAGGTAGCAGCTCTTCGACGGCGGCGCGTTCTTCACGCAGCTCGGCTTCGGTGGCGGCCATGCGCTCGCGGGCGAAGGTGTCGTGCTCGAGATCCTGGACGATCTGGTGGTCGCCGTCGCGGGTGGTGCAGGGGAAGGAGTAGACGACGCCTTCTTCGATGCCGTAGCTGCCGTCGGATGGCACGGCCATGGAGACCCAGTCGCCTTCCGGGGTGCCATGAACCCAACTGCGCATGTGGTCGATCGCGGCGTTGGCCGCGGAGGCGGCCGAGGAGGCGCCGCGCGCCTGGATGATGGCCGCGCCGCGCTGCTGCACCCGGGGGATGAACGTCTTGCGGTACCAGGTCTCGTCCACCAGCTCCTTGGCCCTCCGGCCGTCCACCGTCGCGTGCGCGATGTCGGGGAACTGGGTAGAGGAGTGGTTGCCCCAGATGGTCATCCGCCGGACGCGCGAGACGTGCGAGCCGGTGCGCTCTGCGAGCTGCGCCAGGGCGCGGTTGTGATCGAGCCGGGTCATGGCGTGGAACTGCCGGCGGTCGACGCCTCTGGCGTTCGACGCCGCGATCAGGCAGTTGGTGTTGGCCGGGTTGCCGACCACCAGGACGCGCACGTCGGCGGCCGCGTGCTCGGCGATCGCCTGGCCCTGCGGTCCGAAGATCTTGCCGTTGTCGGCCAGCAGGTCCTTGCGCTCCATGCCCGGCCCGCGGGGCTTGGCGCCGACGAGAATGCAGAGGTCGGCCTCGTGGAACCCGTCGGGGTAGTCGGCGGTCGCCACCGCGCCAGCGAGCAGCGGGAAGGCGCAATCCTCGAGCTCCATGACGATGCCGCGCACGGCGTCGAGCGCCGGCGGGATCTCGATGAGCTGCAGCACCACCGGCTGCCCGCGGCCGAGCATGTCCCCGGCGGCGATGCGAAAGCAGAGCTGGTAGCCGATCTGGCCTGCGGCGCCGGTGATGGCGACGCGTAGCGGTTTCGTGTTCTGCACCGTGTCTGAGCTCATTTCCTCCTCCCGGTCCAGGGCGAGAAAGCGTATCGCATCCGCGGCGCGCGCTTCTGGTAGCGTGCCGGGCAACCTATGGCGCCGACCGCCGTATCAGGTCCATGAGCCGACCCCGTCGGAACCTTCGCGAGCCCGCCGTGTGGGCCGTCCTCGGCCTGCTCGGAGCCCTTGGCTTCGCCTGGGCTGCTCCCCGCGTCTACCCGCTGCTGCCCGCATGGAGCACGACGCGGAGCGAGGCCCGGGACATCGCGATGGAGCTCCTCCGAGACCTGGGCGATCCGGTCGACAGGCCGTACGTCGTGGTCACCACGGTTGCCCAACAGGATCTCGAGTACTTGCTGCAACGCGCCGCCCACGGCGAAGGTTGGGCACGCGTGCGCGGTCACCCGTTGCGCAGCTACCTGGTGCGTTGGCGGGTGCACGTTTACGCGCCGGCCACGCCACGAGACGAATGGGCGTATCGAGCCGACGTGGGCC
The DNA here is from genome assembly GCA_050747865.1 of Thermoanaerobaculia bacterium. GTDB lineage: Bacteria > Acidobacteriota > Thermoanaerobaculia > Multivoradales > JAHEKO01 > JBOGJI01. The sequence goes on from JBOGJI010000222.1 coordinate 5,720, forward strand.
GCGATGGCTCGGTGCTCGCGCTCGAGCGCCGCTTTCCGGAAGAGATGGCGGGGGAGGCAATCGGCGCCGGCGAGGCGCGGCGGCGCGCCGGCCAGAGCCTGGAGCGATACGGGTTCGACCTCACCGCTTTCGCGGATCCCGAGCTGCGCACACGCCAGCTCGCGGCGCGTACGGATACGGTCGTGCGATTTCCATGGCGGGATCAGCCCTTGGGGGACGAGGTCCGCTTCGGCATCGAGGTGCGCTTTGCCGGCGCGGAGCTCGCCGGGTTCTCGCAGTTCACCGACGACCCCGACCGCTCGCAGCGGCTCGCCGCGCTGCAGCCGCTGGCGCTGCTCGGCATCCTGCCTTTGCTGAGCTTGTTCGTCCTTCTGCCCCTGCTCGCGATCCCCTTCTTGAAGCGCTACCACGCCGGCGAGGTTGGGGTGCGCCGCGGCTTGCAGCTCGCCGGGCTGACGCTCATTGCGATAGCCGGCACGTACTTGCTGGCGAGCCGGGTGATCTCGCAGGACTGGGGTCTCGGCGTGCTCACGCGTCAGCAGACCACCTGGGTGCTCGGCCTTTTGCAGATCGTGTTCCATGCGCTGCCGCTGGCGCTCGCCGTCTTCTGCGCCTGGTCGGTGGGAGAGTCGTGGACCCGCGAGCGCTGGGGCGGGAAGCTCGCCGCTTTCGATGCGCTGGTCAAGGGGGAGCTCGCCAACGCCACGGTCGCGCGGGCGGCCTGGCGCGGCACCGCGGCCGGCAGTCTCATGGCGGGAGGGGTGGCCGTCGCGCTCGTGATCCTGTCGCGCTTCGGCGCCGCGCCGCTGTCAGCCTTCGGTCAGGGATCCCTGTGGGACCTGGCGCATCTCGGAGGGCTCGCCGTGCTCGCGTACTACGGCGTCCACGTGCTGTACATGGAGCTGGTGGCCCGTCTCGTCCTGGTGCCCTTGGCTGTGCGCCGTCTCGGCTACTGGGCGGGAGGGATCGCGGCCGCGGTCGTCGGGTCGCTGATCCTGTGGAGCGTCCCGATGGCGATCCTGCCCGTCCACTGGCTGTTGCTCGTCTCGCTCGTCTACGCCGCCGCGGCGGTGGCCCTTTTCCTCGTCTGGGATCTGCTGACCGTGATGGTCATGGGTCTGGTGTGCACGATCCTGTTCGACTCGCTGCCCGTCCTCCTGGCGGCGGCGCCGGCGATCCAGATCCAGGGATGGATTGCGGTGCTCGGCGCTCTGCTGCCGATGCTGCTGACCGTCCGGAACCTCGGGTCAGCGCAGGAGTTCCGGTATCGGTACGACGACATCCCGCCCCATGTGCGGCGGATCGCCGAGCGCGAGCGCCAGAAAGTCGAGCTGGAGACCGCCCGTTCGATCCAGAGCTCGATCCTCCCCGAGCTGCCGCCGCAGCTCAACGGCGTACCGATCGCCCACGCCTACCTGCCGGCCACTGAGGTAGGCGGCGACTTCTACGACGCGCTGGCGCTCGACGACGGGCGGCTGGCGCTGGCCGTGGGGGACGTGGCGGGCCACGGCGCCTCCAGCGGCCTCATCATGGCGATGGCGAAGTCCGCCCTGGCGGTGCAGACGACGGTGAATCCTGACGTCGAGGCGGTCTTCACGACGCTCAATCGCACCGTCCACCAGAGCGCCCGCCGGCGCTTGCTGACGACCCTCTGCTACGCGGTGCTCGATCCGGCGGAGCGTCAGCTGCTGTACGCCAGCGCCGGGCACCTCTTCCCCTATCGGGTGACGGCGGGCGGCAGGGTCCTCGCGCTCGAGTCCATCGCCTATCCGCTCGGCGTCCGCCCGCAGCTCGAGGTGCGGACGCGCAACGAGCGGCTCGAGGCCGGAGACCTGATCGTGCTGTTCAGCGACGGCGTGGTGGAGGCTCGCCGGCCCGGCAGCGACGAGCCATTCGGCTTCGCCCGCCTCGAGGAGGCGCTGCGCGGCCAGGCCGGCGCCGATCCCGAGCAAGCGCGCCACGCCGTGCTCGAGGCGGTCGAGAGCTTCCGTGGCGAGGGTCCGCGCGAGGACGACCTGACGCTGCTGGTCGTCAAGATCCCCTAGGCTCAGAGCGGCTCGATCTCGAGCTCGACGGCAATCCGCATGCCAGCGTCGCGGATGGCCCGGGCCGCCGCGCTTTCGGGAAACAGTGCGGGGTTCGTGCGGTTCAGGTGCACGAAGCGGATCTTGCGCCGCTCCCGCGCAGGCAGACGGGCGAAGCGTTCCAGGCTTTCCTCGATGAAGGGGTGGGGGATCTCCGCCATGGTGCGCCCGGGCACCTCGCCGTTGGCGAAGAACGTGCCGTCGAGGTAGGCGACGTCGACGCGTGCGATCCACGACTCGATTCGCTCGCCGGTCTCGTCCCACCGTTCCCACTTGTCGATGTCGGGCAGGAAGAGCAGCGCCCGCTGGGGACCCTCGACGAGGAGCCCCACGGTCTCCGTGTACTCGTCTCGATGCGGCACCGGGAACGGCGTGACGCGTAGGCCGGGGGCAAGCACCACGGCTTCGCCCGCCGCGAGCGGACGGAGCTCGATCGCCTCGAGCCGCACCAGCAGCTCCCAGGGCGCGTTCTCGCGCAGCAACCGATCCATGCGCGGCATCGCGTAGACCGGCACGCCGCGTGCCCCCATCGCCTCGCGGCCGAGATGGAGCAGCCCCGTGTAGTGACCCACGTGGCCGTGTGTCAAGAAGATGCCGTCGAGGCCCGGTGTGCCCGCCACGGGAGCCAGACGATCCAGGCGGTAGAGCTGATCCTTGAAGTCGGGCGTCGCCTCGATCAAGAAGCGCCGACCGCTCGCCGGGTCGACGATCCCCAGGCTCGCCGCCATGCGGCGCAGCGTCGAGTCCTCCCAGGCCGGGCTCTCCTTCATCCCCGCCTGCGGATACCCCGCGTCCTGCGCGATCCCCAGAACCACCGCGTATGGCCGATCGCGAGGCGGCTCCGCGGGCAGCGGGCTGCGCGAACCGGGTCCAGCACACGCCGTCGCACCGGAAAGGAGCAGCGCGGCCCACGCGGCCCGGACCGCGAGGGCTGCTGAGAAGGGACGATTCCAGCGCTTCGCGTTGGCCACTGTACGACCCGGCGTCTCTCGCCTGGCGCCTAGCTTCCCACAGCCGCAGATGCCTGAGACAATCTGGCGAGGCCACGGCATCGAGCCGGATGACCATGAGGATTGTGTCCGAAGGCTCACGCGACAGAGCTCAACCTACGGCCCAGGGGGGCGCGC
>JBOGJI010000223.1:0-12286 GCA_050747865.1 Thermoanaerobaculia bacterium
GGGGCCGGCAACACCTTGACGATCTGCATGGAAGCCACCTGCCGCGACCGCGACTCAGGACGCGGCTGCCCTATGATGTCTTGCATACGACCCGCAAGCCCCTGGCGCGCGACCCACGGGAGATTCAGTCACAGGCTCTGAGGTCACGGATCGGGAGGGGGAGGGTAAATCGGCGCCGCGGGCGCTAGCATCGTGTCGTGGCCGGTCTGTCGAAGCGCGGGCGACCACCGCATCCCGACGTGCTCACGCCCGCCGAGTGGCGCATCGTCGACGCAGTGCGCCATGGCATGAGCAACCGGCAGATCGCGCGGCGGCGCGGCATCAGCCTCGACGCCGTCAAATACCACGTCCGCAACGCCGTCGCCAAGCTGGGCCTCGAGAATCGCAGGGCGCTGCGACATTGGCGGGGCGCACCCATGGACAGCGCCCTGAAGATACAGGAGGGATCCATGGCCACCACCGAACTGGAGATCGGACCGATCGGCCAGATCTCGCGCTCGGTTCGCGACATCGAACAGGCCGAGGAGTGGTACAGGAACGTGCTCGGTCTCAAGCACCTCTACACCTTCGGCAAGCTGTCCTTCTTCGACTGCGCTGGCACCCGGCTCTACCTCACGCAGGAAAGCGACGAGCCCACACCCGAATCCGTACTCTACTTCCGCGTGTCGAACATCGACGCCGCGTACGAGGAGCTCCGGTCTCGCGGCGTCGAGTTCACCGACGCGCCGCATCGGATCCACCGCCACGAGGACGGCACCGAGGAGTGGATGGCCTTCTTCAAGGACCCCGAGGGCCGTCCCATCGCCCTCATGTCGCAGGTCCGCTCCTCGCAGGCCGTGGGCGAAGCGGCGAGCTAGGAGCGGGAGACCACCTCGAAGCGGTCAGGGTCGAGGGTCGGCTCGCCGTCGAATCGGTAGGCGCAGAGGGCACCGCCAGGCTTGGCGACGCCGAGGTCGAGGCACACGATGTTTGGGGCCAGCCGGGCGTGGTCGGCCTGCCGCTCCGCCTTCGGCTCCGCGACAGGCCGATGGCCAGGTTGTTCTATGGCGGCCTCGCGCAAGCGCTCGGCCGCGGGCCGAGTCGGCGGCACGAGGGCGAAGTGCCCAACGAAGAGGAGCGGAGCGCCCACTGGATAGGGGCGTGCCAGCTCGCGGGCGGACTCCGGTAGCGGGGTATGCAGCAGCTCGGGGATCTCCGGCAGGCAGTAGCTGCCCAGGGTGTGACCGTCGGAAGGCAGATACCAGCGGATGCGCGCGGTGCCTCGCCGGTGGCCGTCGGTGTCCCGGCGTGAGAGCGCCTCGGGGACCGGGATCTCCGGTCCCTTGAGCACCACGCCGGCGGAATCGCGGAGCGGGTTGCCGCGCGTGTAGCCGTCTACCAGGAAGCCCTCGGTCACGCGACCCCGTCTCCGTCGCTCCGCTGCGAGGCGGTCCAACGCGGGGGAATCCCAGCATGCGTGCACGACGCGCAGGTGTCCGAGATCGAGGTGGAAGGGCAGGGCCCGGATCCAGTCGAGATGCGTTTCCAGCTCGCCGCCAAGCTGTTCAAGAGTCGCCCGATGCTGGTTCGCGTTCTTCTCCGTGCGCCGCCGCAACGTATCGCCCGGCCGCGCCGGGTCTGGCGTGCAATAGCCGAGCAGGTTCCATTCATGGTTGCCGAGGATGACGCGAGCCGATCCCGCCTCTTCCATCCGGCGCACGAGGCGGACCGCCTCCAGGATGCGCGGGCCGCGATCGACCAGGTCGCCGACGAAGAGCACTGTGCGCTCCGCATGACGCCAGACGCCGCGCCGCTCCCGGTAGCCGAGCCGGCGGAGCAGCGTCTCCAGCTCCTCCGCGTACCCGTGGACGTCACCGATCAGGTCGAACACGTCAGCGACCTCCGCCTTCCGGCGGGATGTCCACCGTCCAATCCCGGAGCCAGGCCGCCAGCTCCCCTTCCCCCAGCTCCCCCGCCGCCAGTCCCCGCATCACCAGAACGGTCTCCACCTCTTCGGCATCCAGCTCCCGGCCGTTGAGGCCGAGAAAGACATACATCGACAGGAACGCGGCCCGCTTGTTGCCGTCGACGAAGGGATGCGCCATGGCGATCCCGTACCCGTACGCGGCAGCCAAAGCACACACATCGCGCTCGTCACCGTAGTGCCACTTGTTCTGCGCGCGGTGTAGCGCCGCTTCCAGAGCCCCCGGATCCCGCAAGCCGGGCAGCCCGCCGTGCTCGCGGATCTGCTCGAGGTGGAACAGCTCCACCATCCGACGGGAGAGCCAGACGGGCTCGGGCACCGAGCCGCTCACTACTTGGCTAGCTCACGCAAGGCGTTGCGGTACTTTCGGGCGCCCCGGTCCGCGATCTCAAGCGCCTGGGAGAGGTCAGGATCGTACGGTGTCAAGAGAATGCCGTCCTCCGTCTCGGTGACGAAGACCCGGTCTCCAACCTCGAGATGCAGGCGCGCCACCAGCTCCTTCGGCAACGTGGCGCTGACGGAGCCTCCGGTGCGGCGCAAGCGGATTTCTCGGGTCATGACGTGTCTCCAACCCGAAGCGTAGCACAATCGTGCTACTCCGTAGAACGTCAACGCTCCTGGGACACCGGCCGGCTAGCAGACACGGCCAGCCAGGCTTCGAGCACCGCGTCGACGTCGATGGCCTCCATCCGGTGGGCCACCTGCCAGCGCATCGGGTCGTCGGGCCATGCGCTCTCGGGGATCGACGCGACCACCCGCACGCTCCCGGGAGCGCCGCGGGGGGCGACGCGCCTCGGGTCGGCCATGCCCGGGAGAACTGCCACCGGGCAACCGAGGGTCGCCGCGGCGTGCGCCGGGCCGCTGTCGAGGGAGATGCAGGAGTGGGCGAGGGCGAGCAGGGCAAAGAGCCGCCGCAAGGGCAGATCGGCCGCCGCCGCCTCCACCCGCCGGTCGTCGCAGGCTGCTGCCAGGCGCCGGATCTCGGGGAGCTCGCGGGGGGTTCCGGCGAGGAGCAGGCGCGCCTCCGGAAGCCGCCGTAGCACCCCGCGCGCGGCGGCGATCCACTGGGCGTCCGGCCAGCGGCCGCGGTTCGTCCTGCGGCTCTGCGTCTGCAGGACCACGACCGGCTCCCCTCGCCAACCGCGGGCCGTCAGCCATCGCCGGCACTCCTTCAGCTCGTCGTCCTCCACATGCAAGCGCGGCAGCGGCGGCACCGCGGGCAAGGGAGACGGCGGCGGCTGGACGCCGGCTGGAGTTCGCGCGGCGACGCGGTGCAGGTAGTCCACGGTGTGCTCGAGGGGTCCGCGCGGCACCTCGCGCGCGTCGACGATCCGGTCGCGCGGTATGCCGGCGCGGGCGAGGAGCCACAGGCTCTTGTCCGCCGGCCGCTCACGGGGCTCGATCAGCCAGGCCGGGCCGGCAGGCCAGCGGCGCAGCCAGGCCACGGCGTGCCACTGGGAGCGGCTCAACCAGTACGGGGTCCGGCGGCTGTCCACGGTGCGCACGTCGTGCACCGTGGCGAGGCCGTGAACGACGGCTTCAGGAAAACCGTGGGCGGCGAGCACATCGCAGGGCAGGCCCCACGCGCGGTACAGGGACTGGAACAGGGAAGTCGCCTGGATCAGGTCGCCGAGGGCGCCGAAGCGTACGACGAGGGGACCAGGGCCGGCGTCATCCGCCATGCCGATCTCCAGCCGTCGGAGCCGCCGTCGCCTCGAGAAGCGCCACCACGCGTGGCGCGATCACCTGCCGGGCGTAGCGCTGTCGCACCCTCTCGCGACCCGCGGCGCCGAGGTGGGCGCGCAGCCCCCGCGACGCCAGCAGCTCCTCGAGCCGCCGGAACCACTGGTCGGGATCGGAGGCCAGGAAGCCGGTCTCGGCCTCCACCACCACCTTGCTGTTCTCTCCCACCGGCGAGGCCACCGTGGGCAGCCCGGCCGCCATGTATTGCAGCAGCTTGAAGGCGCACTTGCCGCGCGCCCAGTCGTCGTCGCTCAACGGCATGATGCCGACGGCCGCGGTGGCGAGCTGCTCCGCCTCGGCGGCCGCCGACCAGGCGATCCGCTCGATCGGAACGTCCGGCCAGTCTGGAAAGCGCGAGCAGATCACCCGCAGCCGGAAGTCGGGGACCCGCCCCGCGAGCCGGGTGAAGACAGCGCGCAAGGGCTCGAGATAGACCAGGTTCTCGGGCCTCCCGATCCACACCACCGCCCCGTCCCGGCGAACGGCCGGCGGCAGCTCGGGATAGGCCTCGAGATCCACCGGTGTCGGCAGCACCTCCACCCTGCGGCTCCATGGGCGCGCGGCGGCGGCCAGGAAGTCGTTGCCGGCCATCACCAGATCGCAGGAGCGGCAGGTCGCCGCGAACTTGCGGCGCCGCAGCCACGAGCGGTCCGGCGGCGCCCCCGGAAACCGCGGCCGGCGCAGAAAGAGCGCGTCGTCGAAATCGAAGACCAGCCGGCGAGCCAGGCGGCGAGCCAGCACGCCCTCCCCCAGCCCCAGGCGCACCTTGGCGAGCACCACGAGCGACGCCTGCCGGAGCTCGGACCGCCGGGCCAGCAGGCGCAGGAAGTAGCGGCCGCGGGCAGCCTGGACGACGCGGCAGCGCCAGCCGCGAGCCTCCAGCAGCGGCAGCAGGTGGCGCAGCCGGTGGCGGAACGAGGGAACCTCCGGGTCGTAGGTCCAGAACAGCAGCGTCGGCCGGTCCTGCCCGGCGCCCCGCGCCGGCTCGCGGCGGCGGGATTCAGATTGCGGGGCGGGTCGCACGGAGCGGCGCGGGCTAGACGGCGACGGGGGTGGCGACGGTGCGGGCGAGGAGGTCGCCGACCTCCGCGGCGGCGAGCGTCCCGCCGAGATCTGGGGTCGTGTGACCGTCGCGCAGGGCCCTGACGACTGCTTGCTCCACCGCTTCCGCGGCCTCCCGGTGGCCCAGCTCGTCGAGCATCAGCGCCACGGTGAGCACCGCGCCGATTGGGTTGGCGCGGCCGGTGCTGGCGTATTTGGGGGCGGATCCGTGCACCGGCTCGAACATCGAGGTCCGGCCGGGATGGAGATTCGCCGACGCTGCCACCCCGAGGCCGCCCTGCAGCGCCGCCCCCAGGTCGGTGACGATGTCGCCGAACATGTTGTTGGTGACGATCACCTCGAACGCCTCGGGCTTGCGCACCATCTGCATGGTCAGCGCGTCGACGAACAGGTGGCTGGCCTCGATCTCGGGGAAGTCGACCGCCATCTCGGCGAAGCAGCGCTGCCAGAGGTCGTGGCCGTAGCGCATCACGTTCGACTTGTCTGCCATGCAGACCTTGCGCCTGCCGTGGTCGCGCGCCCAGGTGAAGGCGGCGCGCAGGATGCGCTCGACGCCCTTCCTGGTGTGGATCTCCTCCTGCACCGCGATCTCGTCCGGCGTGCCCCGCTTGAAGAAGCCGCCGACGCCGACGTACGCCCCCTCGGTGTTCTCGCGGAAGACGACCATGTCGACGTCGGCCGCGGTCTTGTCCTTGAGCGGGCAGAGGCGCTCGTCGTAGAGCTTGACGGGGCGGAAGTTGACGTAGAGATCGAGGCCGAAGCGGATGCCGAGCAGGATGTCGGCGGCGTGTTTCATGTCGGGCACCCGCGGGTCGCCGAAGGCGCCGATGAAGACCGCTGCGTAGTTGTCACGGAAGTCGTCGAGCGCGCCTTCGGGCAGGGTTTCGCCGCTCTCCAGGTAGCGATCGGCGTCCCAGTCGAACGACCGCAGCTCGAGCGGCAGGTCGTAGTGCTCGCCCGCCGCCTCGAGGACCTTGACCGCCTCGGCGGTCACGTCTTTGCCGATGCCGTCCCCCGGGATGACGGCGATGCGCTGCGGACGGCGGTCGCGAGGAGCGATCAGATTCACGACTTGGAGCCTAACACGCAGGACTGTGGCGGCCAGCCGCTCTCAGCCGGCCAAGACCCGCAACATCAGCCCGGTCAGATAGGCGCAGTAGGTCCCCAGCGCGTAGCCGAGCACCGCGAGCAACACCCCGACCGGAGCCAGCGCCGGATGGAAGGCGCTCGCCACGACCGGCGCCGAGGCGGCACCGCCGATGTTGGCCTGCGAGCCCACTGCCATGAAGAACAGCGGCGCGCGGATCAGCTTGGCCATGGCCAGGACGAGGCCGGCGTGGACCGCGATCCAGATCAGGCCGAGCGCGAACAGACCGGGCCTTTCGAAGAGCGCACCGAGATCCATGTGCATCCCGATCGTCGCCACCAACACGTAGAGCATCACCGAGCCCACCTTCGAGGCGCCCGCCCCCTCCAGGCGGCGGGCGCCGCTGAAGCTGAGGAGCAGCCCGAAGGTGGTCGCCAGCACCACGATCCAGAAGAACCGGGAGGTCAGGCTGTAGTCCTCGAGATTCCAGTCGGCGGGCAGGGTCCCGATCCAGGCCACCAGCGGATCGGCGACCAGATGGGCCAGGCCGGTGGCGCCGAGGCCGACGGCCAGGATGACCATCAGGTCGGCAAGGCTGGGGATCCTCGCGTGTTGCGCCTGATAGGTCTCGATGCGGCTCCTCAAGTCGTCGATCGCCGAGGTGTCGGCGCCGGTCCAGCGGTCGAAGGCCGCCGCTCGCGGCGCCAGGAAGAGCAGCACCGCCATCCACACGTTGGCCACCAGGACGTCCACGGCGACGAACTGACCGAAGAGGTTGTCCTCGACCGCGAACACCTCTTTCATCGCCGCCTGATTGGCGCCGCCGCCGATCCAGCTGCCGGCGACGGTGGTCATGCCTCGCCAGGTCTCGCCGGCGACCACCTCCGGCCCCAGCAGTCGCATCGTCAGGAACGACACCAGGGCGCCCAGCATCACGCCGGCGGTGCCGGTCAGGAAGAGGACGACGGCCTTGGGACCCAGCCGCATCACCGCTCCGAGATCGATGGCGACACACAGCAGGACCAGGGCAGAGGGCAGCAGGTAGTCGCGCGCCACCGGGTAGAGACCCGAGGCTTCGCCGTCGATCAGGCCGAAACTGTTGTAGATCGCCGGCAACAGGTAGCACAGCAGCAGCGCCGGGACGTAGGTGTAGAACCGCTTCCAGAACCCGTCCGGTCGCGAGGCGGTCCAGAAGACCAGCCCCAGCGTCGCCGCCAGCAGACCCAGGACGACGGCGCCATTGGTGATCAGGGCATGGGCCGACTCCGACATGGATTCCCTCCGGGCGAGCGGGCGCCATCCTATCCCGGAGCCGGCGCCTGGCGGGGGACCGGAGGCGCCGCCGCGCCGGCCAGCTCGAAGGTGAAGGGGACCTCCGGGCAGAGGAAGGCGGAGTGGATCGGGGGCCAGCGCTCGCCTTGCGGCGGCGGCAGCAGATGGAGCAGCAGGCCGTCCTCCTCCACCTCGACGCGCACCGGGCAGACCGCGACGCCCGGGTGTGAGGTCTGGATCCGTTGCAGCCGGCCCGCCAGCAGGCTGTAGCCGACCGGACGCACGCGAAAGTACCGGACCGTCTCCTCCCAGCCCCCCAGCGAGGGTGCGCTCGGAGGCACCGGATCATCCGGATGCGCGCGTACGGCGAAGCCGTGCTCCCGCCGCCGCACCGCCCAGCGCCAGCAGTTGCCGCCGCCGTCCCGAGTCGGGGTCGGGTAGTCGAAGCGCGCCGCCGCGGCCGGTTGACGGCCGATCCAGCGCGCGCCGGGGACCACCCAGTAGGGAACGAGCAGAGAGGTGAACAGCACGGACGGCGCGGTGTCTCCGCCGCGGGTGTTGAAGCGGAAGTTGCACTGCGGATAGGAGAGGCGCGGCAGCGGCAGGGCGGTCAGACGCAGCCCCTGCTGGCGAAACAGCAGCAGGGACACAAATGCGTGGTCCTCGCCCTGCCAGGGCTGACGATCGTAGTGCAGGGGCCGCGGCGGCTCGGGGAGCCAGCGCACGGGCAGTGCCCAGTTCAGGTACAGGCAGTCACGGACGAGCGTACGCAGCTCCACGCCGTTCGATCCTATCTCGCCCCGTCTCTGCTACCCTGTGCCGCCGCGGGCCCGCCCACGATGGGCCCATTCAAATTGCGGAGGTGTGTCCATGCGACAGTCCCATCCGAATGCCCTCTCTCTCATCACGCTCTGCTTCGTCTTGACGGCGGCCGCCGGTTGCCAGAGGCCGGCGCAGGAGGCGCCCGAGTCACCCGAGCCGAGCGGCGCGTCCGAGCCCGCGGTGACCCCCCGGATGGAGCGGGCGGGCGCCGCCGTCACCACGCAGACCCTGCGCAATCACATCGCCTTCCTCTCCGACGACGCCCTGGGAGGCCGCGGACCGGGGACCCAGGGAGACGAGACCGCCCGCCAATACCTGGCGACAAGGATGGAAGAGCTGGGACTGCAGCCGGCCTTCAGAGACTCGTGGGAGCAGCCGTTCGAGCTGGTCTCCGTCGAGACCCGCAACCCCGACACCTGGACCTTCCGCAGCGCCGGAGAGGGAGTCGCCCTCACCTCCCTCGCCCACTCCGACGAGTTCATCGCCAACAGCGGAGTCCAGGAGGGCGCCGCGGCTCTCGAAGATGCGGAGCTCGTGTTCGTGGGCTACGGCATCGCCGCCCCCGAGTACCAGTGGGACGACTACAAGGGCCAGGACCTCGCCGGCAAGGTGCTGCTGATGCTCAACAACGACCCGGAGTGGGACCCGACGATGTTCGCCGGCGAGACCCGCCTCTACTACGGCCGCTGGACCTACAAATACGAGGAGGCCGCGCGCCAGGGCGCTGCCGGCGCCATCATCATCCACACCGACCCTTCCGCCGGCTATCCCTGGCAGGTCGTGCAGTCGAGCTGGGGCGGCCCGCAGTTCGAGCTGCCGGCCGAAGACGAACCGCGGGTGCAGGTGAAGGGCTGGGTCACCGAGGCCGCTGCGGCCAAGGTCGTCGAGCTCGCCGGCACGGACCTCGCGCAGCTCACCGAATCGGCGCGCAGCCGGGACTTCGAGCCGGTTCCCCTGGGAGTGACCACCTCGATCGACCTCCCCACCGAGATCAGCCGCACCGAGACCGCCAACGTGGGCGGCCTGCTCCCTGGCTCCGATCCCGAGCTGGGCGACGAGATCGTCGTCTACACCGCCCATCACGACCACCTGGGCACCGGCGAGCCGAACGACGAGGGTGACGGCATCTACAACGGCGCGCGCGACAACGCCTCGGGCACCTCCGCCGTGCTGGCGATCGCCGAGGCGTTCACCCGGCTCCCGGAAGCGCCGGCCCGCTCCGTCCTCTTCCTGTTCGTCGCCGCCGAGGAGCAGGGGCTGCTCGGCTCGCGGTACTACGCCCTGCACCCGAGCATCCCGCCCGGAAAGATCGCCGCCAACATCAACATCGACGGCGCCAACATCTGGGGCCGGACCCGCGACATCACCTACATCGGCCACGGCAAGTCGAGCCTGGACCAGGTGGTCGAGGCCTTCGCGGGGATCCAGGGACGCACAGTCAAGCCGGACCAGTTCCCCGACCGCGGATTCTTCTACCGCTCCGATCAGTTCAACTTCGCCAAGATCGGCGTGCCCGCGATCTACCTCGACGACGGCACCGACTTCCCGGGCCGGCCCGAGGGTTGGGGACGCGAGCAGATCGAGCGCTGGACCGAGGTGCACTATCACCAGCCCTCGGACGAGCTGACCGACGACTGGAACTTCGACGGCATGGTCGAAGACACGCGCCTCCTCTTCCACATCGGCGCCTACCTCGCCGCCACGCCGGAGATGCCGACCTGGAACCCGGGCGACGAGTTCGAGGCCGCGCGCCAGCAAGCCCTGGCCGCGGAGTGACCCTCCGTCCGCGCAACGCTGGCGGCGGCTGAGGCCACGGACCCGTCCCCGTCAGCCGCCCAACGCGGATCGCGAGCGGCGCGACCGACACCGGCTCGCCCCCGGCCGACCGCATGCTGACCAACGGCATGACGCGTGCCGAGTTCGTGAGCCTGTACCAGGACCTGGTGGCCGTCCAGTACCAGCCGCCGGCCTGCGTGGCGGGCCAGGAGATGTTCGACGACGTGCCGGCCTCGAACCCGCTCTGCCCGTGGATCGAGGAGCTCTCCCGCCGCGGCATCACGGTGGGATGCGGAGGCAGCAACTACTGTCCCGACGCTCCGGCGACTCGTGATCAGCTGGCGGTCTTCGCTGTGCGGTCGATGGAGGCCTGCCCGACCCTGGATCCCACGGACGAGATGATCCGGGTCGGCGGAGTCTGCATCGACAAATACGAGGCCTCGGTCTGGGACGCGCCCACGGGGGGCAACCAGCTCACGACCGAAGCGGAGATCGACGCGTTGTGCCCCGATGACGGTCAGGACTGCAAGGACAAGATCTTCGCCCGCTCGGTCGCCGGGGTCCTGCCTACCAACTCCCTCACCTGGTTCCAGGCCCAGCAGGCGCTCGCCAACTCGGGCAAGCGCCTGCCTTCCAACGCCGAGTGGCAGATGGCGGTCAGCGGTACCCCCAACGGAGCGCCCTGCCTGAGCGGCGCCCTCCGCAACACAGGCGCCGAAGCCGGCTGCGTTTCCGACTGGGGCGTGTTCGACATGGTCGGCAACATCGCGGAGTGGGTCGCCACCTGGGTGCCCGCCTCGTCGCCTTCGGTACTGGGATGCCTGCCCTGGCTCGACGTCGGCGACTTCTCGAGCGACGCTGACATGTGCCTCTGGGGCGCCCGAGACAACCCCGGAGGCACCAGCGCCATGTTTCGTGGCGGCGCCTGGAGCGGCGGCATTGCCGCCGGGCCGTTCTCGGTCTACGGCGACCACCTGCCGCAGCAAGCGTTCTTCTACAACGGGTTCCGTGGCGCCCGCTAGTCGTCGGGGCTGGGACACACCTCGGTGACTAGCTAGCGTCGCATCCACGGAAGCGGTGCCCGGGCCGGCCGGACGGCCGACCCGCCCTCCGAGGATCGCGAGCGCAAACCAAGCCGACCCCCGGCCCGGCAAGTAGCGAAAGCGAACGCCGGGCCGGGCCTTCTTGCGCCCGCGTGCGCCAACGCCGCCTGGATCTGGCGTCGCCAATGAGGATTCAGCGGAGTCGTTGACGCTCGCCTCGTACACGTGTACTATACGTGCATGAGCAGGAAGCTGACCATCACCATCGACGAAGAGGTCTACGACGGACTCTATCGACGTGTCGGGAAGCGAAAGATCAGTCACTTCCTGGAGTCCCTGGCTCGTCCACACGTGGTCGACGAGGACCTGGAGGGCGCGTATCGAGCCATGGCCGCCGATGAGGCCCGGGAGGCCGAGGCGGAGGAATGGTCTGAAGGTCTGGTGGGCGATGTCGCCGATGAACCGCGGTGAGGTCTGGTGGGTCAGCTTCGACTTGGTCGTCGGCGGCGAGATCCGCAAGACCCGTCCGGCGGTGATCGTGAGCAACGATGCGTCGAATCGGGCGTTGAATCGCGTCCAGGTCGTGCCGCTTACCTCGAACGTGGAGCGCCTCTACCCGAGCGAAGCGTACGTCGAGCTACGAGGCGAGCAGCGCAAGGCCATGGCCGACCAGCTCGCCACCGTGTCGAAGCGCCGCTTGCAGCGGCGGGCCGGCGTGCTCTCCGGCCCGGACATGGCGGCGGTCGAGCGAGCGGTCCGCGTCCAGCTCGCCCTGTGAGACCCCCTGAGCGGACGTTCGTTCACCCCTCGATGTCGAGCTCGCGAAGGCGGCGGTAGAGCGTGCTGCGGCTGATCCCCAGCAGCCGCACGGCGGCGGCGCGATTGCCGCCGGCGTGCGCCAACGCGGCCTGGAACTGGCGTCGCTGGTGGGGATTCACGGTGCGAACGATCGGCCCCATGGCCCGATCCGGCGCGCTCGCCAGGAACTCCGGCGGCAGGTCCACCACCTCGATCATCGCCCCTTCGGCCGCCAGTGCGGCGCTCTCGACGACGCCCTGGAGCTCGCGGACGTTCCCCGGCCACGGGTGGGCCAGCAGCAGGTCCATCGCCTCGCGGCTCACCTCGGTCACCCCGACGTCGCCGGTCGCCTGCGTCTGGCCGAGGCACCAGGCGGCGAGCTGCGGGATGTCGTCCCGCCGCTCGCGCAGCGGCGGGATGCGGATGCGCGAGACGCGCAGGCGATAGAACAGGTCCTGGCGGAAGCGCCCGGCGGCGACCTCGGCGTCGAGGTCGCGGTGGGTGGCGGCCACCACGCGCACGTCGATCTTGCGCGGACGCGACTCCCCCACGCGCGTGATCTCCCCCTCCTGGAGGACCCGTAGCAGGCTAGCCCCTGAACAAGCTTGAACCCATGCGATGGAGGTAGCGAGAAACGCCGGAAAGGCTAATCCTGCTTGGAGCTCGTTGAGTTCCACCACGAACGAAGACTCCAAGGAAGGAGGCCTTTCCGGTGAAGAG
>JBOGJI010000224.1:0-8667 GCA_050747865.1 Thermoanaerobaculia bacterium
GTTCGAGGATGTTCGCACGCCCAGGCGCTTCGCCGTCGCGAGGCTCATGTAGACCGCGTTCTCCCAGGTGAGCTTCGAAACGGGCTTGGGGAGCTCCTGGAGCCAGCCGTTGTTTCCGCCGCGGCCATCGCCCACGGTGGGGTCGGGCCGGAACACGACCTCGATCCCGGAAGCCGGCGGCTCGGCAGCCGCCTTAGCCCAATCCCCCAACCTCACGGCGACGGCCTTCTCCGGGAGCGCCGTTCCGGCGACGAGCCCGTCGTGAAGAGCCCGCCGCCAGGCATCGGGGCCGGGCACCGGCAGCCGGCCGGCCCAGTAGTCGGCGAGGAGCCGGCGGCCTTCTCCCGCGGCGGCCGCGCTTCCCGTCGTCAGCGCCGCGAGCAGCTCGAGGGGCGACCGGGTGTCATAGAGCGGCTCGATCAGGGGCTGGATCAGGGTGGCCGTGCCGTCATGCCCCCTGGCGTCCCCCCAGCTCTCCAGGTAGTGGGATTGGGGCAGGTGCCAGTGGCAGACCTCCGAGGTCTCGTCCTCGTACAGCCCCATGCGGGCGCGCAACGGCACCTGGAACTGGGCCTCGCGGAACCCCAGGTCCGCGGGGGCGTCGAAGACCGGGTTGCCGCCGATCACCAGCAGGATCTGGACCCTTCCCTCCCGCATGTCGGCGACGAGCCGTGTCAGGTCCGCGAGCTGGCCGTCGCTTCCGGCTTCGACGCGCTCGCCATAGGTCACGGTGCTGCCCACGGCTCCCAGCGCCACATTCATGGCCGCCGCCAGGGTGTGGACCTCGGGCGGTGCCGCCTCGCCGGCCACGACCAGGCAGCGTCCCGGATGGCGCTGCAGGTCGGCGGCCACATCCGTCGCCCAGGCCTGCACCCGGGTGTCGCGCTGGGTGGTCGCGGGGGGCGCGGCGGGGATCCCGGCGACGCCGACACGGCGCGCCACCTCGAGGGCGGCCCGGGCCACTCCGCGCGGCGGCACCGACAGCCGGTGGTCGGCGAGAGTGCCGGTGCCGGTCGGCGTGCTCTCGGCGGCGTATAGCCGGCTCATCTCCCGGTGTTCCGCCGTAGGGCGCCGCTTGGCCGCGAAGTCGCGGGCGTGGCGCACGGTGCCGGGGCCTTGGGTGAGGAAGTCGGAATCGAGCGCCAGGATTACGTCGGCCCGGCCGAGGTCGTAGCGCGGCGCCACGGCGGTGCCGAACGCGGCGCCAAGCCCCTGCCGCTCGCCGTCCCGTGTGACCGCGTCCCAGGTGATCCAGCGAGCCCCGGGGAAGCGGGCCAGGAAGCGCTCGATCTGGTCAACGAGGGTCGGGGACGAGATCGACTCGGTGAGCAGGCGGATGCCCGCTCCGCCGTCCGCCTCGGCCAGGGAGCCCCCGACCTCGGTGAAGAACTGCTGCCAGGTGCCGATGCGCCCGATGTGGCGGATCACCTGTGACCGGTCGGGATCGTAGAGCTGCAGCACCGAGCCTTGAGCGAACAGGTCGGTGCCGCCGAGGCTGGACGGATGCTCGGGATTGCCCTCGATCTTGGTCGGCCGTCCTTCGTGGCTCTCCGCCAGCACGCCGGTCGCGCTGCCCCCCAGCTCGAAGCCAGTGGCGAAATGGAGCGACTTACCGGGCACCAGGCCCTCGGGCTGCTGGACGTAGGGAACGATCTTTTCCAGCGGCTGCCGCGTGCAGGCGGTCAGCCCGCCGAGCGCCACGGAGGCGCCCATGAGCTGCAGGAACCGGCGGCGGTCGACGCCGTCGGGCCACTCCGAGGCGAAGCGCGGGAACTCCCGGTGCAGCAGCTCCTCGAACTCCGGCGTGCCGGCCAGCTCCTCGAGGCTGCGCCAGTACTCCGGCCCCTGCTTGCCGGCGAGGCGAGCCCGCACCGTCGCCAGGTCGATCTGACCCGTACGCTGCTGCGGCGTCGCGCGTGGATCCTGGCTGTTCGGTCCTTCCACCTCGTGCCTCGTCCCTTGTTCTACCGGTGACACGTCGAGCAGTTCAACAGGCTGCGCAGTCCGTATTCCTCGACCAGGCGCGCGCCCAGCGCCTCCTGGTCCTCGGCCTCCCAGGCCATGTTGAACACCTCCTCCTTGGGCCGCACGTACTTCGCGGGGTCGCGATGGCAGTCCAGACACCAGCTCATCTCCAGCGTCGCGTGCTGCCGCATCAGGGGCATCTTGTCCACCCGGCCGTGGCAGGTGGCGCAGCCCATACCCGAGGCGACGTGGATCGAGTGGTTGAAATAGACGAAGTCGGGCAGATCGGTGACCCGCGACCACTCGATGGGCGTGTCCTCACGCAGGCTCGCCCGCACCAGCTCGAGCATCGGCGCGTCCTTCCAGATCTCCTTGTGGCAGTTCATGCAGGTCGCGGTCGGGGGGATGCCGGCGAACTTCGACTCCGTCACCGAGGTGTGACAGTAGACGCACTGGATCCCCATCGCCTCGACATGGTGCTGGTGGCTGAAGGGGACCGGCTGGTACACGACCAGGTCCTGGCGGGTGGAGTAGGTGCGGTTCAGCGTCCACCAGATCCCGGTGAGGCCGACGAGGAAGAAGACGGCGCCAAAGATGGAGAAGCGGGCGAGGGCGTTGGTGCTGCGATGGAAGATCTGGGACATCGATGGCCTCGATCCCGCTTGCGCGTCCCTCCGAGTCGGACAGAAGCCGCCCGCACCCTACAAAACGGGGGCCGCGCGCGCAACCGGTCGTGGGAGGCCCAGCTTGTGAAGGTTTTCACAAGCCCGGCGTGCGAAGCATAGCCGAGCGGCTCGAACTGTCAAGGGCCAAGGGTGGACAAGGGGGCAGGTCTCTGGGCTAGTATCGCGCCGGTGAGCCCGAGCAGTTTTTGGAGGGGCGCGGCCGCGGTCTTGACGATCGGCTTGGCCGGAGCGCCGGCGTTGACCGCCGACCTGCTGGACGACCTGGCGGCCGCCGCGCCGCAGGCCGACCGGCAGGTGATCGGGCTGGCGCTGGAGGCCTGGCAGTGCGCCGGCGCCGCGCCGACGGCCCGGCGTCTGGCGGTGATCGACTACTCGCTTCCCTCGACCGCGCCCCGACTCTGGGTGTTCGATCTTGAACGGCGGCGCCTTCTCTACGTCGAGCACGTGACGCACGGCAAGGGCAGCGGCGACAACTATGCCCGCGCCTTCTCCAACCGACACGGCAGCCTCCAGTCGAGTCTCGGCCTGTTCGTCACCGGCGAGACCTATCACGGCCGCAACGGCTACTCGCTGCGCATGGACGGCCTGGAGTCCGGCATCAACGACCAGGCGCGGGCGCGCGACATCGTCATGCACGGGGCCGATTACGCGAATCCGGCGTTTGCCGCGCGTTTCGGCCGGCTCGGGCGGAGCTGGGGCTGCCCCGCCGTGCGCTCGGAGGTCGCGCGCGAGATCATCGACACGCTGCGCGACGGCCAGCTCCTGTTCGCCTACTACCCCGACCAATCCTGGCTGGCCTCCTCACCGGTTCTCGGCTGCACCGCCCGCCATGCACCGGCTGGCGGCACCGTCGCCGGCGCATCCCGCTAGGCGCTCCGGCGCTCGTGTGCGAGCGTCCCTAGATAGAGCTCGGTTTCGTACTCGAGTCGGACGTGACCGTCGTCCTGGCAGCGGTCGAAGATCCGGCGCAGCTCGTCGAGCATCGGCTCGTGATCTGGGTGGCCGGGCGCGGGAGCGTACGACGAGGACAGGAGGCGGCCACGCAGGCCCGCGAAGTCGAGGACCTGCTCGTTGGGAAAACGGCGACCTGCGTAGGGGCCGTCGAAGAAGCGGTCGAAGACCTCCCGGCCGAGGCGGGTGTGGTCCACCTGCCGGTAGTCGGTGCCAAAGCGAAGAAGGAGCGACTCGTAGGCGCGGAGGAAGGGCGTCGACTCGCTGCGGCGGGCGTTCCAGAAGAGGGCGACCTGGCGGTGGGGACGGAGGATACGGACGAACTCCCCTCGCGCACGCCCACGGTCGAACCAGTGGAAGGCCTGTCCGGCGGCCACCAGATCGATGCTCGCGTCGGGCAGGGTCGTGGCCTCGGCCGAACCGGCCACGCTGGTGAAGCGCGGCTCGCACGCGAGCTGCTCCTCGGCGGCGTGGCGCATCTCCGGGTTGGGCTCGACGCCGTACACCCGGCAGCCGGAGCGGAGCAGGAGCGCCGCCGAGATGCCGGTTCCGGAACCTATGTCTGCCACCGCCGATCCCGTTCCCAGACCGGTCTCGTCGATCAGGGTGCGCAGCAGCGCCTCGGGATAGCCGGGCCGGTAGCGCACGTAGTCGGCCACCCGATCGAAGAAGCGGCGGGTGGGATCCACGGGCAACATCGAGTCTTGGTGTGGAATGCGTCAGGCGCAAGCTCATCGTACCCGTTTCGCCGTCCGGTTCGAGGAGGTGCCTCAACTATCCCTATCCGCAAGGACGCGGGGCGGCTCGCACGCAAGGACGTCCGACCAGGCCGCGCGTGGCACAATCTCGGGTTGGCATGCGGTCTGGCATTCGAGGCATTGCCATGCTCGTCTGTCTCGTCCCCTGGGCATCAGGGAGCGCGGCCGAGGAGGGTGGCGGGGAGGCGCGTTTCTTGAGCGGCGTCCGGCGGCTCACCTTCGAGGGGCGGCGGGCGGGGGAGGGGTATTTCTCGCCGGATGGGTCGCGGATGGTGTTCCAGAGCGAGCGCGAGGAGAGGAACCCGTTCTACCAGATCTATCTGATGGACCTCGAGACGGGAGACACGCGGCGCGTCTCGCCCGGCGTCGGCAAGACCACATGCGCGTTCATCCGGCCGGGATCCGGGGACGTGCTGTTCGCCTCGACGCATCTCGACCCGGACTCCGAGCGGCTGCAGCGGGAGGAGCTCGAGGCGCGTGCCGCCGGCACCGAGCGGCGCTACTCCTGGGACTACGATCCGGCAATGGACCTCTTCGTCGCCGACGCCGAGAGCGGCGCGCTGACGCGCCTGACCGAGGCGCGCGGCTACGACGCCGAGGCCAGCTACTCGCCGGACGGCGAGTGGATCGTCTTCTCCTCCACCCGCCAGGCCTACGCGGGCAAGCTCGACCCCGAGGAGCGTAAGCGCCTAGACGTGAACCCGGCATGGTTCGGCGAGCTCTACCGCATGCGGGCCGACGGCACGCAGGTGGAGCGCCTCACCGACGCGCCCGGCTACGACGGCGGCCCGTTCTTCTTCCCCAACGGCTCCCGCATCGTCTGGCGCCGGTTCGACGAGGAAGGGCTGACCGCCGAGATCTGGAGCGCCCGGCCGGACGGCAGCGACGCCCGACAACTGACCGACTTCGGTGCGATGAGCTGGGCGCCCTACGTCCACCCCTCGGGCGAGTACATCCTCTTCGCCTCGAACAAGCTCGGCTTCTCGAACTTCGAGATCTACATGGTCGACGTCGAAGGCGCCAGGGAGCCGGTCCGTGTCACCTACACGGACGGATTCGACGGGCTGCCCGTGCCGACGCCGGACGGGACCGGTCTCGCCTGGACCTCCACCCGGCACGGCGGGGACGGAGGCCAGATCTACCTCGCGCGCTGGAACCACCGGGAGGCGCTGGCCGCCCTGGCTGCGGCACCCAGGCGGAAAGCCTCCAACGACTGACCGGGAGACCTACGTGACCACGCGCATCGGCCGGATCGCGGCGACCCTTGCATGCACCGTCGCAAGCCTGATGCAGCCACCTTTGGCGAGCGCCGACGTCGCGACGTTGCGCCGGGACGTCGCCAAGCTGGCCTCGGACGAGTTCGCGGGTCGCATGACCGGCAGCGAGGGAGCGGCGGCCGCCGCGAAGTACCTGGCGGAACGGCTGGCGGCGCTGGGAGCGCGACCTCTGCCCGGTCAAGACGACTTCCGCCTCCCGTTCTCCTTCGTCGCCGGGACCCGGGACGCCGGATCTTCGCTCACGTTGGCGGCGGAGGGCTCAGGGAAGACCTGGGACGAGCGGCAACACGTCCAGGCGTTGGCGTTCTCCGAAAGCGACACGATCACCGCCCCCGTCGTCTTTGCCGGCTACGGGCTCGTCGTCCCGGACGGCGAGGATGTGATCTACGACAGCTATGCTGGGCTCGACGTCGAAGGCAAGATCGTCCTCGTCCTGCGCTACAGCCCGGAGGACACGGAGGGGGACTTCCGTGCCCGGCTGGCCCGTTACTCCGGCCTGCGCTACAAGGCCTTGCAGGCCCGGCAGCGGGGAGCGGCGGCGCTACTCGTCGTCACCGGACCGCGCTCGCCGAACGCCGGGGAGACGGTGCCCCTGACCTTCGACGCCGCAATCTCGGGCTCGGGCCTGGTGGCCGCCTCGGCCTCCGGTGAGGTGGCCGAGGCGCTGTTCGCGGCCTTCGGCCGCGACCTGGTGGCGGCGCAGCACAGCCTCGACTCGGGGAACCCCCATGTCGCCGGATTCGATCTCGGCACGGAGGTCACGCTCGACGTCGCGGTCGAGCACGAGGAGCGCACCGGCCGCAACGTCGTGGGCTACTTCCCGGGCAGCGGGGAAGGGGAGATCGACGAGCCCTGGGTGATCGTGGGCGCCCACTTCGATCATCTGGGTCGCGGCCGCGGCGCCCAGTCGCTGGCCGACGCCTCCGAGGCCGACGCCATCCACTATGGCGCCGACGACAATGCCTCGGGCGTGGCCGCGGCGCTGGAGGCGGCGCGGCGGCTGGCCGGCGAGCGGCACCGGCGCAATGTCGCCGTCGCCTTCTGGTCGGGCGAGGAGCTGGGCACGCTGGGCTCGACGGCGTTCCTGCGCGACAAGGTCCTGGACCCGGCGACGATCGCCGCCTACGTCAACTTCGACATGGTCGGGCGGATGCGCGACAACAAGCTCACTCTCCAGGCCGCGGGCAGCAGCCCGGCCTGGCCCGGCCTCATCGAGCGCACCAACGTGCCTGTGGGCTTCGACTTGCAGATCGGCGAGGATCCCTACCTACCGACCGACTCCTCGGTCTTCAACCAGGCCGACGTGCCGACGCTGCATTTCTTCACCGGCAGCCACGAGGACTACCACAAGCCGTCGGACACCGCCGACAAGATCAACTACGAGGAACTCGAGCGCGTGGCCCGCTTCGGCGCGCTGCTCGTCGGCAAGCTCGCCGACCTCGACGCGGCTCCCGAGTTCGTCGCCGTCGCCCCCACCGCCCGCGCCGCCGCGGGCGGACGCGAGACAGTGCGCGCCTACACCGGCACCATCCCGGACTACACGACCGAGGTCGAGGGGCTGCGCCTCTCCGGGGTCATCGAGGGCGGCCCGGCCGCCGCCGCGGGCCTACAGGAAGGCGACGTCATCGTCGAGCTCGACGGCACCACCATCGCCAACATCTACGACTACACCTACGCCCTCGACGCCGTGAAGATCGGCGAGCGCACCAACATCGTCTACCTCCGCGACGGCGAGCGCCACGAGACCACGATCGTCCCGGCGGTCAGGGAGTAGCCGACAACGGCAACAGCCTGGCGATCGGGTCGGGTTGTACCGCTCGTTTCACCGGACCCGCCGGCCGCTCGTCCAGACAGAGATTGGCCGCCGGCGTCCATCAAGGACACCGGCGGCCGAAGACTCGATCGTGGGGCGACCGGGCGGTCAGATCGGCCGCGGTTTACTGGCCCTCGACCTGGTCGCTGTAGGTCCCGGCGGGTGCGACATCCTCTGCGTGGCTATGGCCGTTGAGGATGCGAACCAGGCTCCCGTTCCAGCCCGCGATGGTCGCCTTGAAGAGCTGCGTTCCCGCGGGCTTCGTGCTCGCGGGGGCCTTGAACCGCAGCTTGGAGCCCTGGGTCAGACTGACGCCACCCTGCCCCACGATCGTCTCGCTGTCCATGCCAATCGTCAGCTCATCCCGGTAGTCGAAGTCGGCGGCACCGCCGGTCTTCACCAGCGTGCCGTTCAGCCCCCGTACCTTGAGACTGACGTCGGTCATGTCCAGCAATCCGTTGTTCGTGAGCTGGACCCTGAAGCTTCCCTCCTCACTCGTGTTGAGCACGTCGCCCGGAAACTCGACTTCCACGATCTCGAGCTCGACGAACTCCTCGGGGTAGTCGTGCATCGCCGCGCGAAAGTCGTTGAAGAACGCGCTGGCGGCTCCCAGGGCTTGCGGACCCGGGATGGGACCCGGCTCGATGGGTGACGGGGTAGCGGTGATCGATGCCTCTGCGGCGGGTCGGGTGCTGCTCTGTGCCATGGTGCTGTTCCTTCCTTCTCGTCCTGCGGCCGGTGGTGTTGAAGGCTGAGATCGTGCCGGCCATCTGCGAGCCCAGCCACGGTTCGCGTCTCCGCTCTCACTAGGGTTGACGAGAAAACGGCCGCCGGATGATCACGGCTCGGCCACCGGTAGCTGAGAGCCTGTGAATGAATCTCCCATGGGTCGCGTTGCGAGCGCCAGACCAACGCGCTTCGCGCGTCGGTGCCCGCCTGCTGGAAGGAGCCGCGACGCAGGCGATGCGGTGCCATCGTCGAGGAGCGGCGACGCGGCAGCAGGCCCCACGCCGCCGCAACCCGAAGGGCGCCAGGGGGTTGCGGGTCGTCTGCGGCGTCGCTCGTCGGTCACATACTGATGAGTATGCTTCCTCCTCGCTCCTTCCATGGGCAGCGATGTCAAGTGTACATCTCCGCCACTCACTCGACGGACTTGCCGTCGAGCGTCCCAGTCCGCGCAATCGTTGACGATCGCTACGGCCAGCGCGGTGCTGCGA
>JBOGJI010000225.1:0-2945 GCA_050747865.1 Thermoanaerobaculia bacterium
ATGATCTCGGCTTCCGACGTGCTACTCTGTTCCATGGCGTAACCCCCCTTCGCCGTCTCGCGGCGATGTCGTTGATCAACAGGAGGTTACGCCATTCTCATTTTCCACGGAACTCGGGACGGATCCGGATCTCGTACCATAGGTCACGACTCGTTCTCTCCCGGGAGACTGAATGGGAGGGTTCTTGCCGCACCGGTCGAACGTGCGGCGAACGAGTTAGGATGATGGTTGCCGCGCCGGATGGGGTTCGCCGGGCCGACGCGCCGTCGCACGAGCTGGCGACCCGCGGGTCGGGGCCCGGGGCCCGGATCAGGTGCCCGCCACGTTGTCGGCGTCGGCCGGAGCCGGGCACCGCTGGACGGTACAATCGAGCCGGAGGACGGGATGCACGAGACGACGGACATCCGAGCCACCTTCGAGGGTCTCGTCGCGCCGCTGGCGGAGGCTTGTGAGGCCGTGTACGGGCGGCGTCTGATGTCCTTCGCGATCTTCGGCTCCGTCGGTCGCGGCAGCCCGCGACCGGACTCCGACATCGACCTGCTGATCGTCGCCGAGCCGTTGCCGCGGGGACGCATGGCACGAGTGCGGGAGTTCGACGCGGTCGAGCGGCGCCTGTCCGAAGCGGTCCGGGCGGCGAGCTCCGCCGGCGTACACACGCGACTGTCGCCGGTCCTCAAGACACCCGCCGAAGTCGGGCTGCGCACGCCGCTGCTGCTCGATCTCGTGCACGACGCCAGGATCCTCGTCGACCGCGAGGACTTCCTCGCCGGCACAATCGCCGATCTGACGCGGCGTCTGGAGGCGCTCGGCGCGCGACGCATCTGGCGCGGCTCGGCCTGGTACTGGGACCTCAAACCGGACTACCGGCAGGGTGAGGTCTTCGAGCTGTGACCAACGCGAACCTGGCGCAGAGCTACCTGATCAAGGCCCGCGCCCGCCTCAAGGCGCTCGCCGTCCTGCTCGCCGAGAAGGCGTTCTCGGACGTCGTTCGCGAAGCCCAGGAGATCGTCGAGCTGGCCTTGAAGGGGATGCTGCGCGAGGTGGGTATCGAGCCGCCGAAGTGGCATGACGTGGGCGGGTTTCTGCTCGAGCACGCGGCTCGTTTCCCGCTGGAGCCTTCCACTCTAGAACGCTTGGCGGAGATCTCGGCCAGGCTGCGCAAGGAGCGCGAGTTCGCCTTCTACGGTGAGATCGACCTCATTCCGACCGAGGCCTATACCGACGAGGATGGTCGGCGTGCGTTCTTCGAGGCCGGAGAAGCCGTGGACGCGGCCAACCGGGTCATCGCCGGCGGCTCCCCGGGGTCCGGCGGCCGTGAAGGTGAGGCGAGCGGTGCCGGCGCAACCGGTGTGGCCGGCACCGCCATCGGTGCCGGCGGCGAGGAAGAGTGACAGCCGGCGGCGAAGCGACTGGTGCCGCGGCCGCTCTAGCTTCCCGACTCGAACCTCCCTCGCACAAGGGCTCTCCGGTCGACGATCCGTCCTGCTGCACGCCGCGGTTCTGCGCGAGCGCAGTTGGGTGTTCTGATCCAAGAAACCGCGCCTCTCCTCGAGTTCGAGTGGGTAGGGGTGGGTCGAGTTGGACGCCGCCGCCGTGGGATCGCTCAAAGGGCGGACGCGGCTCAGCGATGATCTGCGAGCGCGGGTGCGCGTTGAGGAGGCAGCGACCGACGAACGCAAGTGGGGCCGGCCCTGACCGTCCTGACCACCGACGCTCAGATCGCAGCGATCGCCCACCGCCACAGGGCCACCGTCCACACCGCCGATACCGATCGCGGAGTGCCCCCGACCCGCTCGGATCGACGCGATGTTCTCCCGGCATGCCGCGCGAGCGCCATGGTCGGGGGCCCCCAACCGGGCCGGAAACGGCGAGATTGATCGATTTGATCAAAGATCTGATCGATTCGGTCAAACATCGCTCGCCGCCTTGGGCTACGTTGACTCGGCGGTCGCCGGGCACGGAGCTCGCCGCCTCCGGGTGGCCGGGGAGGAGGTTTTCGGGTCAGGCCTTTGCGACCGGGTGTCGGGCCTGCCGCGCGGTGCCCGGCCACGGAAGCGACGGTACCTGCGGGCGCGGCGGTCGGCGCGCGGGAACGAAAGGAGGCGTGGAGATGACGTACGAGAAGCTGACGAGGGCGGGGCTGGTCGGGGCGCTGGCGCTACTGGGCGCGGTCGGGCTCGCCGGCGGTGCCGGGGCGGCGGACATCGAGGTGGCCGCCGGGGTGGTGGAGGTGGCGGAGGACGGCCAGTGCTCGCTGATCGAGGCGCTGGAGAACGCCAACGGCGACGCCGAGCACGACGACTGCATGGCCGGGGACGACGGCCTAGACACAGTGCTTCCGGCGAGCGGATCCGTGTATACCCTGACTGTGGCGCACAACGTGGTGGAAGATCCCAGCTCGAGCCCCTGTCTCGGACTGAGTCAGAACGGCCTGCCGGTGATCACGAGCCCCGTCACCGTGCGGGGCCAGGGGGCGACGATCGAGCGCTCGAAGGCGGTCGGGACGCCCGAGTTCCGGATGTTCCAGATCGAGGCCTCCGGCGAGCTGACCGTCGAGCGTCTAACCCTGCGCCACGGCCGGGCGCTGCTACGGAGCGACGGCACGGGAACCCACGGCGGCGCCATCTGCAACGCGGGCGGGGAACTGCGCGTCCGCGACTCGGTTCTGAGCGACAACTCGGCGGCGGGGAACGGCGGTGGTATCGACAACACAGGTGTCGCGACGGTCAGCGGTTCGACCCTGAGCGACAACTCGACCGGGGGACGCGGCGGCGGCATCCGCAACACAGGCACCCTTACCATGGACAATTCGACTCTGACCCATCTTCTACAGTCGTCGGAGCGAAGTAACTCATTCGAAATGGGTTCCGAGTTGGCATGAGATCGTTGGCACTATGCGCCCCGGTGGCCGGTAAACGGCGTAGGCTGGCTCAGGCCACCTGGCG
>JBOGJI010000226.1:0-4214 GCA_050747865.1 Thermoanaerobaculia bacterium
ATACAACGGCATCGCCTGCGTCGCGGCTCCTTGCAGCAGGCGGGCACCGACGCGCGAAGCGCGTTGGTCCGGCGCTCGCAACGCGACCCACGGGAGATGGGGTCACAGGCTCTGGAATCCGGCGATGAGAGGGCGAGCACCAGGTCGACTCGCGGTGGCGCTCGTCGCGCTGCTGCTCGTGGTGTCGCCGCTGTCGGCCTACACCATCGTGTTGCGGGACGGCTCGACGGTCCAGGCCCGGGGCGAATACCGGGTCGAGGGGGAGCGGGCCATCATCACTCTGCAGAACGGCACCGAGACCTTCCTCAGCCTGTCCGAGATCGACGTCGAGCGGACCGCGGCCGCCAACCGCGACGGCTACGAGGGGAAGCGCCCGCGCGTCACCCTGGCCGGCAACCTCGACTTCGCCACCCTGCCGCGGCAGCCCCATGCCGACGCCCGGGTCGTCCAGCTCCTCACCCGCCATTTCCGCGGCCAGCGGCTCGCGGCCGTCGAGGTCTCTAGCGGCAGCCAGACCGATCACGTGCTGCTGTCGCTGACCGTGGGCTCGGAAGGCGAGGTCTTCCGCGCCATCGGCCTCGCGGCGACCGCCCTCGGGGCGCTGGCGGAGGCGGGCGGCGACGAGGTCCAGGCGATCGAGCTCCTTTTGCTGACAGCGCGAGGAGGCGACGCCGGGCAGTTCCTGCTGACACCCGATCTCGTCCGGCCGCTGGTCGCCGGCGAGATCGAGATCTCCGACTTCTACGTCCAAAGCGTGAGATTCTGAATGAGTCGACATGCCCTGCTCCGCCGTCGTGTCCTCGCCGCCGCGGGCGCGCTCCTGCTCCTGGCCCCGCTCGCCTGCCGCCGCGGCCCGCAGCTCGAGCCGCCGGCGGGGGCCGCGCGACTGCCCCAGGTCCGGTTGGTGGTGATGATCGTGGTCGACCAGCTCGGCTGGGACACCCTGACGCGGCTGGAGCCGGCCCTGACGGGCGGTCTGCGCCGGCTGCTCGATCACGGCGTGGTGTTCTCCGACGCCCACCACCTGCACGCCGCCACCGTCACCGCGCCCGGGCACGCCGCGCTGGCGACCGGACAACACCCCCGCCGCCATGGCATCGTCGGCAACGACTGGTTCGATCGCGAGGCCGGCGACGAGGTCTATTGCGTGCTCGACGACGACGGCGGGACGATCTCGCCCCGCCGCCTGCTCGGCAGCACGATTGCCGACTGGATCCGGGCGGCGGACGGCCGCGGCCGGGTCTTCGCCGCCAGCGGCAAAGACCGCGGCACCGTGCTGCTGGCCGGCCACGCCCCGGACGGCGTTTACTGGTACGACGAAGGCGAGTTCGTGTCGAGCGCCTACTACGCGGACGAGACCCCGGAGTGGCTCGCCCTGTTCCACGAGGAGCACCCGGCGGAACGGTGGTTTGGCACCTTGTGGGAGCCGCTGCCGGAGACGCTCGCCGCCCTCGACGCCCTGGTCGTCGAGCCCGACGAGGGCGCCTTCCCGCGCGACTTCCCGCACTCCCTGGGCGACAACACCGTGACCCCCGACGACAGCTACTACGACGACGTCTACGCCTCGCCCTTCGCCGACGCCTACCTGGGCGAGCTGGCCCGTGCCTTGGTCGAGGCCGAGGGGCTGGGCGCCGACGCCCACCTCGACTTCCTCGGCCTGTCCTTCTCCGCCCCCGACGCCGTCGGCCACGACTACGGGCCGGAGAGCGCCGAGCTCGTCGACACCGTGCTGCGGCTCGACCGTACTCTGGGAGAGCTGCTCGACTATCTGGAGGAACGGATCGGCGCCGAGCGCCTGCTGGTCGCCCTGTCGTCCGACCACGGCGTGGCGCCGCTGCCCGAGGCGCGCCACCTGGCGGGGCTCGAGGCGTGGCGCGAGGGCGCGCACGAGGTGGTCTGCGAGCAGTCGGTGCTCGAGCGCCTGCAGCGCCGCTTCGGTCCCGGCGTGCGGTTCGCCTGGCCCGGATACGTCGACCGCGAGGCGCTCGCCGAAGCCGAGGTCGACGAAGCCGCGGTGCTGGCCTACGCCGCGCAGCTCCTCGCCTCCTGCCCGCAGGTGGCCGAGGTGTGGACGCGCGACGAGCTGAGCCGCGAGAAGCCGCCGAAGGGACCCCACGGCAGCGCCGTCTGGCGCAGCTTCCACCCGCTGCGCAGCCCCGACCTGCTGGTCACCTACCAGCCCTGGTACGTGCCCCTGCACAGCCGCGGAACCACACACGGCTCGCCGTGGCCCTACGACGCCCACGTGCCGATCATCCTGCTGCTCCCCGACCGCGAGGGACGGGAGATCCGCCGCGCCGTCGGCACCGTCGACCTCGCCCCGACGCTCGCCACCCTGCTCGCGCTTCCGCGGCCCGCCGACCTCGACGGCGTCGACCTCACCGAGCTGGTGCTCGCCGAATAGACGCGCGATCGGGAAGTGCTGGACTACCTCAGCGGATAAGGCTCCACGCTGGAAACGCGGCTGCGTTTTCGCCCGCCTGGCGCGGGCCTCAAACGGCCATGTACTCGGCGTGGGCCGCCGCCTCGGGGATTGCCAGACCATCCTCCTCGAGGCCCTCCAGGTGCATTCTGAGGGCCTCGTGCATGGCGGTCTCGGCCTCCTCGTAGGCGGCTCCGGTCGCGACGCAGCCGGGTAGGTCCGGGCAGTAGGCCGAGTAGTTGCCGTCGGCCTTTTCGATGACGACGAGGAAGCGGTGCATCAGCTCTCTCCTGGTTTCTTCAGGTGCCGCGCCCTTCACGCTCCCACAGTGTGGCCAGATCGCGGGCACCGTGAATGACGCCGAGGATGGCAACGGTGAGGATATCGGGGTGTAGCTCGTAGATCAGCCGGTGACTGCGCAGAAGGAGCTCACGGACCATCTCGTCGCCGAGCGGGCTCGGTCCAGACTACTCGCCAAGCCACTTGGCCATCTGCCGCTCGACTTCTTCCTGGGACACGACGCGGCCTTCCTCGAAGGATTTTCGTCCCGCCTCGATCTTCTGCAGGACATAGAGGTGATACTGGATCTGATCGAGCGAGGCGTCGTCGGGCAGAGTATCAAGGACCTTCTGGGCTTCCTGCTTGGCAGTCATGGTGGCCACGGAACCGCTCCTTTGTGGATTCTAGCAGCGAGGCAGGCTCCGCTGCCAGAGAGACGAGCGGCCTCGATTCCGTCTTGACTTTCGACCATGGCCCGGCGTCTGCGCTTCGTGCCCGAGGGCAGCCTCGTCGAGATCACCGCCAGGACGGTGCAGGGCCGCTTCCTATTGAAGCCCGGCCCCGGCTGGAGCGAGACCTTCGTCGGCATCCTCGCCCGTGCCCAGGAGCTCTACCCCGTCCGCCTCCACGCCTTCGTGTGCCTCTCGAATCATCTGCATCTCCTGGCATCCCCCGACGACGCCCACCAGCTCGCCGCCTTCATGCGACATGTGCTGACCAATCTGTCCAAGGAAGCCGGCCGCCGACACGGCTGGCGCGGACCGCTCTTCGAGCGCCGCTATCAGGCGATCGTCGTCACCGGTGAGCAGTACGCACACGTCGAGCGGCTGACCTACCTTCTCCGACACGGCGCCAAGGAAGGGCTGATCGCCAGGCCCGAGGACTGGCCGGGACCGCACTGTGCGAAGGCGCTACGCACCGGCGAGCCGGTGCGCGGGGTCTGGATCTCGCGCACGGCGCAGTGGGTGGCGAGGAATCGAGGGCAGCAGCTCTCCGACGCGCAGGCGTCCATCCCTCAAGAGCTGAAGCTCGAGCCCCTGCCGTGCTGGACACACCTCTCGCCCGAAGCTCACCGCTCGGCAGTCGCCGACATCCTCAAGCAGATCGAGGAGGACACGGCCCTGCGCCACCAGCGCGACGAGACGACGCCGCTGGGCGTCGCCGACATCCTCGCCCAGCACCCTCACGCCGCGCCGAACAAGCCGAAACGCGCCCCGGCGCCGCTCGTCCACGCCGCAAGCCGCAAGCCGCAAGATGAGACGGGAGTTCTACGCCCTCTACGCCGCCTTCGTCGGCGCCTTCTACGAGGCCGTCGAGCGGCTCAAGCCCATCTTCTACAGTTTCCTGAGCGTCTCTGCAGAGGCGATCGCGTAAGTGCCTGTGCGGCAGTGACTTGGCGATTGGCGATCGTCCGTCGCGACAGGTGCATGGTGCCAACTCATGACAGTTTATCCCTTGACATGCTTGGCAATGGAAGGTAGAGTCATGGTGACAGTCGAGGACGGGCCGTGTT
>JBOGJI010000227.1:0-40958 GCA_050747865.1 Thermoanaerobaculia bacterium
GCCGCGGCCGCGGCGACGTCGCCCGGCTCGAGACCGTCGAGCTGTCGCGCTGCCCGGCGGGCGAGGCCGCCCGGCGGCCCGCCGTCCACCCGCACCGTCACCTCGGCCGCGGTGACCTCGGCGAGTCGCCGCACGCCGCGGCTGTTGACGACCGCGATCTCGGCCTCCACCCAGTCGAGCTGGCCCTGGGCGCCGTCGAGCCGCGCTTGCAGCCATCTCCGTCCCTCCTGCGGGGTGAGCTGCTGGATCTGGGGGTCGCACAGGGCCGCCGGCGCCTCGACCCGCGTCGTGTCGGCCGGCAGGTGAAGCAGCCCGGCCAGCGGCGCCCGCACCCGGGAGTGCGCCACGGCCTGGCGAATGCCCAGCTCGATCTCGCCCGGTTCGAGGCTGCCGCAACGATGGAGCCCCAGGCGCCGGCGCTCCAGGACCCGGATGTTGAGTGCTGTCGAGGTCTCCCGGCGGTCGCGCCGGCTCTTGCCGGTCGCGGCGCCGTTGCGCCGGCTCGCCACCCACACCAGCTCGGTCTCGTCCGCCGGGGAGCCCTGCAAGGCCCGCTCGAGCTCGTCGACGACGGCCTGGAGGCCGACACTGACCGGTGGGGTCTGGGTCATGCGGTGGCCCTCTGCGCGACGCGTGGCAGGGGCTCGCCCTCGACCGCGTCGCCGTCGACGGCGGTGAGCCGTGCCCAGCCGAGGCCGGGCTCGACGGCACCACCGCTGACCGCGCGAACGCGGACGTAGTGGTCCGTGGTGCCGAGCCAGCGGCCCTCCTGCTCACGCTCCCAGAGGACCTGCGCGCGCTCGCCGATGCGAGCCGCCCAGAAGGCGCGCTGGCCTTCGTCGGCGACCGCCAGCATCCGGGCCATGCGCTCGCGGCGGGCGGTCTGGGGCACCGGGTCCGCCATCTCCGCCGCCGCGGTTCCCGGGCGCTCCGAGTAGGGGAAGGCGTGCACCTTGGCGAAGCGGCAGGCCCCGACGAAGCGCAGGCTCTCTTCGAACTCGGCGTCGCTCTCCCCGGGGAACCCGACGATCACGTCGGTGGTGATCGCCACGCCGGGGACGGCGCGTCGCAGCGACGCCAGCAGGGCGGCCAACACGCCCGGCGTGTACGGCCGGCGCATGCGGCGCAGCGTGGCGGCGCAGCCGCTCTGCAGGGAGAGGTGGAAGTGACGGCACAGCCGCCCGCTGGCGACGAGATCCAGCAGGCGCTGGTCGAAGTCCCAGGGCGCGATAGAGGTGAGCCGCAGTCGCGGCACCGGCGTCTCCGCGAGCAGCCGGCGCACCAGCTCGTACAGGCGGGTCGCGCCGCTGCGGTAGGCGGAGATCTGCACCCCGGTGATCACGATCTCTTCGAGCCCGCTGGCGACCAGGCCGCGCACCTCCTCGATCACGGTCTCCGGCGCGCGGCTGCGCTGGCGGCCGCGGGTGAACGGGATGATGCAGAAGGCGCAACGCATATTGCAGCCGTCTTCGACCTTCACCGCCGCCCGGCTGTTGCCGAACGGCAGCGGCACGTAGGGCACCGGCAGGGAAGACCGCTCCTCCGGCGCAGCGTCGCTGGCGAAGGCAGCGCCGCGCCCGGGCACCGTGTCGCGAAGCGGGGCACCGCCGCGAGAAGCGTGGTGGTCGGTCGCCCGACGCCGGAGCTCGGGAAAGCGTCTCTCCACGTGCTCGAGCAGGCGCTCCTTGTCGTGGTTGCCCACGATCAGGTCGACGCCGGGCAGGCGCTCCGCGGCCTCGGGCTCGGCGGCGACGTAGCAACCGGTCAGCACGGTGCGCAGGGTCGGGTTGAGACGCCGGCCGCGGCGGGCGATCTTGCGCGAGTCGCGCGCCGCCACGTGGGTGACCGTGCAGGTGTTCACGACGTGCAGGTCGGCCTCCTCGAGCCGCCGGCAGACGGTGTGGCCGGCGGCGGCGAACGACCGGGCCAGGGCCTCCATCTCCGCCTGGTTCAGCTTGCACCCGAGGTTGGTGAAGTAGACTCGCATCGAACTATTGTATGGGGGCCGGTCCATGAAAGAAGCGGAGTGCTGGCTGGCCCATCCTTTGCAGCTACACAAGCCTGCGATGCGCTCGATGGAGATGGGACACATCATGGCCTGCTGCGCGCTGGTCCTGGTCGCCTGGGCGGCAACGTCCTCACCGTCCAGGGCCGAGGACGCGGCCGACCTCATCCTGCGTGACGGGCGCTTCTACACAGTCGCGACGCCGGAGGTGGTGGAGGGGAGCTTGGCCGTGCGCGACGGACGCATCGTGTATCTCGGGGCCAGCGACGGCGCCGACGCCCTGGTCGGCCCGGAGACCGAGGTCATCGATCTGGCCGGCCGCGCCGTGACACCGGGTCTGATCGACGCCCACTCCCACCTCAGCGGACTCGGCGCCGCGCTGGCGCAGGTGGACCTGGTGGGGGCGGAGAGCTACGAGGAGGTGATCGAGCGGGTCGCCGCCGCCGCGGCGAAGGCCCCGCCCGGCGCCTGGATCCGCGGTCGCGGCTGGGATCAGAACGACTGGCCGGTGAAGGCCTTCCCGTCGCACGCGGCGCTCTCCGAGGCGGTGGCGGATCATCCGGTGTGGCTGACGCGGGTGGACGGGCACGCGGCGCTGCTCAACGTCCGGGCGCTGGACCTGGCCGGCATCACCGCGGAGACGGCCGATCCGCCCGGCGGGCGCATCATGCGGGACCAGGGGAGGCGTCCGACGGGCGTGCTCGTGGACAACGCGATGGACCTCGCCGCCCAAGCCATCCCCGCTCGGGGTGTCGAGGAGATCGTGGCCGCCATCGAGAGAGGCGCTCGCGAGTGCAACTCGGTCGGTCTCACCACCGTGACCGATATGGGCGTGGGGGATCCGACCCTGCGAGCGTACACCACGCTGGCCGACGAGGACCGTCTGCCGCTGCGCGTCGCCGCTTTCCTGACCGACGATGACGAGCTCCTGGATCGCTGGTTCGAGCGCGGCCCGCTGCTGTCGGGTAGCCGCTTCCAGGTCCGTGGTGTCAAGCTCTATGCGGACGGCGCGCTGGGCAGCCGCGGCGCCGCCCTGATCGCGCCCTACAGCGACGAGCCGGAGCATTCCGGTCTACTGATCACCGGCTCCAATCGAATCGCCGACATCTGCGCGCGGGCCAAGGACAGCGGCTTCCAGGTGGCCGTGCACGCCATCGGGGATCGGGGCAACGCGGAGGTCCTCGACGCCTTTGAGCGGTGCTTCGGCGGCGAGCCGCGTCCCGCGCTGCGCTTTCGCATCGAGCATGCCCAGGTCATGCGCCTCGCGGACATCGAGCGTTTGGCGCGGCTGCGCGTCATCGCCTCCATGCAGCCCACCCACGCCACTTCGGACATGCCGTGGGCCGAGGAGCGTGTGGGGAAACGGCGCCTCGCCGGCGCCTATGCGTGGAGGCGGGTACTGGAGAGCGGCGGCCGGCTGGCGCTGGGCAGTGATTTTCCCGTCGAGTCTCCCGATCCGCGGCTCGGCCTCTACGCCGCGGTGACGCGTCAGGATCGCTCCGGCAACCCGCCGGGAGGGTGGCTGCCCGACCAGCGCCTGACTCGCCAGGAGGCCTTGCGCGGATTCACCCTGGACGCCGCCTGGTCGCTCTTCCTCGACCACGAGGTCGGCAGCCTCGAGGCGGGCAAGCGCGCCGACCTGGTGGTATGGGGAGACGATCCGATGACCGTCGCGCCCGCCGCGATCCCCGGCGCCGCGATCGACATGACCCTGGTGGACGGCGAGATCGTCCACCGCAGGAGAGAACCGTGAAACGAATTGCTGCTCTGCTAGGCTGCCTCGCGGTCCTCGTTCCGATGTCCGCGGCAGGCCAGAGCGACGATCGTTGGGAGATGGAACGCCACCGCATGGTGGAAGAGCAGATCGCGGGACGCGGCGTCCAGGATGCCAACGTGCTCGCGGCCCTGCGGCAGGTGCCGCGGCACCTGTTCATCCCCGAGAGCGTCCGCGACCAGGCCTACGAGGACTACCCCCTGCCGATCGGCGAGGGACAGACCATCTCGCAGCCCTACATCGTCGCCCTCATGACCCAGCTCGCCGAGCTGGGACCCGACGACAAGGTGCTGGAGATCGGCACCGGCTCGGGCTACCAGTCGGCCGTTCTTTCCCGCATCGTGCGCGAGGTCTACACCATCGAGATCCTCGAGCCCCTGGGCCGCCGTGCCGCCGGCACGTTGCAGCGCCTCGGCTACGACAACGTGCACGTGCGCATCGGCGACGGCTATGACGGCTGGCCCGAGGAGGCGCCGTTCGACGCCATCCTGGTGACCGCCGCGGCTCCCGACCGCGTGCCGCCGCCGCTGGAGGAGCAGCTCAAGGTCGGCGGCCGTATCGTGATCCCGGTCGGCAAGTACTTCCAGGACCTGGTGGTGCTGACGAAGACTCCCAAGGGGAAGGTTCGGCAATCCGTCATCCCGGTGCGTTTCGTCCCCATGACCGGCGAGATCGAGAACGACCCGGACAGCCGCTGATCCGTCCGCGCGGCGTCACTCCTCGTCGCCCGCGAGCGAGCGCAGCTCGGCGGAGCCGATCTCGCGTCGCGACGTCTCGGCGAGCTTCGGAGACTCGATGTCGTCCGCCGTCGTCGCGCGCAGCTCCTTGAGCCGGCGGGCGCTCGGCAGGACCGAGCGCTCCAGCGAGCCGACCGCCTTGTTGTAGCTCTTCATCGCCGACTCCAGCCCGCTCCCGACACCGGCGAGGTTGTTGCTGAACACGCCCAGCCGCTTGTACAGCTCCTGGCCCACCCCGGCGATCTGGAGCGCGTTCTCGGCCAGGGCCTGCTGTTGCCAGTAGATGCCGACCGTGCGCAACAGCGCTACCAGCGTGGTCGGCGTGGTGATGAGCACCCGCGCGCGCAGTGCCTCCTCCTGCAGCCCGGGCGCGTGCTCGAAGGCGGCCGCGTAGATGGGCTCGCCGGGCAGGAACAGCACCACCAGATCCACGTTTCCGTCGACTGCCGCGGCGTAGTCACGCCGTGCCAGCGTCTGGACGTGGCCGCGCACCGCCGCGGCGTGGCGTTTCATCGCCCCCTCGCG
Organism: Thermoanaerobaculia bacterium; assembly: GCA_050747865.1. Lineage (GTDB taxonomy): Bacteria > Acidobacteriota > Thermoanaerobaculia > Multivoradales > JAHEKO01 > JBOGJI01. Next base: position 5,042 of record JBOGJI010000227.1, read on the forward strand.
CGCCTTGGGATCGGTGGCCTCGATGGCCTCCAGGTAGGCGGTGAGCGGCGCCTTGGCGTCGACCGCGATGCGGCGACCATGCGGCAGGTTGACGAGCATGTCGGGGCGACCGCCCTCGGCGGTGGTCTCCTGCTCCTCGAAGTCGACGTGCTCGCTCAAGCCGGCGAGCTCGACCACGTTGCGCAGAGCGAGCTCGCCCCACCGCCCGCGCGTCTGGCTGCCGCGCAACGCGCCCTCCAGCGACGCCGCACGCTCCTGGATCCCGGTGGCCTGTTCGGCGAGGGCGTGGATTTGCTGGTCGATCCGCGAGTAGGCGTCCTGGCGCGCCTTTTCGATCTCGCCGGTCCGCTGCTCGAGCTTGTCCAGGGTCTGGCGCACCGGATCGAGCAGTCCCTGGATCGCCTCGTGGCGGTGCTGGTTCTCGCTGCGGGTGCTTTCCAGGAGGCCCTCGAAGGTCCGTTTCGCCAGGTCCAGGAATTGACGCGTGTTGCTCTCCAGGCTCTGCGCGCCGACCGATCGGAAGGCATCCTTGAGGCGCTCCTCGGCGGTCTCCAGCAGGCCCTTCTGTTCGACGAGCCGTTGCTCTCCGCCGCGGAGCTGCTCGCGCGCGGCGGCCAGCTCCCGTTCCGCCAGCTCGCGGCGCTCGTCGATGTCCTGAGCGCTAGCCTGCGTCCGTTCGCGTTCTTCCTCGGTGTCCGCCAGATCCAGACGCAAGAGCTCAGCCTCCTTGCGAACGGCCGCAAGCCGTACGGCCTGGACGAGCCAGGCGAGCACCGCGCCCAGAACGAGGGCGACGGGGATGAGCCACCAGAGATCCGGCATCGAGGGGATGATACGGCACCCTGCCGGATCTTCCCCCCCCAGGCGATCCCCCGAGACGCGAGCGTTCTATACCGTCCCGGCAGCCAGCAGAGCCAGCGTCAACAATCCGATGCCGATCCGGTACCAGCCGAAGAGGGCCATGTCGTGGCGTTGGAGGTAGCCGACCATCCAGCGCACGGCGATGGCGGCGGACACGATCGCGGCCAGGAAGCCCACCGTCAGCACGGGGACTCCGTAGCTGCCGACCATGGCTTCGCCGCCGGCGATCGCCTTGTAGACGGTGGCGGCTCCGAGGGTGACCACGCCGAGCAGGAAGGAGAACTCCACCGCCGCGGGCAGGGTCAGGCCGGCGAGCACGCCGCCGGCGATGGTGACCAGGCTGCGGCTCATGCCGGGCCACAGGGCGAGGCACTGGGCCAGGCCGATCAGCAGCGCCCGCCGCCAGTCGAGAGTATCCAGCGGCAAGCCGGTATGGCGGGGGGTCAGGACGCCCCGGTGGGCGAGCCAGAGGATCGCCAGGCCGCCGACGATCCACGCCGTCGCCACCGGCCGCAGCCCGAAGAGAGCCGACTCGATTGTGTCTTCGAAGAGCAGCCCGGCGGCGGCGGCCGGCACGAAGGCGAGCGCCAGGGCGAGCAGCAGGCGCCCGCCCGTGCTGTCCTTGCCGACTAGGCCGCGGGCCATCTGTGCCACCCGCTGCCGGTAGAGCCCCAACACGGCAACGATCGCTCCCGCCTGGATGGCGATGGCGTAGGCGTTGGCGGCGCGGTCGGGAGGGATCCCCAGCAGGCGCTGCACCAACAGCAAGTGGCCGGTCGAGCTGACCGGCAGATATTCGGTCAGCCCTTCGACGATGCCGAGGAGGATGGCCTCCCACCAGCTCATGGCCGGCGGAGCGTATCCCACGCACCCGGGAATCAGGTGTCAGGGAGCAGGGGTCAGGGGTCAGCCTCCCTGACCCCTCAGATGACGCGCGTCTATACTGGTGCGATGCGCGGATTCACCTGGCGAGACGGCGTCCTGCACGCCGATGACATCCCTCTGCCGGCGATCGTCGAGGCGGTGGGGACGCCGACCTACGTCTATTCGGCCCCGGCGATCCGGGACACCTACCGCAGCCTGGAGGAGGCATTCGCGCCGCTCGGAGCGGAGATCCACTACGCGGTCAAGGCGAGCCCCAACCTGCACCTCTGCCGGCTGTTGCGCGGCCTGGGGGCGGGCATGGACGTGGTGTCGGGCGGCGAGATGGAGCGCGCCTGGCTCGCCGGCACGCCGATGGCCGACATCGTCTTCGCCGGCGTCGGCAAGACCGACGACGAGATCCGCGCGGCGCTCGACGGCCGCTTCAGCCCGGTGCGCGATGTGGCGGCCCGGTTCGGCGCTCCGGACGCGGCGGCCCGCGGGCCGGTGGGGATGTTCAACGTCGAGTCGGAGAGCGAGCTGGCGGCGATCGCGCGGCTGGGCGAGGAGCTGGGGGTGCCGGGCCGGGTCTGCGTGCGCGTCAACCCGAACGTCGATCCGCACACCCACGAATACACGACCACCGGCAAGGAGGAGAACAAGTTCGGCATCGACGCCCCCCGCGTCGTCGAGCTGTTCGATCGCTGGTCGGTGCATCCGGGCCTGCGGATGCTCGGCCTGCACGTGCATATCGGCTCGCCGGTGTCGACGGTGGAGCCCTACGTGCAGGCGGTGGAGGTGCTGCTGACCCTGATCGACGACCTCGCCGCGCACGGACACGAGGTCGAGGTCCTGGACCTGGGCGGCGGCTGGCCCGCCGCCTACCGCGACGGGGAGACATTGCCGCTCTCGGCCTATGCCGAGCGCCTGGTGCCGCTGCTGGCGCCGCGCGTAGCGCGCGGCCTGCGCATCGTGCTCGAGCCGGGGCGCTCGATCCTGGCCAACGCGGGCCTGCTGGTGACGCGCGTGCAGCACATCAAGGAGGGGCGGTCGCGCAGGTTCGTGATCTGCGATGCCGGCATGCAGACGCTGCTGCGCCCCTCCCTCTACCGCGCCTTCCACTTCATCTGGCCGGTCCTCTGGTCGGGCCCCATGCCCCGCCGGGACGAGGATCCGGGCCTGCCCGATCTGGCCCGCTGCGACGTGGTCGGGCCGATCTGCGAGTCCGGCGATTTCCTCGCCCGCGACCGGCCGCTGCCGCGGGTGGAGCGCGACGAGCTGCTGGCGGTCTTCTCGGCCGGCGCCTACGGCATCTCCATGGCCTCCAACTACAACGATCATGGCCGCCCCGCCGAGGTCCTGGTGGACGGGTCGCGGGTGGATGTGATCCACGAGCGCCAGCCGCTCGCCCACCTGCTGGAGACCGAGCGCGCCACCCGGGAGCTGGAGCTCACGCCCATGGCGCGGAGCGTCGAGGCGTGAGCCTCGGCCAGCTGGCGCTCGGCCTGGTGGCGGCCAGCGTCGTGGTTGCGGGTTGCGCGGCGACCCAGCAGCCTCCGCGGGCCCGCAGGATGCCCGCGGCTGAGGCGGAGAACCCGATGCACGCGATCCTCGCCTCCCACCGGGGTCTGCGCGACGTCGTGGACGCCGCCCGGCAGTACCGGCTCCAGGTGGTTCTCGGCCTCGTCGAGACGGGTCCGGACGGCCAGCCCGTGCTCGTCCAACACGGCTTTCGGCTCGGCGCCGAATACTTCTATCCCGCCAGCAGTGTGAAGCTGTTCGCGGCCGCCGCCGCGCTCGAGCGGCTGGCGGAGCTGCGCGAGCAGACCGGCCTGGCCGTCACCGCGGACACGCCGCTGATCTATCACCCCCTCTTCTCCGGCGAGCAGCGCGTCGCGGGCGACTCCACGAATCTCGACGGCGGCTTCATCACCGTCCGCCACGAGGTCCGCAAGATCTTCCTGGTCTCCGACAACGAGGCCTTCAACCGCCTCTACGAGCTCGTCGGGCAGGACGGGCTGGAGGCGTCGCTGGCGCGCGCCGGCTTCCCCGACGCCCGCATCGTCCATCGCCTTGACGAGCCCCATACGCCGGAGGAGGACCGGCGGTTCCCGCAAATCGAGCTCGTCGGCGAGGACTTCCGCCACACCCTCCCGGAGCGCAGCAGCGAGCTGCTCGCCCCGCTGCCTCCGATTCCGGGCCTCGAGGTCGGCACCGCCCACATCGCCGACGGCGAGCGGATCGACGAGCCGTTCGACATGAGCTCGAAGAACCGTGTGGCCCTGGCCGATCTGCAGCGCGCCCTGTGCACGATCGTGCGCCCGGACGTCGACTGCGGGGCCCCCGGCTTCCGGCTGGACGACGCGGACCGCGCCCTGGTCGTAGAGGCGCTGGGCCAGCTCTCGCGGGAGTCCGAGAACCCGGTCTACGACCCCGCCGAATACCCCGACGCCTACGCCAAGTTCGTCCTGCCGGGCGTCGCCCGCGTCCTGCCGCCGGACCGCGTCCGCGTCTACGACAAGACCGGCTGGGCCTATGGCTTCAGCACCGAAAACGCCTATGTCGTGGACGAGCAGACCGGCCGCGGCTTCTTCCTCGCCGCCACCCTCTACACCAACGCCGACGGCGTCCTCAACGACGACGAGTACGAATACGACACCGTCGCCGTCCCCTTCCTCGAGAACCTGGGCGAAGCCGCCGCGCGCTTCGTCTGGGACTCGCCGTAACCCAGAGGGAGCAGAGCACAACGCCATGGACAGCGCAGAGTTCCGCCGCGTCGGTCACGCCGTCATCGACCAGCTCGCCGCGTACTTCGACTCACTGGAGGACCGGCCCGTGTTTCCGGACGTCGAGCCGGCGGACCTGAGCCGGCTCTTCGACGAGCCGGTGCCCAGGGCGGGTGTCGCGGCGGAGCAGGTGCTCGCCGAGCTCGACGAGAAGCTCTACCCGTACTGCACACACACGGGGCATGGCGGTTACATGGGGCTCATCACGGCAAGCCCCTTGCCGATCGGCGTCCTCGGCGATGCGATCGCCTCGGCGTTGAACCAGAACCTCGGCGTCTACTCGATCGGGCCGAGCGCGGTGGCGATGGAACGGCGCACCGTTCGCTGGCTGTGCGATCTCGCCGGCTACGGGCCGGGCGCGGGCGGCAACCTGACGAGCGGGGGGATGACCGCCAACCTGATCGGCCTCAAGCTCGCCCGCGACCGCGCGAGCGGCGAGCGGGCGCAGCAGGAGGGCGTGACGGAGCGCTTCGCCGTGTACACGAGCGAGGAGCGCCACGTCTCGGTCGACAAGGCGGCCGACGCCGTCGGGCTCGGGCGCCGGAGCATCCGGGCGCTTCCCACGGACGACTCGTTTCGCGTGCGCATCGACGCGCTCGAGGACGCGATCGCAGCCGACCGGTCCGAGGGCGTGCGGCCGGCCTGCATCGTGGCGATGGCGGGCTCGACCAACACCGGCGCCATCGACGACCTGGAGGCGTTGCGCGCCATTGCCGATCGCGAAGGGATGTGGCTGCACGCCGATGCGGCCTACGGCGGGGGCCTGCTCGTCTCCCACGGCCGACGCCATCTGCTCGACGGCCTCGATCTCGCGGACTCGATCACCATCGACCCGCACAAGTGGTTCTACGCTCCGGTCGACGCGGGGGCGCTCCTGGTGCGCGAAGAGGCGCGGCTCACGCGCTCCTTCGGCATGCGGCCCGCCTACCTCACCGACGAGCTCGACGCCGAGGGCGAGCGCTATCAGTACTACATCCACGGCCTCGAGCAGAGCCGCCGCTTCCGCGCCCTGAAGGTGTGGATGAGCTTCAAACGCTACGGGACCCAGGAGATCGGCCGCTGGGTCGACGCGAATTGCGAGCAGGCGCGCCGGCTGCACGAGCTGGCGGAGGTGCACCCGCGCTTCGAGTCGGCGGTCGAGCCGCCGATGTCCGCGGCCTGCATACGCTATCTGCCCCAGCGTGAGCTCGCCAGCGCGCAGGCCGACGAGCTGCACCACCGCGTCGTGGACCGCGTCGAACGGAGCGGCGAGTTCTGGATCGGCACGACGGTCCTGAAGGGCAAGGCCTGGTTCCGCGCCTGCACGGTCAACTTCCGCACCACTCTCGAGCACGTGGAGCGTCTGATGGCGCTCCTCGAGCGCGAGTGCGCGGTGGCGGAGCACGCGCTCGCCTAGGGGGCTGTGGTGAAAGTCCGCGGTCAGGCGTCGTGATTGCGTAGCGGTCGGTGTCGAGGAGGAACGCGCCGATGGCGATGGGCGAGCGAAAGCGGAGCGACAGGCGGCCCTGTGGGTGGATGCGAGGGTGGCGACCGCAGCACCGGGGCATCCGTTCTACGAGCGACTCGACGAGCTGCTGGCGCGCCACGAGTTCGACGCCTTTGTGGAGGTGGCATGCGAGCGGTTCTACGCGCCGGTGATGGGTCGGCCGTCGTTGGCTCCGGGGATCTACTTCCGTCTGCTGTTGGTAGGCTACTTCGAGGGGATCGACTCGGAGCGTGGGATCGCCTGGCGGGTGGCCGACGCGCTTTCGCTGCGAGACTTCCTGGGCCTCGAGGCCGGCGACAGACCCCGGGATCACTCGACCCTGTCGCGCACGCGCCGGCTGATGGATGTCGAGACCCACGATCAGGTGTTCACCTGGGTCGTGGAGCTTCTGGCCAAGGAGGGCTTGCTATGGGGCAAGCGTTTCGGGTTCGACGCCACGACGCTGGAAGCCAACGCGGCGATGCGCTCGATCGTGCGTCGAGACAGCGGGGCAACCTACACGGAATTTCTCGCCGAGCTGGCCCAGGCTTCGGGGGTCGAGACCCCGACGCGTGAGGATCTGGCGCGGCTGGACCGGAAGCGGAAGAAGAAGACATCGAACAAGGACTGGCACAACCCGCACGATCCGGACGCCCGGATCACCAAGATGAAAGACGGCAGAACGCGGCTGGCTCACAAGGCTGAGCAGGCGGTGGATCTGGAGACTGGAGCCGTGGTCGCGGTGACCGTGCAGCCCGCTGACAGAGGGGACACGGCGAGCTTCGCGACCACCCTGCAACAGACGATCGACGTCATCGCGGACATCGACGAGGCTCCCGAGGCCGCGGCGAAGCTGGCGGATGCGGTCCTGGCGGAAGTGGTGATGGATAAGGGGTACCACGGCGCTGATGTACTGGTGGACTGCGCGGACCTGGGGATCCGTACGTACGTGTCCGAGCCCGATCGAGGTCGACGCCGCTGGCGTGGCAAGCACCGCCAGCGCGACGCGACTTACGCCAATCGTCGGCGCATCCGGGGTCGCCGGGGCAAGCGGTTGATGCGACAACGCGCAGAGCTCGCCGAGCGCGGTTTCGCGCACTGCTATGACAGCGGAGGAATGCGCAGGCTCCACCTGCGAGGGCGCGACAACGTCGCCAAACGCGTCCTCGTACAGGTCGCGGGATTCAATCTCGGGCTGGTGATGCGCCGTCTGGTGGGAGCGGGGCGACCACGGGCCGCATGGATACTGCGTGCCTTGGCTTACGAGCTCACGCTGGCCCTGCAAGCCATGGTGCGCACGATTCTCACCGGTCATGCCCCGATCCGTCCTTCGCTCGGCGCCTCTCCGCCTCCGGCTCCCACGCCACGGATCCTTGTGTTACGTGGCCAGAATCCGACTTTCACCACGGCCTGCTAACGTCGAGTAGCCGCTTTCTTAGGGCGGGTGATGCGCGCGAGCGTCCCCTGCTCGCGTTGCAGCTCGAGCAGCGACTCCATCAGCGGGTTGTCGCCGCTCGAGCAGACGGACAGGACGAGCGGATCCTCCTCCTCGTCCTCGGCCGCCAGGTAAGCGTGTCCCATGGTGGAGTCGATGTAGACGCAGCCGCCTTCCTCCAGCAACAGCGGCTCGTAGAACTCCGTGTGCAGCACGACGCGGCCGCGCAGGACGTAGGTGTACTCCTCTCCGGCATGGCGGACTAGCTCGCCGAACTCCTCGAGGCTGCGGGCGAGCAGCCGGACCAGAACCGGAATCATCCGCTTCTGGCGCAGCTCCGGGCAGAGGTAGTAGTAGTCGTAGTTCGGCGTCTCCACGCGCAGGGCGTCTTCCTCGCTGCCGAGGCTGCGCCGTGCGGTCACGGCCGGCTCGCTTCGCTCCTGGGGCTCGGCGAAGAGCTCGGACATGCTGATGTCGAGGCGCTGGCTGAGCAACTGCAGCCGGTCATACGTCAGCGTGAGGCGATCGTGCTCGACCTTGGATAGGGTGGAGAGCGGGATCCCGGTCCGCTCGCCCATCTGTTTGAGGGTCCAGCCATTGCGCCGGCGCAATGAGCGCAGCAGGCTGCCGAGCGTCGGGGCCGACGCCTCTCCGCTCATCTCACTCGACTCCCGCACATCATTCTTCGTTGCTCCGTCTCAGCATCTTCGCACAGGAGGTCGAAAGCGAGCAAGCTTCGGTTGACAATTTTCCAGATGGGACTAGAATTGCCTCAACAGGCACTCTAGGCCCGAAAGGAGAAGGCCATGCGTATCCCCCTGCCGTCTCTCCGTGTCCTGCTGCCCCCGCTTTCCGCCCTCGCGATCGCCGCCGTCGCGCTGGTGCCTCCCACCGCCGCCCAGAGCGCCACCGCCGCCCTGCGCGGGAAGGTGGCGGACGAGCAGGGCGGCGCCCTGGCCGGGGCCGCCGTCACGGCGCGCAACGTGGAGACCAACGTGTCCTGGTCCGTGAGCAGCAACAGCCTCGGCCGGTATTACATCCCGAACCTGCCCGCGAGCAGATACGAGCTGGAGGCCTCTCTCGAGGGCTTCGCCACCGGCAAGCGGGAAGGCCTCGTGCTGCGCGTGGGCCAGGAGGCCACGGTGGACTTCGCGCTCCAGGTCGGCGTCACCGAGGAGCTGACGGTCTTGGCCGACGCCCCCATCCTGGAGACCACCCGCAGCACCGTGGGCACCATCATCGACAAGGACCAGATCGACCAGCTTCCCCTCATCGAGCGGGACTTCAGCTCGCTGGCCAAGCTCTCGCCCGGGGTCACCGAGGGCAGCGGCGGCAACGGCCCCGGCCTCTCGGTCAACGGCCAGACCAGCTTCTCCAACGGCTATTACGTGGACGGGGCCAACGCGGAGTGGAACTACTACGGCAACCAGTCCTCCACCTTCGTCCAGGACTGGGTCCAGGAGTTCCAGGTGATGACGAACTCCTACCCGGCCGAATTCGGCACCGCCTCTGGCGGCATCATCAACGCGATCACCCGCCGCGGCGGCAACGAGCTCCATGGCCGCGTCTACGGCTTCTTTCGCGACGACTCGTGGGACGCCGAGCCCTTCGCGGGCCACTTCGAGAATGGCGAGCCCGTGTACCTGACCGAGGACGAGACGCCGCCGCTCTCCCAGGAGCGCTACGGAGCCTTCCTCTCGGGGCCGATCAAGAGAGACAAGTTGTTCTACTTCCTGGGCTACGAGCGTCTCGTGAAGGACTCCTCGGAAGTACTCGGCATCAGCGACTACTGGCGGGCGCGCGGCGTCGAAACGGTGCTGCCCGTCGAGGGTAGGAACGACCCCTTCATCGCGAAGCTCGACGCTAGCATCGGCGACAGGAACCACGTCTCCCTCCGCTATGACCGCAGCGATCGCACCGACACCAACCAGGTCCAGTTCGGCGGCGCACTGGCGACCGAGGAGGTGCGACACACCTTCGGCGGACCGATCTGGAACGCGGTGGGGAGCTGGACCAGCACGTTCGGCGGCTCCCGGTTCAACGAGTTCAGGGCCGCGTTCGGCTCCAACAAGCCGCCCATCATCTGCAACAAGTCGGGCACCGGCGGGCGGGACAACTTGCGCGAGCGGCCGGGCACGTATTCCATACAGATCTACCCGGGGGCGGTCTTCGGCTGTCCGATCTTCACCGGGCTGGAGGGCGAAGAGAACTTGCAGCTCATGGACACCTTCTCCTTCTACACCGGCGCCCACCAGGTCAAAGTCGGGGCCCAGGCCTTTCGGATCAATACGATCGTCGATGTCACCAACTTCCACGACGGCTTCTGGATCTTCCTCAACGACCGTGCCTTCGACATCGACGACCCCGCGACCTATCCCTTCATCTTCGCGGGCAACGTCGGCGTGATCGACGTCGACATCTCGAGCTGGAACTACCACGCCTTCGTGCAGGACACCTGGCAGGTGAGCGACGACCTGACGATCAACCTCGGCCTGCGCTACGACCTCGACGGCAGCGTGACCCAGGGCAACGAGCTGGTGGACCGCAAGAACGCGCAGCTCGTGGAGCGCTACGGCGGCAGTCCACCGCTCGAGAAGACGGAGAAGGACACGGACAACTTCGCGCCGCGCCTGGGCTTGGTCTGGACGCCCACCGCCGACAAGCGCACCGCCGTGCGGGCCGCCGCCGGCCGCTTCTTCGACCAGAACCACACCAACTTCAACGGCATCTACTACGCGAACACGCTGTTGGCCGAGGAATTCAACATCCTGGATGCCTTCGACCCGTTCTCCTGGGGCCCCTTCGGCTCGCCCGACGCGCTGCGGCGGTTCCTGGCCGAGAGCTTCCCCTTCTTCCCCGACCTGTCGCAGGCACTTACGGCTTCCCAGATCATCAACCGCCTTGACCCGAATCTGCAGACCGCGCGCACCGACCAGTTCACCGTCGGCGTGAGCCACGACTTCGGGCACGGGCTGAGCGTCGACGCCGACTTCGTGCACGCTCGCGGAGAAGACATCCCGATGTACGTCGAGGAGAACGTAGCCCTGGTCGATGGTGTCTACGTCCAGCCGGACCCCCGCTTCTCGACCATCGCCACCCTCAAGAATGTCGGGAGCAGCGAGTACAACGGCCTGCTGACCGAGGTTCGCTACCGCCGGGAGCGTCTCGACGCCGGGCTCTCGTACACCCTCTCCGAAGCCACGTCGAACGTCGTCACCGGCATCTTCGGCGGCCAGCCGACCAACTCGCTCGACCTTTCCGAGGACGAGGGGCCGGACAACACGGACCGCCGGCACAACGTGGTGTTGAATGCCAACTACCGTTTGCCGCTGGGCTTCGAGCTCGGCGCCATCTGGATCTATCGCAGCGCGTCTCCTTACAGTGTGACCACCGCGCTGCAGCTCGACGACGACCCGTTCCCCGACCGACCGGAGCGGCGCAACTCGCGGCGCGGCGACAGCTTCAGCAGCGTCGACCTGCGGCTCTCCAAGGCCTTCCGGGCGGGCGACCGCCTGCGATTCACGGTCTTCTGGGAGATGTACAACGCCTTCGACACCGACAACTTCACCGGCTACGTCGGCGGGCTGGAGTCGCCGCTGTTCGGGATGCCGACGGCCGCGTTCGAGAAGCGCCGTCAGCAGTTGGGCGTGCGCGTCGACTTCTGAGTTTCCATGCCCGCACGCCTGCTCGTCATTCTCGTCGTCTCTACCCTCCCGGCCTTTGCGTCGGAGCTCGACGGCCGCGCGGCGCTTGCCGACTTCGACGCCTTTCTCACCAAGACGATCGAGGAGTGGAACGTGCCCGGCCTCGGGCTCGCGGCGGTGGTCGACGGCGAGGTGGTGTTCGCCGAGGGGGTCGGTTACCGCGACCTCGAGGGCGAGCAGCTGATGACCGCCGACACCCTGTTCGCCATCGGCTCCACCACCAAGGCCTTCACCACGACCCTCCTCGGCATGCTGGTGGACGAGGGCCGCCTCGACTGGGACGAGCCGGTCGCGACCTACCTTCCCGGGTTCGAGCTTGCGGATCCGATGGCCGGCGAGCGCCTGACGCCGCGGGATCTGGTGACCCACCGCTCGGGCCTGCCGCGCCATGATCTGCTCTGGTACAACAACAACGAGCTCAGCCGCGCCGAGGTCGTCGACCGGCTCGCCTATCTCGAGCCGAGCGCCGACCTGCGCGTGAAGTACCAGTACAAGAACCTGATGTACTTGACCGCCGGCCATCTGATCGAGGTGCTGACCGGCGGGAGCTGGGAGGATGCCGTGCGCACGCGCCTCCTCGGGCCCCTTGGCATGGAGCGCACGAACTTCTCGGTCGACGCCTCACAGGAAGATGCCGACCACGCCCTGCCCTACCGCGAGAACGACGACGGCGAGCTCGAGGAGATCCCGTTCCGGCGCGTCGACCTCGTCGGCCCGGCGGGCTCGATCAACTCGAGCGTCCGCGAGATGAGCCGTTGGCTCCGGTTCAACCTCGACGGCGGCGAGGTCGGCGGCAAGCCGCTCATCGAAGCGACCACCCTCGCCGAGATCCATTCGCCGCAGATGACCACCGGAGCCCTTCCGGAGCGGCCGGAGATCTCACAGAGCACGTACGGGCTCGGGTGGGGGATCGACAGCTACCGCGGCCATCGTCGGGTGCAGCACACGGGAGGCATCGACGGCTTCAGCACCTCGGTCATGCTCTTCCCCGACAACCGGATCCGGCTCGTCGCCTTCACCAACCGCGTCTCGCCACTTCCCGCGATCGTCAACCAGCACGCCGCCGACCTCCTCCTCGGGCTCGGGCCCATCGATTGGAAGGGCGAGGGGCTGCGCCGGCGCGCCGCCGAGCTGCAGGCAGAAGCGGTGGGGAAGGAGAAGCGAAAGGCCCTGCGCGTGGAGGGCACCTCTCCCTCCCATCCCCTCGAGGACTACACCGGCGCGTACCATCACCCGGGCTACGGCGACTTGAGCATTTCGCTCGCGGACGGGGAGCTGTCGATGACCTACAACGACATCACCGCCCCCCTCGAGCACTGGCACTACGATGTCTGGAACGGCGCGGAGACCTCGGGGGATACCACCTTCGAGAACATGAAGCTCCTGTTCCGCACCGATCTCGACGGCCAGATCGCCGCCGTCGAGGCGCCCTTCGAGCCGCAGGTCGACCCGATCGTCTTCGACAAACAACTCGACGCGAGGCTCGTCGCCCCCGAGCACCTTCGTCGCTTCGCCGGCACCTACCAGCTCCCCACCCAGCAAGCCAAGGTGTCGCTCTCCGGCAACGTTCTCACCTTGCACCTTCCCGCAGCCGGCCTACACCCTCGAGCCCAAGCTCGGCGGCCGGTTCGCGCTGAAGGAGTATTCGGTCATCACGGTCGAGTTCCCCGCCGGCGACGAGGGCCGGGTCACCGGCATCACCCTCTACCAGCCCAACGGCGTCTTCGAAGGCAAGCGGGTCGAGGAGTAGAACCACGAAACCAGACGGGAGCACGCACTGGTTAACAATTCTCTGTCCGGGAATAGGATTGTCCTTTCAGGCCTTCTGGTCCCAAAAGGAGAAGAACATGCGCACGTCCCTGCGGATCCCTCGCTCCTCCGCCTTGCTCCTACTGCTCGTCACGCTGCCGGGCAGTGGTCTCCGTGCCCAGCCCGCGCCGAGCGATCCCTCCCTCCAGGCCGCCGGATTCAGCGGTACCGTGACCCTGGTCGACGGCACGCCGGCGCGAGGTGCGAGCGTGCGCGCCGCCGCCGTCGGAGGGGCGGTCGCGAGGACCGCCCGGGCGGACGATGCGGGTCATTACGAGCTGGCCGGGCTGCCACCCGGCGAGTACACCCTCACCTTCGAGTACTCGGGAATGGCGACACAGCAGCGGACGGCGGAGACTGTCGCCGGCCAGCAGGTCGAGGTGAACGCGAGCCTCGAGCTGGCGAGCGCCTCCGAGACGATCGTGGTCACAGCCAATCGGCGGGAGCAGGATCTCCTCGAGGTCCCGATGAGCGTCAGCGCCTTGTCGCAGACGACGATCGATCGCATGGGAATCCAGACGGTGGGCGATGTGGCGCGCGCCGTGCCGGGCATGGAGATCATCGAGCAAGGACCCGGCCAGAATCGCATCTTCCTGCGCGGGGTCACCAACCCGAACAGCCTCACCTCCTTGGTTGGGGTCTATGTTGATGAGATTCCCGTAACCACCTCTTCCGTCACCCAGCTCGATCTGCGACTCGTCGACCTGGAGCGGGTGGAGGTGCTGCGGGGGCCGCAGGGGACCTTGTACGGCCAGGGATCGGCAGGGGGAACGGTACGCTACATCACCCAGGATCCCCTGCTCGACTCGATCCAAGGCAACGTCAGCCTCGGCACCTACACGACGGACCACGGAGACGTGAGTGAGGAGCTGACGGGCGCCATCAACGTGCCCCTCCTCGATGACGCGCTGGGGATCCGGCTCTCCGGAACGCTGGGCAACTATGGAGGTTGGGTCGATCAGCCGGAAGCCGGCCGCGAAGACATCAACGACCAGAGCCTCAGGAACCTGAATTTGAAAGCACTCTGGAAGCCCGGAGAGCGGTTTACCCTCAGATCCACTGCGCTCGTCCACCGCAACGACGGCGACGGCATTCCCGTCGGGGCGGACGAGAACTACGATGTGACCTACCCCAACAGCGATCCGCTGGCGAGGCAGTCGTTCGACAATGACTACGAGATCTACAACGTGACCGCCAATTATGCATTCGACGGCGCCGAGCTGATGAGCTCCACCAGCTCGGTCCACAGCGATGCGGCCTACGCGGGGATCGCGTTCCGGCTCGCCCCCGCCGAGATCTTCATCACCGACGCGATCGACACCGAATCGGTCTCCCAGGAAGTGCGCCTGAGCTCCCGCGGCGACGGACGGGTCACCTGGGTGGTGGGGAGCTTCTACTCCGACACGACCTTGGATCGTGACCTGGTCCTCAGCCAGTACGTCAGCGGCACCTTCCTAGGCGACGTCGAGCTCATCGGAGGAGAGGATTCCGAGTCGTGGTCGGTGTACGGCGACGCGAGTTACGCCGTGACCGACCGCCTGGAGCTCGGAGCCGGCATACGGTACTTTCGCGACCGGCGGTCGACTCCTGCGGGAGATCAGACTCTCCGGGAGACATTTGATTCTGTCGATCCCAGGTTGTACCTCGCGCTTCACGTAACCGACGCGATCAACGTCTACGCGAACGTCGCCAAGGGATTCCGCAGCGGCGGGTTTGGCGGCGACTTCGAGGGCACCGCCTTTGATCCCGAGAAGGTCCGGTCCTACGAGGTCGGCGCCAAAGGGGCCTCGCGGCGCCTACGCTGGGAGCTCGCCGGCTACTACGGCGAATACGAGGACTACCTGGCATTCGTTCTGCAGACGGATGTCTTCGGTTTTCTCACCAACGCTGGGGACGCGGAGATCTCGGGGCTCGAGGCCTTGCTGGCCTACTCTCCCACGCGCCGCCTGACGTTGCAGTTGAGCGGTAATGTAACGGACGCCGAGCTCGTATCGGTAAAGCCTGGAGCCACCTCCAATCTCGCCGGCGACCGACTCGATTTCGTCACCGACTACACCGTGGCGCTGGCGGCCGAGTACGGGTTTGACTGGACATCGTCCATGCCCGGCTTCTTCCGGGTCGACTACAGCCAGATCGGGCCGTCGACCTTCACCGAGCGCACTCTGGGAATCATCGAAGCGCCGAGCGACACGATCCGTCTCCTGGGCGCTCGGCTCGGGCTAGCGCAGGACCGCTACAGCGCCGAGCTGTTCGGACAGAACCTCCTGGGCGAGAACCAACTGCAGGACCCCGCCTGGGTGCTCGGCTGGGATTCCCGGCCCCGGCCGCGGGCGCTCGGCGTCAAGCTGGGATACCAGTTTTGATCCTGCGGGGGAGGCGGCACGTCCGGTGGGCCTGCGCTGGGGCGATTTTCGGCCTGGCCGCGACCTTCTGTGCCGCGGCAGACGAGGCGGCGCAGGCCGCCGAGGCCGCGACAGTCGATTTTCTCTGGGGAGTGAAGATCCCGATGCGCGACGGCGTGCATCTGAACGCCACGCTGTACGCGCCGAGGGATCAGAGCGAGCCGGCACCGTGCGTCTTCACCCTCACACCGTACATCTCTCAGACCTATCACGGGCGCGGCGTCTACTTTGCCGCGCACGGATACCCGTTCCTGACCGTCGATGTGCGCGGCCGCGGCAACTCCGAAGGCGACTTTCGGCCCATGATCCAGGAAGCCGAGGACGGCCACGACATCGTCGAGTGGCTGGCCCGGCAGCCGTACTGCAACGGCAAGGTCGCCATGTGGGGCGGCTCCTACGCCGGCTACAACCAGTGGGCGACGGCGAAGGAGCTGCCGCCGCATCTCGCCACCATCGTGCCGGCCGCCGCCGCGTACCTCGGCTACGACTTCCCAGCGCGCAACAACATCTTCACGCCATACGACGTGCAGTGGCTGACGCTGACCAGCGGTCGGACGGGCCAACGGGAGATCTTCGGCGACGACGCTTTCTGGCGCACCAAGTACCTCCAATGGTACGAGTCCGGTGCCGCCTTCCGGGAGATCGACACCCTGTTCGGCAACCCGTCCGAGGTCTTCCAGGAATGGGTCTCCCATCCCCATCCGGATGCCTATTGGGACCGCTACAACCCGACCGCCGAGGAGTACGGGAAGATCCGGATTCCCATCTTGACGATCACGGGGAGCCACGACGATGACCAGCCCGGGGCGCTCAAGCACTACCGCGAGCATCTCCAGAACGCACCGCCCGAGGCGCGGGCTCGGCACTACCTGGTGATCGGCCCCTGGGACCACGCCGGCACGCGCACTCCCAAGGCGGAGTTCGGGGGCTTGAGCTTCGGCCCGGCAAGCCTCGTCGACCTGCCGAAGCTGCATCTCGACTGGTATGCCTGGACGATGGGTGAAGGCCCGCGGCCGGAGTTTCTCGAGAAGCGCGTGGCGTACTACGTCATGGGTGCTGAGAAGTGGCGGTACGCTGACACTCTGGAAGCCGTGACGTCCGAGAGCCGTCTCTTCTATCTCGACTCCAAAGGAACAGCCGGAGCCGTCTTCGCCTCCGGATCCCTATCGCCGACACCGGGAGAAGGACCGCCGGACAGCTATCGGTACGATCCGCGGGACCGCAGCCCCGCCGCCATCGAGTCCACACCGGCGCCGGCATACACCGACCAGCGCCTCGTCTACGCGCAAAGTGGCAAGCAGCTCGTCTACCACAGCGCGCCGTTCTCCGGGGACACCGAGCTCAGCGGAATCTTCAAGCTTTCCGCCTGGATCGCCATCGATCAGCCGGACACGGACTTTGTCGTCTCGGTGTATGAGATACGCCCGGATGGAAGCAGCATCTTCCTCACCAGCGACATATTGCGTGCCCGCTATAGAGAGAGCTTGCGCGACGCCCGGCTCATCGACAGCGAGGAGCCGTTGCGTTACGAGTTCGACCGCTTTACTTTCGTCTCACGCGAAGTGCGCAAGGGCAGCCGGCTGCGCCTGGTCATCGGGCCGATCGATTCGATCTACTGGCAGAAGAACTACAACAGCGGCCGAGCCGTCGCCGAGGAGACGATCGAGGACGCTCGGGCGGTGACCGTGATGCTCTATCACGATCGCAACTCCCCCAGTGCGCTGGTCGTGCCCCTCGGGCAGCCGGAAGCCGCACCGGGAGACGGCGTCGAACCGGAGAAGCCGTGACCGTGCACCCCGCCAGACCAGCGAGTGGAGGCCCATGTCCGGCGTAGTGGGTCCAGCGGGCATTCTCCGGCGGCTCCTGTCGGGTCGCTTCGGGGCCCTGCTGCTGCCGGCGATCGTGCTGCAGTCGGTGCTGATCGGCGGGGGTTACGCCACTGGGCGTGAGATCGTCACCTACGGCGGGCGCTTCGGCGCTCACGGCTGGCTTGCCGTGGTCGCGATCTTCGTCGGCTTCAGCCTCCTCGCCATGCTCACCTTCGAGGTGGCGCGCGTGTTCGCCGCCTACGAGTACAAGGGATTCATCCGCCAGCTCATCGGGCCGCTGTGGCCCGCGTTCGATCTGCTGTTCGGCGTCATGGCGGTACTGGTGATCGCGGTGATGGCCTCGGCGGCGGCCAACATCCTGCACGACACCTTGGGCCTCTCGATGCTCGCTGGAACGGGGGCGATCGTGGTCGCCGTGGCCGTGCTGACCTATTTCGGGGCGGCGGTGATCGAAGCCTTCAAGAGCGTTGGAAGCGCCCTGCTCTACGGTGCCTATCTCGTCTTCGGTGTCCTCGTACTCAATGGCCGCTGGGAGCGGGTCGTGGAGGTGTTCGCCCGCGGCGACGTCTCTGCGGCTCCCGAAGCCGGCCCGGGCGGGGCTTTCGCGGCCGGCGTCCTCTACGTCGGCTACAACCTGGTGGTGTTTCCCGCGGTGCTCTTCACCCTGCACCGGCAGACGACGCGCCGCGAGACGCTGTGGGCCGGCCTCATCGCCGGCTTCCTGATGACCGCACCCTTCGCCCTCACCTACCTCTGCCTGCTGGCGTTCTACCCATCGGCGGAGGTCCTCGACGCGCCGGTTCCATGGCTCCCGATGCTGCGGCAGGTGGGCGGAGGAGGGCTGCTGGTTCTCTTCGGGGTCGTCATGGGATGGACCCTGCTCGAAACCAGCGTCGGCCTCATCCACGCGCTGCTTGATCGCATCGACAGGAATCGGCGTCGACGGCTGACGCGCCTGCAGAGCGTTCTGCTGGGAGTCGGGGTCCTGCTCCTCGCCGCCCTGCTCTCGCGTGTCGGCATCATCGCCCTGGTGGCCCGCGGCTACAGCTTCATGGGGTATCTCTTGATCGCCCTGTTCGCGCTGCCGCTGCTCACCGTCGGGACGTTCCGTATCCTCAAGCCGCAGTGGCGACCGGAGCTGCGGATCGGCCGCCGCTCGCCCGGCGGCGAGTCCAGAGTCTGAAAGGAGTCTCATGTTTCGCCTCCCTCGCGCCCTCTCCCTCGTCCTCCTGGCCGCCTGTTCGACGCTGCCGCAACAGGCGAGCGACGATTACGACGTCCTGATCACTGACGGACTGGTTTACGACGGGACCGGCGCGCCACCGCGCCGGCTCGACGTGGCGATCACGGGGGACCGCGTCGCCGCCCTCCTGGAGCCGGGCAGCGGCGCCCGGGCCCGGCTGATGATGGACGCGCAGGGGCAAGCGGTCGCCCCGGGCTTCATCAACGTGCTGAGCTGGGCTACGGAATCGCTGATCGTCGACCCTCGCGGCATGAGCGACACGAAGCAGGGCGTGACCCTGGAGATCTTCGGCGAGGGCTGGTCGATGGGCCCGCTCAACCAGGAGATGAAGGCGGAGGCGCTGAAGCGTCAGGGCGACATCCGGTACCCGATCGAATGGACGACGCTGGGCGAGTATCTCGAGTACCTCGAACAGCGCGGCGTCACCCCCAACATCGCCTCCTTCGTCGGCGCCACCACGGTGCGCATGCACGAGCTCGGCGAAGAGGACCGGCCGCCGACCTCTGAGGAGCTCGAGCGCATGAGGGACCTGGTGCGCCAGGCCATGCGCGAGGGCGCGCTGGGGGTCGGCGCCTCGCTGATCTACGCGCCGGCGTTCTACGCCCAGACCGAGGAGCTGATCGCGCTGGCCCAGGCCGCCGGCGAGTATGGCGGCGGCTACATCGCCCATATGCGCTCGGAGGCGAACCGGCTGCTCGAGGCCATCGACGAGACGATCCGCATCGCTCGCGAGGCAGGAGTACGCGCCGAGGTCTACCACTTCAAGGCCGCCGGGGAGGCCAATTGGCCGAAGATGTCCCAAGCGATCGCCAAGATCGAGGCGGCGCGGGCCGAAGGGCTCCCTATAAGCGCCGACATGTATGCCTACACGGCCGGGGCCACCGGCCTCGACGGTGCGATGCCGCCTTGGGTACAGGAGGGCGGCCACGACGCCTGGGTCGCGCGGCTGCGAGATCCTGAGATCCGGGCGCGGGTGATCCGAGAGATGCAGACCCCGAGCGACGACTGGGAGAACCTCTACCTGCTCGCCGGCTCGCCCGATCGGATTCAGTTCATCGGCTTCAAGAACGAGAAGCTGAAGCCCTTGACCGGCAAGACGCTGGCGGAGGTCGCCGCCCAGCGCGGCACCTCGCCCGAGGACACCATCATCGACCTGGTGATCGAGGACGACTCGCGGGTCGGAACCGCCTACTTCTTGATGAGCGAGGAGAACGTCGAGCTCGGTCTGTCCCAGCCGTGGGTCAGCCTCGGCTCGGATGCGGAGTCCTCGGCGCCGGAGGGGGTGTTCCTGAAGTCGAGCGCGCACCCGCGCGCCTACGGCAACGTCGCCCGCTTTCTGGTCCACTACGTGCGCGACCGCGAGCTCATGCCGCTTGCCGAAGCGATCCGCCGCCTGACGCGGCTGCCGGCCAAGAACTGGAAGCTCGACCGCCGCGGCTGCCTCGACCCCGGCTGCTATGCCGATGTCGTGGTCTTCGATCCGGAGACGATTCGCGACCACGCGACCTTCGAGGAGCCGCTGCAGTACGCCACCGGTGTCGCGCACGTCTTCGTCAACGGCGTGCAGGTGCTGCGCGACGGCGAGCACACCGGCGCGACGCCCGGCCGGGTGGTGCGCGGGCCGGGCTGGGGAGAGGGCTCCGGCGACGCCGATGCGTTCGTCGCTTGGGCGCGGCGTCGCGCCATCCCCCTGCCCGGCGACGACGTGCAAGCCGCCGCAGAGCCGCTCGGACGCCTGGCGGCCGGGATCGGTTCCGCCCGGGTGGTGGCGCTGGGGGAACACGCTCATGGCGCTCACGAGCCGCTGGACTTTCGCAACCGTCTCTTCCGGCACGGGGTGGGAGGGCTGGGCTTCACGGCCATCGCGCTCGAGTCGGGGTTGAGCGAGTCGCGCCGCGTCCACGACTTTGTCATGGGCGGCGCCGGCGACGCGCGCGAGATCGCCCGCACGGGCCTGACCTGGGGCTTCGGCGACTACGCCGAGAACCTCGAGCTCATCCGCTGGTTGCGGGCGGCCAATGCCGGTCGCGGCGACGACGGGAAGATCCGGTTCTACGGAATCGACTTGAGCGGCGGCGTCGCGGGCGAGCTGCCCGGTGCGCGGATCGCTCTGGAGGACGCGCTGGCCTATCTGGCGCGGGCGGCGCCGCGAGCCTCTCAACGGGTGCGCGGCGCAGCGGAGCCATTCGTTGCGGCCTTCACGCGCGAGGCCTACGCCGCGCTCCCGGAACGCGAGCAGAGGCGTCTGCGCCAGTCGGTGGAGGACGTGATCGCGTTCCTCGAAAACGAGCGCGAGGACCTGATCGCGGCCTCCTCGCAAGAGGACTACGACTGGGGCTACCGCAACGCGATCGTCGCACGTCAGATCGAAGGGATGTTCCGTGTGTGGCCGCGGGAGATGCCGGAGGACGGCATTGCGCCCGAGCTCCACGAGGCGATGACCGTCCGTGACGCCGCGATGGCGGACAACCTCCTGTGGGCATTGGAGCGCGAAGGCCCGTCGGGGCGCGTCCTGCTGTTCGCGCACAACGCCCACGTCGCCAACACACCCGTCCGCGGAGGTCTCTGGAGTGTCTTTCCGGAGCCGCCCACGATGATGGGCCAGCATCTGCGACAGAAACTGGCGGAGGATCTGTTGATCGTGCTCACCAGCTCCTCTTCCGATGGCTCCGAGTTGCCGGTGGAGACGACACAGCCCGGCACCGTGGACGCCGCCCTGAGCCGCATGGGGCTGCCGAGCTTCTGGCTCGATATTCGCGGGGCGCAGTCACCCGCGCCGGTGGCGCGCTGGCTCGATGACGACCAGTCCGTGCGCGTCAACTTCAACAGCGAAGTGGTCCTCAAGCCGCGCGACTCTTTCGACGCGATCGTGTACTTCAACGACCTGACTCCGGCCGAATCGCTCGCCGACGAGTCGAGCTCGCCGCAATCGTAAGGGGCGCCCAGTGGATCGCTCGGTTTCCTACAAGGGGGCTCGCCGCGGGGCGGCGGCGGAGCTGGAGCCAGGTCCGATCGAGATCCGCGCCCTGGCGACGCGCGAAGAACTCGACGGCTGCGTCGAGCTGCAGCGGGAGACCTGGGGCGCCGACTACCGGGAGTTCGTCCACCCGGCTCTCCTCAAGGTCGCCCAGAGGGTGGGGGGGATTGCGGCCGGCGCGTTCGACGGGGAGTCCGGGCGGCTGCTGGGCTTCGTGTTCGGGATGAGCGGCGTCCGGGGCGGCCGGCCCGTCCACTGGTCCCACATGTTGGCCGTGCGACCGGAGGCACGCGGCGCAGGGCTCGGTCGGCGCTTGAAGCTCTACCAGCGGGAGCGGCTCCTCGAGCTCGGTATCGACACGGTCTACTGGACCTTCGATCCCCTGGTGGCGCGCAACGCCCACTTGAATCTGAATCGGCTGGGCGCCCAGCCGGTGGAATACGTGCGCGACATGTACGGGGGCACCGGCAGCGCCTTGCACGACGAGATCGGAACCGATCGTCTGGTCGTGGAGTGGAGGCTGGCCGACGCACGCGTGATTCGAGCGGTCGAGGGGGTGCTCCCCTTCGATCCCGGGATCTGCGCCGGCGCCCGCGTCGTCAACGCCGCACCGGAGGTCGCCGAGGTCGCAGGCGCCTTCCAGCCACGGCCCATCGATCCGGAGGTCGGGGGGCTCCAGGGCTTTCGCATCGAGATTCCCGGGCATATCGGGCGGCTCCAGGAGGCCGCACCGGACGTCGCCCGAGCCTGGCGGGAGAACACCCGCGCCGCATTCCTCGCCGCCTTCGACCACCGCTACCAGGTGCAGGGATTCCTGCGAGCCGATGATGGGCGTTGCTTCTACTGCCTCCAGGCATCGTCGGCTGCGAGGCCAGCCTGAGCGTGGGCATCCGGCTCCAGGCGATCGCGCTGCGGGAGATCCGGCTTCCCCTCAAGGAGCCGTTCACGATCTCCTCGGGCACGGTCGACGAGCGGCGGATCCTGCTGCTGGAGCTCGCCGACGCCGACGGCGTGCGGACGTGGTCGGAGTGCGTCGCGGCGGCGCAGCCGAACTACTCCCCGGAGACGATCGACACCGCTTGGCTGGCCATCCGGGAGTGGATCGCGCCGCGGATCCTGGATCGGGAGCTCGCCGGCCCTGAGGCCGTACACCCGGAGCTGGAGAGGCCGATTCGCGGCCACCTCATGGCCAAAGCAGCGGTCGAGATGGGCACCTGGGTGCTGGCCGCGATGCGGGACGGGATCAGCCTGGCGGAGCGCCTGGGCGGCACGCGCGAGTGGGTCGAGACGGGCATCTCCATCGGCATCCAGCCCGACCCGGAGACGCTGGTCGAGCGTGCCAGGGCGGCGCTGGCCCAAGGCTACCGCCGGGTCAAGGTCAAGATCCGGCCCGGCGCCGACGTGGGGTTTCTGCGCGCCGTGCGTGAGGCACTGGGGGGTGAGTTTCCCGTCGTGGCGGATGCCAACAGCGCATATTCACTGGACGACTCCGCCCAGCTCGCGGCGCTGGCGGCTCTGGATGACTTCGGGCTCGCCATGATCGAGCAGCCGCTCGCGGCCGACGACCTCGTCCGCCACGCCCGGCTGCAGAAGCAACTCGCCACGCCGATCTGCCTCGACGAGTCGATCACCAGCCTCGAACGCGCCGAGGACATGGTGACTCTGGGCAGCGGACGGATCATCAACATCAAGCCCGGCCGCGTCGGAGGCTTCGGCGCCGCGCGGGCGATCCACGACTTCTGCGCGCGGCAGGACATCCCCGTCTGGTGCGGGGGGATGCTCGAGAGCGGAGTCGCCCGCGCCTACAACGTGGCGCTGGCCTCCCTGCCCGGCTTCACCATGCCGGGGGACATCAGCCCGAGCGCCCGCTACTGGCAGCGCGACATCGTGCGGCCCGAGTGGACCATGAACGCGGAAGGCCGGGTTCGCGTGCCCCGCGACCGCCCGGGCCTGGGCGTCGAGGTCGACGTGGACCGAGTCGACGACCTCACCGCACGCCGGGAGATCTTGAGGAGATCAGTATGAGACTGAAGGCGCTGGCAACGATCCTGGGAGTGCTCGCCTGCGGCTGTCGCGGCGACAGGGCGGCAGAGAGTCCGGAGAGCATCGCGCCGCGGCAGGACTACGCGCAGGTCGCCGAGTCCCTGACTCCGTGGATCCAATACGAGATGGAGGACAAGGAGTTGCCGGCGGTCTCCATCGCGCTGGTGGATGACCAGGAGATCGTGTGGGCTCGAGGCTTCGGCATGGCCGATCCCGAAAAGGAGATCGAGGCCACGGCCGACACGATCTACCGGGTCGGCTCCGTGTCGAAGCTGTTCACCGATCTGGCTGTCATGCAGCTCGTCGAACAGGGACGGGTCGACCTGGATGCTCCGGTGTCCAGCTACCTGCCGGACTTCGCGCCCGAGAATCCGTATGACGTTCCCATCACCCTGCGCCAGCTCATGTCCCATCGGTCGGGCCTGATCCGCGAGCCGCCGGCGGGCCACTACTTCGACGTCTCCGGCACTTCGCTCGACGCCACCGTGGCGAGCCTCAACGGCACCACCCTCGTCGCCGAGCCGGGCTCCGAGACGAAATACTCGAACGCCGGAATTGCCGTCGCAGGGGCCGTTGTCGAGAAGGTCACCGGACTGCCGTTTCCGGAGGCGCTCGAGAGCGCCGTGCTGCACCCGATCGGTATGGAGCGGAGCGGCTTCACCCCGACCGAGGCGATCCGTCGCGATCTCGCCCACGCCATCATGTGGACTTATGACGGCAGGACGTTCGAAGCTCCCCACTTCGAGCTCGGCATGAGGCCGGCGGGCAGCATGTACTCCCCGGTCGTGGAGCTGGGCCGCTTCCTCTCCGTCCTGTTTGCCGGTGGTGAGGCTTCCGGGGGGCGGGTGATCTCGGAGGCATCGCTGCGGGAGATGTGGACCCCGCAGTTCAGTTCGGAAGCACCGGGAGAGGCGCCGACCGGCTTCGGCATCGGATTCGGACTGGGCGGGCTGGACGGCGCCCGCTGGGTCGGCCATGGCGGGGCAATCTACGGCTTCGCCACCCAGCTCGCCGCCCTGCCCGACGAGAAGCTGGGAGTGGTCGTGGTCACCACGGTGGACATCGCCAACACGGTCACCGGGCGCATCGCCGATATGGCCTTGCGGATGATGCGGGCAGCTCGAACGGGGAGTCCGCTCCCCGAGCCGGAGCGCACTGCCCCCATCCCACCGCAGCAGGCTCAGCGGCTAGAAGGCCGCTACGAGGGCGACGGGACCGCCGTCACCCTGCAGCTCCTGGGCGGAGAGCTCCACCTCCAGCGCGACAGTGGTGGGTTTCGGGAGCGGCTGCGGGCCCTCGATGGCGCGCTGGTGGCGGACGGCCGGCAGTCCTACGGCACACGGGTGCTCCCCGTCGATGGTGCGATCGAGATCGACGGTGACAGGCTCGAGCGCGTGCCCGAGCCGCGCCCCGACCCTCCGCCCGCCCACTGGGAGGGCCTCATCGGCGAGTACGGCTGGGACCACAACACCCTCTACATCCTCGAGCACGGAGGTCGCCTCCACGCGCTGATCGAGTGGTTCTTTCAGTATCCGCTCGAGGAGGTGTCCGAGGACGTCTACGCCTTTCCCGACGAAGGACTCTACGAAAGAGAGCAGCTGGTCTTCGAGCGCGGACCCGACGGCAGCGCCGTCCGGGTGTCGATGAACGGGCTCGAGTTCCCCCGCCGGGAGGTCGGCACGCCGGCCGGCGAGACGTATCGCATCGAACCGCTGAAGCCGGTCGAGGAACTGCGCGAGCCGGCCATGAGCGCCAATCCCCCGGTCGAGGAGGGTGAGTTCCGGAAGCCCGATCTGGTGGAGCTGCAGGCCCTGGACCCGACGGTGCTCTATGACATCCGCTACGCCACCACCAACAACTTCATGGGCGCCGTCTTCTACCGCACGCCGCATGCCTTCCTGCAGCGGCCGGCGGCGGAGGCGCTGGTGCGTGCGCAGCGGCGTCTCGAGAAGTACGGTTTCGGGCTGCTCATCCACGACGCCTATCGCCCCTGGTTCGTCACCGAGATGTTCTTCGATGCCACCCCGGAGGAGCAGCGGATCTTCGTCGCCGATCCGGCGCAGGGTTCGCGGCACAACCGGGGCGCCGCGGTGGACCTGACCCTCTACGAGCTGGACACGGGTGAGCCGGTGACGATGGTGGGGGGATACGACGAGTTCTCTCCGCGGTCGTTCCCCGACTATCCGGGCGGCACGTCGCGACAGCGGTGGCGGCGCGAGCTCCTCCGGGACGCGATGGAGGCGGAGGGCTTCACGGTCTACGAATGGGAATGGTGGCACTTCGACTACGGGGGCTGGCGGGAGTTTCCGATCGGCAATCGCAGCTTCGAAGAGATCTTGGCTGAGAGCCCGTGACCACGACCTCCAGGCCCGTCGCCACGCTTTTCGATGATCCGCTGCGGGGGAGACTCGTCGCCTTGCGACGGGATCTCCACCGTCACCCCGAGCTCTCCGGCGAGGAGCGGCGAACGGCCGATCGGCTGCACGAGGAGCTGGCCGTTCTGCGACCGACATCGCTCGACCGCGTGGCGGAGACCGGCCTCGTCGCTCGCATGGCCGGTACCGACCCTGGCGCTCCGACGGTGGCGATCCGTGGCGACATCGACGCGCTGCCGATCGAGGAGGAGACCGGGCTCCCCTACAGCTCGCAGCACCAGGGCGTCATGCATGCCTGCGGCCACGACGTGCACGCCGCGTGGACGGTCGGCGCAGCGCACCTGCTTGCCGCGCGTCCGGCCCGCGGCGATGTGCTCATCGTGCTCCAGCCCGCCGAGGAGATCGCCCGCGGCGCGCTCGCGGTGCTGGCTTCCGACGCCCTCGACGGCGTGAGCGCGATCTTCGGCGGCCACGTCGATCGCACCGTCGCCGTCGGCGAGGTGATTGCCCAGGCCGGACCGGTGGGGGCCGCCACCGACACCTTCTCGGTCGAGCTGGTGGGTGGCGGAGGCCACGGTGCGCGGCCGCACGAGACCGTGGATCCCGTTGTCGCCCTCGGCGCCCTGATCGGCGAGCTGCAGACCATCGTCGCCCGACGACTGGCGCCGGGAACGCCTGCCGTCGTCACGGTCGGGAGTGTGCGCGCGGGCAGCGCGCCGAATGTTATCCCGACACACGCCGCGCTCGCGGGTACCCTGAGGTCCATGGATCCGCGAACGCGCGCCTTCCTCCACGACGAGGTGCGCCACCTCGTCGAGGCCGTGGCGGGCGCACACCGGCTCGCGTCGCGCGTGGAGATCGAAGCCGGGACCCCTCCGGTCGTCAACTCGCCCCCGGCGGCCCAGTGTGCCGCCCGTGCTGTCGAGGCGCTGCTGGGAGCCGACG
Organism: Thermoanaerobaculia bacterium; assembly: GCA_050747865.1. Classification (GTDB taxonomy): domain Bacteria; phylum Acidobacteriota; class Thermoanaerobaculia; order Multivoradales; family JAHEKO01; genus JBOGJI01. Next base: position 31,777 of record JBOGJI010000227.1, read on the forward strand.
CCTTGGCCGGCTTCGCGACGCCGAACATGGGCGGCGAGGACTTCGGCTTCTACCTCGAGCGGCTTCCCGGCGCCTTCCTGCGCATCGGCGCTCGCGAGCCCGGCGGCGAGGTGATCCCGGCCCACAGTCCACGCTTCCACGCCGCCGAAGAGAGCCTGTTCGTCGGCGCCGCCGTGCTTGCGGAGACGGCGAGAATCGCCTGCGAGGACGCGGCGCGCTGACACTCCCACTTTGAACGCAATGTGACATTTCGGCGGCAGACCGAGTCTGTACCGGAGGGATGGGGACTCGTCGCGACGTTGCACGGGATCCAGGAGGGTTCTTTTTCCGCAGCTGCGCTTCGCCGGGGCGGCCGACACCGCCGTTCGCTCGTTTCCGCGGTGTCGGTCGTCCCGGCCCGTTTTGCAGTGGCTGCGGGCCGCATCGGCGACGCCGCACTTGATGTACTCGCTGGGCAATCCGGGCTACGCCGGACGGATCCTCGCCAACTGCCGATACCTGTTGGGCACCGCGGACGACGCGGAGGATCTGGCCCAGGAGGTCTTCGTCAAGGCGTACTTCGGCCTCCTGAAGTTCGCCGGCCGAGCCCAGTTCGGCACCTGGCTGCGACGGATCAAGGTGAACCACTGCTTTACTCGCCTCAAGTCGCGGCGGGCGCGAACACACGTCGAGGTCGACGAAGAGGCCGTGGCACACGAGCCCGCCCTGCAGGTTCCGCCCGTCGCGGAGCGGCGGCTCGATGTCGAGGACCAGCGCCAGCGCATCGCGGAAGTCCTCGAATCCATGGCCGAAACGCTGCGTGTCCCGCTCCTGCTGCGGGATGCCGACGGCTTGAGCTACGAGGAGATCGCCGACCGGCTCGAGATCGGCGTCTCGGCGGCCAAGATGCGCGTCAAACGCCGGCGCGAGGCGTTCCGCGAGCAGTATTCGCGTGCCCACGAGGCATCAGAAGGCGTCGCTTGAACCGTCATGGCTACGACAGAAGAACCGATCGAAGAGCTTCGTGACTTCGCGGTCAAGCCGCCCGCGGGGTTCCTCCAGGCTGTGCGTCGGCGGCTCAATCGGCGGCTGCTGGTCCAGCAGGCGGCCGACCTGTCCTGGCGTGCCTGGATCGACGTGCTGCGACACTATCTGGAGCTCATCCTGGCCGCGCTGCCATCCGGTCGACCACCGAAATAGGGGAGCATGACGATGACCTGGACCGAGGTTCGCAACCAGATCGCCGATGTCTTCTCCGGCATGGTCACGTCGGCGATCGAGGCCGCTCCGCGGGTGCTGTCGGCGATCGTGCTCCTGCTGCTGATGCTGATCGCCGCCAAAGTCGTGGAGCGGGTGCTGCGATTTCTGCTCTCCCGGCTCAAGATCGACACGCTCGTCGCCCATGTCGGCATCGATCAGATCCTCAAGAAGATGGGGATCCGGCAGAGGCTCGAGCGCTTCGTGCCTCGGCTGGCCTACTTCCTCCTCCTGCTGCTCTTCGCCCAGGCTGCCGCCCAGGCCTACGGGCTGACCGCGATCTCAAAGGTAGTGACTTCCTTCGCGGCTTCGGATGCTAGTGTTGTGTCTCCAACATGGCTTCACCATCTGCGCGGCCCTCGTCGCCGCTGGCGGCGTTGTGCTTCCTCGACATAGGCCCCGCTATGCCTGCGTCAGCGCGCCTTGCCAGCGGCGACGATGACTCGCACATCTGGTAAACTCATGTTGGAGACACAACACTAGCAGACGGGGATCGACTCGAGGATCTCGCGTGTGGCGGCACGAAGTTGCGCACGAGGTCGAGGATGAGCATGACAGTATGTTCCGCGACACTGACCGAGTTACTATAGACTCTTCGCCTCCCGCGCCGCCTTCGCGAACGAGATCATGTCGGGGAACTCGAGGTTGTAGGAGTACTCCGCCGTGGGCTCGGGGGTGGCGCCCCAGCCCGGACGGTCGTGACGGCGGTTGATCCACACCGATGGCAGACCGTGACACTTGGCGGGCAGGTGGTCATGGAAGAGGCTCTGCGCGACGTGCAGCAACCGCTCACGCGGGATGCCCATCTCCTTCAGGGCTTCGTCGAGGGCCGGCCAGTCGGGGATCGAGTTGCCCAGACGTTGCGCCCATTCCTCGCTCACGGGTCGTTCCAGCTTGCAGAGCTACGAGACGCTGGGGGCCTCCCACGCTCCGGCGGAGCGGCTCCACAGCGTCTCGTAAGTGTGCTACCGTCCGCGGCCGGAAAGGAAACCACTATCCTTAAGCTGTCTCTCCTGGCGTTCCTCATCAAGCCGGCGGCGCTGCCAGCGATGCCGCGCGCCAAGGCTGGAGCGACCTGCAGTCGCTGCTCGACTTTCGATTGTTGCACGTCTCGGGCGTCACCATCACCGTCGGAGGCGTCGCGCTGGCGATGCTGGTGGCCGCGGGCGTGTGGTTGCTGTCGCGTCTGGTCAGACGCGCGCTCACCCGCTATGCCGAGCGCCACAAGGACGTCAACCAGGCCGTCCTCTACACGGTGTCGCGCCTGGTCAACTACCTGTTGGTGGCGGGCGGCCTGCTGCTGGCTCTCGATGTCGCCGGTATCCCCGTCGACAAGTTCACGGTCTTTGCCGGGGCGCTCGGCGTTGACCTGGGATTTGGCCTGCAGGCGATATTCAACAACTTCATCTCCGGCGTCATCCTGCTGTTCGACCGGTCGCTCAAGGTCGGCGACTTCGTGGAGCTCGACGGCGACATCCGTGGCATCGTGCACGCGATCGACATCCGCTCCACGCGCGTCACCACCAACGACAACATCGACCTGCTGGTACCCAATGCGGAGTTCATGACCAAGCGGGTGGTCAACTGGACCTACGGCTCGGTCAACCGGCGCCTCCGGGTGCCCTTCGGCGTTGCCTATGGCACGGACAAGGAGTTGGTGAAAAAGGCCGCGCTCGAAGCCGCTGCGCGCGTGCCATTCACCCTCGCCACCGAAGGTGAACGTGGCCCGCAGGTGTGGCTGGTCGGATTCGGCGACAGTTCCGTCGACTACCTGCTCGTGGTGTGGCTTAACGAGACGGCGTCGCGTCGCTATTCGTCCGTCGTGGCCGCCTATCTGTGGGAGCTTGACACCTCGCTCAAGGCGCATGGGATCGAGATCCCGTTCCCGCAGCGCGATCTGCGCGTGCGCAGTCTGTTCGGCCTCGAGGGCACGACTGCGCTGGCCGCGCTCCACGGCGAGGCGGCAGCGGCGAGCGATTCGGACGCGCCGCATGCGCCGGTGATCGACCCCGCCGAGCGCGAGAAGCTCTCGCGCAACGATGCCCAGGTCGACACGGAGCGCGAGATCCGGGAAGAAGGAGCCTCGCGAGCCGCGGACGCGTCTGCGTAGACCCCCGCGAAGGCCACGGACGCATCCGCGTCGGCGCCGTTCAGGTCCGCGCTATAGAGACGGCCGGCGGCAGGTCTTTCATGGTGATCAGGCCTGCCGGCGCGGCGAGGACTCGCGGGATGGCGTTGACCACGACGGAGGCCGTGGCGACGTCGCCGGGGATGCCGGCGTCGATGCGGGAGCGCAGGGACGGCGAGCCCTGGATCTCCACCTCGTCGAAGCTGGCTGTCACCCCCAGCCGCGCCTCGAACTCCATGCGCACGCGCACGCGCTCGCCCTCGCGGCCGAACCCGAGCTGACGCAGCCCGCACACCTGCCCCGCCTCGACCGCCAGCTCCGCCGAGGCGACGCGCTCCTCCGCCACCACCGGCTCGATCGTCTCCGCGATGTCGTCTAGCTCCCAGCCCAGCCCGGCGCCGATCATGGCGATCGACTCCGGCAGCCCCACGTGCCGGATGCGCCCGGCGGCGACCCCCTGCTCGAACGCCTCTACGGTCAGGCCGGCGCCGATCTTCTTTTGGAAGGGGAGCCGCCGACGCGCCGCGTCCTGCACCCGGCGCACGGTGACGCCGTCCACCCGCTCGCAGACCGCGGTGAGCGTGAGCGGCAGAGCGTCCATGGCGAACCCGGGATTGACGCCGGTTCCGAGCAGCGCACGGCCACCGTCGCGCGCCGCCTGGTCCAGCCGGCGGGCGAGCTCCGGCTGGTGGAACCAGGGATACGAGAGCTCCTCGGTGGTGGAGACCACGGCCACGCCGGCGGCGAGACAGGTCTCGAAGGTGGGCGCCGTGCGTTCGAGGGACGAGCTGGTGCAGACCACCGCGACGTCGGGCCGCAAGGATTCGAGGGCACCCTCGAGGGCATCCTGCACGGGCATGGAGAGCGCCCGATCCAAGCCCATGATCTCGCCCAGATCGCGTCCGACCTTCTGCGGATCGGGGTCGACGCCTCCGACGAGCTCGAAGCCGTCCCGGCCGACGATCTGGCGCGCGACGGCCACTCCGATGGGTCCCAGTCCTATCTGCAGCACACGAATCGTCATGAAATCTCCCTCCTGTCGAATCGGCGAAGCACGACGGCCGCGGAGGCTACCACTTGGAGGCGTGAGGCGTGGGGAGGGTACTAGCTCCTTGCTTCCTGGGCGGCGGCGCGGAGGGCACGGTGGAGGCGCTTCATGAAACGCGGGCCGGGGTCGCTCTTCTCCGTCCGATACGTGGGATTCGCCTCGTGGAACAGCGCGTGAGCCGGATGTCCGGGACGTTCGACCCGGCGATACTCGTGGTGGCCGATCACGTAGCGGATCGTCGGGTACCGGCCGGCCAGGTAGCGCACCAGGGCGACGTTGGCGGCGAGCTGGGCTTCGGTCAGCGGTGCCGCCGCGCCGCTTGCGCCCAGCTCGCCGTCGCCGACGTTCTCGATACCGATGGCGACGTGGTTGAGACCGATCACATGGCGTGCGATCGCGGTCTCCGGGTAGAGCGCGTAGAGGGTTCCGTCGCGGTCGACCACGAACTGGATCCCGACGTTGAGCAGGCCGTTGCGGCGCACTAGCTCGCGGTCCTGGTCGATGTGCGGCCCGGCGAAGGTCTCCAGCGTCTCCTCGAGTGTCGGGATGGCGGTGTAGTGGACGACGATCATTCGAGGGGTGAACCGGATGGCCTCGGCGCCGTCGCCCGGCGGCAGGGCCGCCAGGGCCGCCGGATTGTGCAGGCGCAGATACTCACGGGTCAGCCAGACCCGCTGGGGCGTGATCTCGGTGCGGTGCTCCTCGTGGATCGCCGGCATCGGCCCGGCTAGCCCCGTCGGCAGCACGCTCCGCTCGTACTGCATCCCCGCGCACCCCGTGGCCAGCAGGATCAGCAGGCCGGCGACCGGCAGGGTCGCGACCCGCGTCATCCGAAGAAGAGGTAGCAGACGAGGATGGCGGCGATCACCCCCGCCGCGTCCGCGGCCAGGCCGCAGGGCAGCGCGTGACGCGTACGCCGGATTCCCACGGAGCCGAAGTAGAGGGCCAGCACGTAAAAAGTCGTCTCGGTGGAGCCCTGGATGATGCTCGCCAGCCGGCCGGCGAAGGAGTCGGCGCCGAAGGTCTGCATGGTCTCGACCATCATGCCGCGTGCACCGCTGCCCGACAGCGGACGCATCAGGGCGGAGGGGAGGCCGTCGACCCAGCGGGTGTCCAGGCCCGCGCGGGTGGCCGCCCAGCGCACCCCGTCCAGCACCATGTCGAGGGCGCCGCTGGCGCGCAACACGCCGATCGCGACCAGCATGGCGACCAGGAAGGGAATGATCCGGATCGCCACCTGGAAGCCCTCCTTGGCTCCCTCGACGAAGCTCTCGTAGACCGGCACCCGCCGCCACATCGCCATCCCGAGGAAGAGGACGATCACGGTGAAGATCAGGAAGCCGGAGAGCAGGGTCGACTGCTGCTCGAGCGTCGCCTGATCGAGCCCGCGGAAGTAGGCGACCATGCCGGCGACCAGCGCCGTCATGCCGCCGAGGTAGGCGAGCACCACGGGGTCGCGCAGGCGCAGGCGCTGGATCGCGGCGGTGACCAGCAGCCCCACCATGGTGGAGCAGAAGGTGGCGATCAGCAAAGGGATGAAGACGTCGGTCGGGTTGGCCGCCCCCAGCTGGGCGCGATAGACCATGATGGTCATCGGGATCACGGTCACCGCGGAGGTGTTGATGACCAGGAAGAGGATCTGGTCGTCGGTCGCCGTGTCCGCGTCGGGGTTGAGCTCCTGCAGCTCCTCCATGGCCTTGAGGCCGAGCGGCGTGGCCGCGTTGTCCAGGCCCAGGGCATTGGCCGCCATGTTCATGACGATCGAGCCCATCGCCGGATGACCGTCGGGAATCCCGGGGAACAGGCGCTTGAGCAGCGGGCGGAAGGCGCGCGCCAGCCAATTGACGGCGCCCCCTTCCTCGCCCAGGCGCATGACGCCGAGCCACAGGCACATCACCCCGGTCAGGCCCAGGGCGATCTCGAAGCCGGTCTTGGCCGTTTCGAAAGTGGATTCGATGATCGCCTGCCAGACCGTGGCATCGCCCAGCAGGAGCCACTTGACCAGGGCGACCGCGAAGGCCACGAGGAAGAACGCGCCCCAGATCCAGTTCAGCATCTTCTACAGCACCGACATCGCGTTCAGCGCCTGCATTGCCGCGCCGAGCGCAAGGCATTCCTCGTCCACGTCGAACAGCTCGGAGTGCAGCGGGTGGGTGATGCCCGCGGCCTCGTTGCGGATCCCCAGCGAGTAGAACGCCCCCGGCACGCGCATCATGTAGTAGCCGAAATCTTCGACTCCCATGCTCGGCCGCGGGAGGACGCGGACGGCGTCCTCGCCGAGGAGCGCCACGGCGTTCGCCCGCACCACGTCGACTTGTGGGTCGTGATTGATCACCGGGTCGTAGCTGGGGTCGATCAACACCTCGGCGCGCGCGCCGAAGCCGGCGGCGACGCCCTCCGCCACCTCCCGCACACGGCGCAGCGCCCGCTCCCGTACCTGCGGGTCGAGCGTGCGCACCGTGCCGGTCAGCTCGACGCGGCCGGCCACGATGTTGCTCTGGGTGCCGCCCTGCACGGTGCCCAGGCTGACGACCGCGGCGTCGCGCGCGTCGATGTTGCGGCTGACTACGGACTGCAGGGCGGTGACTACGTGCGCGGCGACGAGGATGGCGTCGACGCTGCCGGCCGGATAGGCGGCGTGGCCGGAGCGGCCGTGGACGACGATCTTCAGGTTGTCGGAAGCGGCGTTGCGCTGCCCGTAGTGCAGGCCGATGCTCCCGATCTCCAGGCCGGGCTCCACGTGGAGGCCGAAGATGGCCTCCACCTCCGGGTTCTCGAGCACCCCCTCCTCGATCAGCAGGCGGGCGCCCCCGACCGTCTCCTCTGCAGGCTGGAAGACGAGCTTGACGGTGCCGGCCAGGTCGCCGGCGCGCTCGGACAGCAGCCGCGCGGCGCCGAGCAGGACCGCCGTGTGCGCGTCGTGGCCGCAGGCGTGCATGCGGCCGGGGACCTCGGACGCGTAGGGGACGTCCTTGCCGTCTGTGAGCGGCAGGGCGTCGATATCGGCCCGCAGGGCGACGGTGCGCCCGGGCGCTGCGCCGCGGATCACGCCGAGCACGCCGGTGCCGGCCAGCCCGTCGACGTGCTCGATCCTCAGCTCGTCGAGCCACTTCTGGATCTGGGAGGCTGTCCGGTGCTCCTCGAGCCCCAGCTCAGGGTGTCGGTGGAGATCCCGGCGGATCTCGACCATCCAGGAAAGGATCTCGCGTGCCGCCGCCAACAGCGCGGAGGGCTCTCGCGCGCCGCCACCTGCCCCCTGCTGAGTCTCGCGCCGCGACACGGCGGGGGAGCGTAGCACGGGGTGCGATTCAACATAGCTGTTGCTAGAGGGGTTAGACTGAGGTCATGGAGAACTTTGGACGCTACACCGCGTGGATCGAGCGGGAGGGCGATGGCTATGTGGCTCTGTGCCCGGAGCTCGACGTGGCTAGTCAGGGTGCGACGGTGGAGGAGGCCGTGGCGAATCTGAGGGAGGCCGTGGAACTGTTTCTAGAGTGCGCCGACCCGTCTGAGGTCGAGAGCCGACTTCACGGGGAGGTCTTTGTCACAACCTTCGCTGCTGGCAGTGGCTAGGCTGCGGGTTCTCTCAGGACGTGAAGTCTGTTCCATTCTCGCCAGACACGGTTTCAGGAAGTACGGAGGCGAGGAAGCCACATTGTGATGCAGCTTCGCCGCGGCGATACGACGGTCACCGTTCCGGTTCCCGATCACAAAGAAATCCGCATAGGCACCCTGCGTTCGATTATTCGTCAGTGCGGTCTGTCCCGAGACGAGTTCGAGGATTGAGCGCTCGTAGAGGCCGAACAGGCATCAGGGTCTCACTTTCGCTCGCCTTCGCTGCGGTTGCGTGCACCTCGGATTCCTTTGACCGAGGTGATCGGGGCGCCGTCGCCAAGCCCTCTATCCTGCTAGTAACGCTGGACACCACGCGGGCGGACGCGATCCAGCCGGAATCCGGAGCGGTGGACACGCCGGTGCTGGCCGAGCTCGCTGCCGGGGGCGTGCGCTTCATCCAGGCCTACTCCACGGTGCCAGAGACGCTGCCGGCGCATGCGTCGATGTTCACCGGGCTCTATCCGGCGGGGCACGGAGTGCAAGAGAACTCGCGGTCGTTGACCGAAGAGCACGAGCTGCTGGCCGAGCGGCTGGCCGCGGACGGATACAGGACGGCGGCGTTCGTGTCGGGAGCGCCGCTCCTGCGCCAGTTCGGGCTGGCGCGAGGATTCCACCACTACGACGACGCATTCGGTGGCGAAGCTGGCGAGCGGCGGGCGGACGCGACGACCGCGGCGGTGCTCGAGCACCTGGAGGGCGAGGGTCCCGGACCTCTGTTCCTCTGGGTCCACTACTACGATCCGCACGATCCGTACGACCCGCCGGAGCCCTACCGGTCCCGCTTCGCCGACGCTCCCTACCTGGCGGAGATCGCCTTCATGGATCAAGAGCTGGGACGCCTGATCGAGGCATTCCGGGCGCACGTCGGCCCTGGCGAGCATCGGATCCTGGTCGTCGGCGACCACGGCGAGGGCCTCGGCGACCACGGCGAAGCCCTGCACGGGAACCTGCTCTACCAGGGGGTCATGCGCGTGCCGCTGATCGTCGCGACAAACGGCATCGAGCCGCGCGAGGAGCCCCGGCCGGTCAGCATCAGGCGGGTCTTCGACACGGTGGCGGGCTGGGCCCAGGGCGAGGAATCGCCGGGCCTGCTGAGCCCTGCGGAGGAGCCCGTCCTCGCCGAGGCCATGAGGCCCTTCCTGCAGTACGGCTGGC
>JBOGJI010000228.1:0-18558 GCA_050747865.1 Thermoanaerobaculia bacterium
CGATCGGGTAATCGATGCCGGCGGACGCGAGCTCTCGTTTGCGCGCGACAACATCGGCGCCCGCTCTCGCGCCTTCGACAAGCGACTCCATGACCCGCAACTGACGGTCTTCCTGGCCGAGCCGGCGGCCGCCGGACAGACGCTGACGCTCGCGGTCGACTACGAGCTGGAGATCTCCAACTTTGTCACCGGGGCGGACTGGTACCCGACGTACCACCCTCCGGACGCGGGGCTGACGGATCTTCATACGGCGCGCATCGTGGTCACCGCGCCGGACGACGTCGAGGTCCGGGCCATGGGGGCGAAGGAAGGCGAGACCCGGGAGGGGAAGCTCAACACCACGGTGTTTCGCCTCGACCGCCCGGCCAAGATGGTCACCTTCACAACCGCCAGGCGCCTGATCGAGGAGCGGCACGCTCTCGAGAGCTTGCCGACCGTGGTGGTCTTCGGATCCGATTACGGCGTGTCCGAGGACATGCTCCACGACACGGGTGCCGACATCGTCAACAGCATGAATTACTTCCAGGAGTTGTTCGACTCCAAGCTGCCTGGAGACGAGCTGCGAGCGGCCATGATCGACGCCGGTCACGGTCAGGCCTTCGACGGCATGCTGCACCTCCCCGAGTACTCGGGCGTGGAATTCTCGGCCACGGTGCCGTTCTTCCGCGCTCACGAGGTCGCCCACCAGTGGTGGGGTCATATGGTCGGCTGGAAAACCTACCGGGATCAGTGGCTGTCTGAGGGTTTCGCCGAATACTCGGCGATGCTCTACATGGCGGCGTCGCTCGACAACGGCGAGAAGCTCTTCCAGGAGGCGCTGCAGGTGAGTCGTGACGAGCTGACCGGATCGCTCAAGACCGCCTTCAGCCGCTTCTCGCGGCCGGGCCAGACATTGCTCAACAGCCGGGCGGCCGCACGCATCGGTCCCATCGGGCACGGCTACCGGGCCAACGTCGGCGCCTCGCCCGGCGCCTACTTCTCCCTCGCCTACAACAAGGGGGCCTACGTGCTTCACATGCTGCGCACCATCCTGCGGGGGGTGACCGGCAGTGATGAGACATTCTTCACCATCCTCCGGGACTTCGTGGCCACGTACCAAGGCAAGGCGGCGTCCACCGAGGACTTTCAACAGATCGTGACCAGGCACGCCCCGGCGGACTGGAGCTGGTTCTTCGACCAGTGGGTGTACGGCGCCGAGATCCCGACTTACGAATGGGATTGGAAGACCGGCGGCAAGACGGCCGACGGCAAGACGGAGATCGTCCTCCGGGTGCGCCAGCGCGACGTTCCCGCGGGCTTCCGGATGCTGGTGCCGGTGCGCGTCGAGCTCCCCGGCGGCCAGAGCGGCGAGATGCCGGTGATGATCGACGAGCCCGAGAAGGAGGTCACCATCGCCCTCCCGGCACCGCCCAAGACCGTGGAGTTCAATCCCGGCCACGCCGTTCTTGCGAAGGTGAAGCGGATGTAACAGCTCGCGTGGTATGTCATACCATCAGCGAGGTGTTGTCGTTCGCTCTGTCCCCCACCTTGCCAGCTTTCCGATCGCCGAGGCTCTGGCTCTCTCTTCTGCTGGCGTCCGCGCCGACGTTCGCGGAGCCACCGATCTTCGTCGACGTCGCGGCTGAGGTCGGGCTGGATTTCGTCCACTTCAACGGCATGTCGGGCGAGCTGTACTTCGCGGAGATGATGGGAGCGGGCGTGGGTCTCCTGGACTACGACGGTGACGGGGACCTCGACGTCTACCTCGTGCAAGGCCATATGCTCGGCGAGGGCAAGCGGATCGAGGACGCCATCTTTCCGCCGCGGCACCCGCTGCCGCTGACCGACCGTCTGTACCGCAATGACACCCATTTCGGGGAGAACGGGGACATCGTGCTGCGCTTCGTCGACGTCACCGAGGCGAGCGGTATCCGTGCCGAGGGCTATGGCATGGGGGTGGCGACCGGAGACATCGACAACGACGGCTGGGTGGACCTCTACGTCACCAACTTCGGATCCAATCAGATGTGGCGCAACAACGGAGATGGCACCTTCACCGACGTCACCGAGCGCTCGGGCACGGGGGATCCTCGTTGGGGGGTCTCCGCCTCCTTTCTAGACTACGACCGGGACGGCTGGCTCGACCTCTTCGTCGGTAATTACGTGGACTTCCGCCTGGCGAACCACAAGGAGTGCGCCGCGGCGAGCGGCGCACGCGACTACTGCGGGCCACGCTCGTACCGACCCGAGCCCGATCGCCTGTACCATAACCGCGGAGATGGAACTTTCGACGACGTCTCGGAGCGCTCTGGAATCGCTGCAGCGCGGGGCAACGCCCTGGGAGTGGTCGCAGCAGACTTCGACGGTGACAGTCGGCTCGATATCTACGTCGCCAACGACCAGATGCCGAACTTCCTGTGGCGCAACGAGGGCGACGGGACATTCACAGATGACGCGGTCCTGGACGGAGTCGCGGTCAATGAGCAGGGACAGCCGGAGGCGAGCATGGGCGTGGTCGCCGCGGATCTGGATGGCGATCGTATCGACGACCTGTTCATGACCCACCTGACCCGGGAGAAGAACACGTTCTACCACAACGACGGTGGCGGCCTATTCGTCGACACCAGCCGCGCGTCAGGCCTCGGGGTGCCGAGCATCCCGTTCACCGGCTTTGGCGTGGGGCTCCTCGACTACGACCGCGACGGTTGGCTGGATCTGTTCGTGGCCAATGGCGCGGTGCTTCGCATCGAGGAGCTGCTGGCGCGCGACGACCCGCAACCGCTTCATCAGAAGAACCAGCTCTTCCGCAATGTGACGGTGCGGCCCGGCCAGGGCCGTTTCTCCGAGGTGACCGCCGAGGCTGGAGACGTCTTCGACCTGTCCGAGGTGAGTCGCGGGGTGGCGACGGGAGAAGTCGACCTGGATGGCCGTCCCGACCTCGTGGTCACGAATAACGCCGGCCCGGTGCGGTTGCTCCTGAATCGGGCCGGCGGAAACCATCACTGGTTGGGGATTGCGTTGCTGCCCGCTGGTCCGCCGCAGTCGCTGCTGCCGGTGCAGGTGGAGATCCACCGCAGCGACGGGGCGGTGCTCTTGCGGCGAGCGACAACTGACGGCAGTTACGCTTCCGCCAACGATCCCCGGATCTTCGCCGGGCTCGCACAGGCCGACGTAACGAAACTCCGGGTGATCTGGCCGGACGGAGCCACCACAGAGTGCTTCGAGCCCCCGACCGATCGCCTCCTCGTCCTCTACCGATGAACTGCTCGCTCGCGCTGCGGCTGCGCATATTGCTCCTGTTGACGACCTTGGGCTTGTCGGCTGGGGTCGATGCCGTTGCACAGGCACCGCCGGAGTTGCTTCCGGTGCCGCACCCTGCTCTGGAACGCATGGAGCCCGGGGTTCGGGAACGACTGCTCGCCGAGCGCGAGGTGCTCGATCGTTACCTAGCTCGAGTAGATGTCGATCCCGAGATCTTGGGCCTCGCGTTCGGCACCATGGGTCAAGTCTATCAAGTCTATGACCTGACGCGGCCGGCCGTCGTGTGCTTCGAGAACGCCCGGCTGCTGCTGCCCGAAGACTTTCGCTGGTCCTACCACCTCGGTACGCTGTATCAACTCGACGGCGACCTGGCACGCGCTCGCGAGCGGTTGCAGGAGGCCTCGCGACTGGCACCGCCAGACCTGCCGGCGCATCTGCGGCTCGGGCAGGTGTTGGTGGAGCTGCAGGACCTGGACGGCGCGGAGGCGGCCTTCCGCGAGGTTCTCACAGCCGACCCGGAGAACGCTGCGGCTCAATACGGGCTCGGCAGAGTCGCCTTTGCGCGCGGGGAGCTGGAACAGGCGGTCCGGCACTTCGAGACTGCTCTCGAGCTGCAGCCCGAAGCCGACTCGATCCACCATCTCCTCGGCATGGCCTATCGTCAGCTAGGCGACCTCGAGCGCGCTCGAGACCATCTGGCGCTCAATCGCTCGACGCCCGTCTCGTTCCCCGATCCCCTATTCGAAGACCTCGCACCCCCCGTGCAAAGTGCCCGGGGTCACTTCCACGCAGGTACCGAGGCGCTGCGGCGGGGAGACCGCGAGGCGGCCGTGGGGCACTTCCAAAACGCCCTCGCCATCGATCCGGAGGACTGGCTTGCCCATTACAACCTGGGTCTGACACTGGGTGCGCTGGAGCGCCGAGACGAGGCGAAGGCGGAACTGCGCAGGGCGCTCGAGCTCAACCCCGGTTATGGTTACGCCCACCACTTCCTGGGCGTCTTGCTGGCCGAGGATGGTCGCCTCGAGGAGGCGGCGAGGCACTTCGACAAGGCACACGAGCTCGACCCCGGGGACCCGGAGGCTCACCTCGAGTGGGCCACGGCGCTGGCGGCCCGTGGCGAGGTGAAGCGCGCGATCGAGGAGCTGGAAGCCTTGGTCGAGAGGAACCCCGCGCATTCTGCGGCGCGCCTCAGGCTGGCGACCCTCGAGGCCCGGCAAGGACGTACCGCCGAGGCGCGCCGCCACCTCGAGCACGTCCTGGCCGGCGAGGCTCGGCCGCGCGAGCGGGCGGAGGCCCATCTCACGTTCGGGCGGCTCGCCGACCAGTCGGGCGCGGCTGACGAGGCTCTGGAGCACTATCGCCAGGCGGCCGGGATCAATCCGAAGGCGAAGGAGATTCAGGTCGCTTGGGGAGCCGCGCTCGGTCGGACCGGGCGGTTTTCCGAGGCGGCGGCGGCTTACGCGCGTGCAGTGGATCTCGCGCCCGAGGACGCGGACGTCCATTTCGGCCGCGCCATGGCCCTGATCCTCGCCGCCCGATACCCCGACGCCGAGTCGGCGCTCGAGCAGGGACTGGAGGCGGTACCCGAGAGCCTGCCGCTTGCTCATCTGCTCGCGCGCTTGCTGGCCACCTGTCCCGACCCGGCGGTGCGAGACGGCGAGCGGGGGTTAGAACTCGCCACCCACGTCGTCGACCAGCAGCCGAGCCCCGATCACGCAGAGACGGTGGCCATGGCCTTGGCGGAGGTCGGCCGCTTCGACGAAGCGATCGAGTGGCAGCGCCGGGTCGTCGCCGAGGCCGAGACGGCTCGCGATGCCGCGGCTGTGGAGCGTTCGCGTCGTCGGCTCGCCCAGTACCGTAACCGGCAAGCGGTCCGCGCCCCGTGGAACGAGAGCAACTGACCAGTGGCCAGACGCTGTGCGGCGGCATCCTGGCGCTGTGCGCTCTGGCGTCGGCGTCGGGCGCCGAGCAGCCTCCGTTCCGTGAGGTCTCCGAGGCGTGGGGACTCACCTTCCGCCACCACCATGGCGGCAGCGGCGCGTTCTACATGCCGGAGACGATGGGCTCGGGGGTCGTCCTCTTCGACTATGACGGCGACGGGGACCTGGATGTGTTCTTCATCGACAGCGGAGCGCTGCCGGGCTATACGGGCGATCCCGGCCGGTCCGTCCTCTACCGCAACGATGGATCCGGGCGGTTCGTCGACGTCACCGAGCGCTCGGGCATCGTGGTCACCGGCTATGGCATGGGCGGCGTGGCCGGTGACGTCGATGGCGACGGCGACCTCGACCTCTGCGTCACCGCCTTCGGCCGCAACCAGCTCTTCGTCAATCGCGGCGACGGGACCTTCGAGGACCGCACCGATGCGGCCGGCGTCGGCGATCCGCTGTGGTCCGCCTCGGCCGCCTTCGCCGATGTCGACCGCGACGGGGACCTCGATCTCTATGTAACCAACTACGTCGACTTCAGCTTCGACAACAATCCACTCTGCGGCCTGCCCAGTGAGGGGTTGCGCTCCTACTGTCACCCGGACGTCTACCAGGGGCTGCCGGATCGCTTCTACCGCAACCGCGGCGACGGTACCTTCTTCGACGACACGGCCAGTGCAGGCTTCGGCAGCGCCCGCGGCAAGGGCCTGGGCGTGATCTTCGCTCATCTGAATGGCGACCTCTGGCCGGATCTCTATGTGGCCAACGACATGACCCCGAACTTCCTGTTCCGCAACCGCGGCGACGGGAGCTTCGAGGACGTGGCGGTCCTCGCCGGTGTGGCGTACAGCGATCAGGGCCAGCCGGAGGCGGGGATGGGGGTCGAGGTAGGCGACCTCACCGGCGACGGACTGCCCGAGATACTGGTCACCCACCTGGATCAGCAGACCAACGCGCTGTACAGCGCCGTGAGCTCGACGCTGTTCCTCGACCGCCGCCACGCTTCACGGCTGGCGGAGGCGTCCCTGTTCGAGGTCGGGTTCGGCGTGGCTCTCGTCGATTACGACCAGGACGGCGACCTCGACGTCGTGCTGGCCAACGGTCACATCATTCACAACATCGACCAGTGGGGGCGCGGCACCACCTACCGGCAACGCAATCAGCTCTTCAGCAACGACGGGCGGGGCCGGTTCGAGGAGGTGTCGGGCTCGGGTCTCGACGTGGTGCGCTCGAGTCGCGGGCTGGCGGCCGGAGATCTCGACGGCGACGGCGATCTCGATCTCGTGGTGACGAGCTCGAACGATCTCGCCGAGGTCTACGAGAACCGGTGCGGCGACTGTGGAGGCTGGTTGCGGGTCGACCTCGCGAGCTCGGCGGGCGATCGGCACGGGATCGGGGCCCAGATCCAGCTGGAGGCGGCCGGGAAGCGGCAGCAGCGCGAGGTGCGTACCGGAACCTCTTATCTTTCCCAGGGTGCACTGACCTCGCATTTCGGCGTCGGTGCGGCTGAGCGGGTGGAGTCCCTGGAAGTCCACTGGCCGAGTGGACGGCTTCAGCGCCTGCACTCGGTCCCCGCGTCCCGTCGATTGCGAATCCACCAGCGGACCCGGTCGGGCGAGGCGACACAGCCGTGAGCCTGTGGCGGTCGACAGCGCCTGCCCTGCTGACGATCGTGGTGGCTACCGCAGCGATCCCTCTCGGCTTGGCTGCAGCCGAAGGCCCTTCACGGATCGCCTTCCGCGAAGTATCGGAGGCATGGCACCTCGACTTTCGCCACCATCACGGGGGTTCTGGTGAGCGCTACATGGTCGAGACGGTGGCGGGAGGTGTCGTCCTCTTCGACTACGACGACGACGGCGACCTGGACGTCTTCTTCGTCGACGGCGGGCGTCTCCCGGGCTACCAGGGCGAGGCCCCGCGCTCGCGGCTGTTCCGCAACGACGGCCCAGGACGCTTCGTCGATGTGACGGATCGTTCGGGGATTCGTGTCACCAGCTACGGCATGGGCGGGGTGGCCGGCGACGTCGACGGAGACGGCGACCTCGACCTCTACGTGACGGCTTTCGGCCGCAATCAGCTCTTCCTCAATCGCGGTGACGGGACGTTTGAGGATCGTACCGGGGCGGGCGGCGTCGGAGACACGCTGTGGTCGGCGTCGGCCGCCTTCGCCGACGTCGACCGGGACGGCGATCTCGACCTCTATGTGGCCAACTACGTCGATTTCACGATCGACACCCACAAGTTCTGCGGCGACCGGGAGCGAGGTCTGCAGGGCTACTGCCATCCAGAGGAGTACGAGGGTCTCCCGGATCGCTTCTACCGCAACCGTGGCGACGGCAGCTTCAGTGACGAGACCGCAGCGGCGGGTCTCGCGGGTCCCCGTGAGGCGGGGCTGGGCATTGTCTTCGGCGACCTCGACGGGGACGGCTGGCCGGACCTCTATGTGGCAAACGACGCGGATCCCAACTTGCTGTTTCGCAACCGCGGCGACGGCACCTTCGCGGACCAGTCGCTCCTCTCGGGCACCGCCTACGACCATGCCGGCAAGGCGGAAGGAAGTATGGGGGTGGATCTCGGTGACGTCGAAGGGGACGGCGATCTCGACATCGTGGTCGCCAACTTCGAGTTCGAGACCAACGCCCTCTACCGCCACACGGCTTCCGGAGTGTTCGTCGACGGGCGTTTTCAAGCTCGCATCGCCGAGCCGACGATCCGGGATCTCGCCTTCGGCGTCGCGTTCGTCGATCTCGACCACGACGGGGACCTCGACCTGGTGGTGGCCAACGGTCACATCCTCGACAACGCCTCGGAGTTCGATGCTTCGAGCCGCTACGCGCAGCCGAACCGGGTATTCGAGAACCTCGGCGACGGCCGCTTCCGGCTGGCGCCGGAGCACGGGATGGACCTGGTGCGGGTCAGCCGTGGCCTGGCCGCCGGAGACCTGGACGGGGACGGCGACCTCGACATCGTCGTAGTGAATTCGAACGATCGCGCCGAGGTCTGGGAGAACCGCTGCGACGGCTGCGGTACGGAGCTCCTGGTCGATCTCGTCGGCGCGGCGAGCAACACCCACGGCATCGGGGCGCGCCTCGAAACCCGGCTGGGCGAGCGGCTCATGGTCCGGGAGGTGCGCACCGGCGCTTCGTATCTCTCCCACAGCGCCCTCACCGCACACTTCGGCCTCGGAGACCGCGAGCGCGTCGACGAGCTCACGGTTCGCTGGCCGAGCGGGGCGGTGCAGCGTTTTCTGCGGCTTCCCGCCGGCCGCCGCCTGCGGCTTGCGGAGCGGCCTCCAGCACGGGGAGGTGACTCGAGGCGCAGCGATAGCCCCCGTTGAGCCGGACGCTCTCGACCAGGGGTGGGAAGAGGTCGAGGTGGTAGCCTAGACGGTCGAAGGCCTCGCGCGCCATCGCGTCGCCCGTGGGCAGGAGCGAGGCGAACCCTTCGGCCCGCCGGCCGCCGTCCCGCTCTTCGAGCACCACGTTGTTCCAGCCCACCAGGAAGTCCGGGAGGCGAATGTCGCTGCGATCCGGGAGCAGTTCCAGAGGGATGAGGAGCAGGGGGAGGCGTGACACCGTCAAACTCTCGGACTCGAGATGCTCCGCCATGAGGTCGAGAAACGACTGCAGACGGCGACCCCTGGGAGAGCGATGGGCTCGATCCACGTGCCAGCGCAGCCCCGCTGGTCCCGGCTGGAGGTCGAAGCCGCCGGCGAAACGCGCCAGCTCCTCCTCGCCGATACGGCGCATCAGTGCGCTGCCCGCGTCGAGATCGGCTACCAGCGCCGCCGGAGGCCCACCACCGGCGGCGGGAACGACGGTGAGCAGCGTGTCGAGGTCGAAGCCTGCACCTCCTCCCAGCCGCGTCATCGTGGCCGTCCGCAGGGGCTGCGGTCCGTCGTCCGGCAACGGATGGACGAAGCGCACCCGCTGGCCATAGAGGTGCTCCATCTCGGAGGCCGCACGCCGGGCGGCGGCCAGGTAGCTGTCGATGCCGTCGGAGGTCGCGAAGCTCTCCACCGGGACCCGATCGATCTCCATCAGCTCCAGGATCCTCGCCTCGAAGGTATGAATGCTGACCCAGGTGGTTCCCGGCGTGAGCAGGATGTGGCCGTTGTGGAAGGGCAACGGCGAGGTGCTCCAGGTCAGGCCTCCGAAGGCGCGGTCGAGCTCCGCCGGCAGCGCCTTGATCAGCTCCCGCCCCATCAGCGAGTCCTCCTCGCGCAGGCTCTGGCGGTTGGGCCGCAGCAGGAGCAGGCCGCCGCCGTCGGCGCGGCGCATGAAGGTCAGGGGGTCCCGCGGCCAGGGGGAGTAGGGCCGACCGTAGACCTCGATGAGCCGGGCTCCGAGCTCTGGTGCGAGCGGACCGAGGCGAGCGTGCAGGGGCAGGTCGGTGAGGACGAGCAGCACCCGCTCGGGCGTTGCCGCATGCACCGCCCGCAGGAAGGCTTCGACCTCCGCCGGGTCGAAGAACTCGGACGTCAGGCTGTAGACAGATGCTCGAATCGGGCCGAGACCGGAGTAGACGGTGAGCTGTTCCTCTCCACGATAGACGAGCTCGCGTTGGCGGCTGAGGCGAGCGAGCAGGCCCCAGGCGCTCTCGATCCGCTCCGCGGTGTCGAACGGCAGGGGATGGAGCTGCTGGACGGCGTAGAGCAGCGCGTGGCGGAGCTCGCGAGGCACGGCGGGGTCAACGCCAGCCTCGAGGACCGGGAGCGCGCGCTTCCGGAAACCGGCGTCCGAGGCAAACCGTCCTGGGTCGACGAGCAGGCGTGCGGCCAGCTCGGCGAGAGCGGCCGGCGGCCAGGACGGCCCTTGCCGCGCCAGCCTCCGCGACTCCGACCGCGTGATCGCGATCAGGTCGCGCTGGATCGACGCGAGGCCGCGGGGCGACACCGCAGCCAGCTCGCGGGCGAGACTTGCGAAGCCGGCTTCGCCGACTCCGGCCGAGCGGGAATCCGCAGTCGGTGCCTGGGCGCCGGCCCCCACCGCGAGCGTCAGGAGGATCACCGCCGCCTGCCACGGTCGGCGACCGCTAGGGACTTGCTTCGTCACGGCCCGTCGAGTCGCTCGAGATTCGCTCGCGCGACCGGGTCGTCGGGACGCAACTCGAGAGCGCGCTCGAGCAGCCTTCGGGCCTCCTGGAGCTCCCCCTTCTCGATCAGGAGCACCGCAAGATCGTTGATGGCCGCGGTGTGGTCGGGGGCCAGCTCGAGGGCACGGCGCAGGTCCGCCTCCGCCCCTTCGAGGTTGCGCACCGCCATGCGTGTTGCCCCGCGCAGGTAGATCGCGTCGGGGCTCTCGGGGGCCCGGGCCAACGCCTGCTCGGCCGCGGCCACCGCCTCCTCGGGCCGGTCGAGGTGCAGCAGTGCCGAGGCTTCGAGCAGGTGCGGTCGCGGGTCCTCGGGCGCCAGGCGGATCTCCCGGCGCGCCACCTCCAAGGCCTCCTGGGCCTTCCCGCCGTCGAGGAGGTCGAACCCCTCACGTACCTGCCCGCCGGTGGGATCGCGCAGGCTCTCCTCGCGCTCGAGGACCGGGGTCCGGACCTGCTGCTCGGCGAGCTCCCGGAAGCGGGACAACGCCTCCTCGGCCTCGTCGGTGCGCCCGGCAGCCGCCAGGGCCTGGCCCAGGGCCTGCCAGGACTGCTTCTCGTCGGGCGCCAGGCGGGTAGCGAGCCGGAGGGAGGGAATCGCATCCTCGGCCTGGCCGCCGCTGACCAGCAGTCGGCCATGGAGCAGCGCGATGCCGGCCACGAGCTCCGGCTCGAGCCCCGCGGCTGTCGGATCTTCCTCGGCGAGGAGCCGCTCGGCGACCGGTCGAAGCGTGCTCAGCGCCCCCTCGACGTCGCCACTCTGGTTCTGGGCCCGGGCGAGCTCGAGCGCCACGGCCGGCCGACCTGCCGCATGATCCGCGAGCAGCTCCACCGCGGACGCCGCCTCCCCGGCGGTGGTGTAGGCCTCGGCCAGTGTGCGGCGGACGTCGAGATCCATCTCCTCCGGCGCGCTGCCGATCAACGGCTTCAAGGTGGCGATGGCGCCCCAGGGGTCGCCCTGGAGCATGAGCAGCCTTCCCCACAGCAGGCGGACCCCGGGATTCGACTGCGGCAGATCGGAGAGCAGCGACTCGACATCCGGAGCGCGCTCCAGCCGCAGCGCCGCGAGCGCCGCCGCGAGCCGCGCTTCGGTGTCGTCCGGGTTCTGGCGCACCCACGGGCGAAGGAGGACGAACGCATCCTCGTAGCGCCCCTGCCGGCCTCGCAGCAGCCCCAGGGCGCGCGCGGCGGGGGAGCCCGGAGCTCGCTCGAGGGAGCGCTCGAGGTGTCGCTCGGCCTCCTCGATCCGACCCAATGCGAGAGCCGCCTGACCGGCGTTGTACAGCACCGCGGGATCGGCGTCCTCGCGGCGGGTGAGGGGCTCGAGAACCTCCAGGGCTTCCCGCTGGCGACCGGACTCCGCGTAGAGCCCGCCGAGGATGGCCAGAGCCTGGGGCGGCGCCGCCGGATCTCGACGGAGCGGCTCGAGGACGGCGACGGCCTCCTCCAGACGCCCGTCCCGGACGAGCGTCACGGCGCGCTCGAGACTCTCTTGGTGCCCATCCTGCGGACTCTCCTCCCCCTGGGCGCTGTCCTCGGCGGAAGGTGCTTCCTGTGCAGGAAGGGCCGAGGGATGAGTGGAAACGAGCGCCAAGAGGATCGCAGCCCAGACTCTCATCGGCCGTGTTTGTGGCCGCTCGTGGCATGCGCCGTGCGGCCCAGATCGATGCGCGGCGGGTCGAGCCGCACGAGCTCCGGCTCTCCCTCGATCACGCGGTAGAAGTGGTTCAGCGACGCGTCGTGGAGCTCCTGACGCGTCTCGCTACCCGGCCAACGGATGAGGATCGAGTCGATCCTCGTGGCGCGTCCCAGGCCGATCTCTTGCTGCAGACTGGAGCTACCGAACGATCCGCCGCTGCCGGCCAGCGTATGGATCGTGCGGGGACCCTCCGGCCCATCGACCCGGACCGCGATCCGCGCCCCCACCCCCCACCGGTTGGCGCGTCGCCCTTCGAGGCGCAGCGCCACCCAGGCACCCTCTGAGCCCGGATTCTCGAACAGGACGTTGCCGTAGGCGTCGAAGGGGTAGGCACCGCCCAGCTGGTAGAAGATGTCTTGATCTCCGTCGTTGTCGAGATCTCCGAAGGCGATCCCATGCCCCTTCTGAAGGTGACCGAAGCCGCCCGTGAAGGTCACGTCTTCGTAAGCGCGGCCGCGATCGTTCCGGTACATGGCGGCCGGCACGAGAGCCTCGAAGTCGGGAACGCCCGTGCCGAGATAGATGTCAGGCCAGCCGTCGTTGTCGAGGTCCCCGTAGTTGGCGCCCATGGGGAGCAGTGGCCTCGTGAGACCGAGCTCCGCCGCGACTTCGGTGAAGCGGCCGCCGTCGTTGCGGTAGACGAGAGGGTGGCCGCCTTCCGTCGGCAGACCGAGATAGCTGGCGGCGATCTCGCGCAGCGGCGAGCCGTAGTCCGCCACAAACAGGTCCAGGTCGCCGTCGTTGTCAAAGTCGAAGAACCAGGTCGCGAAGCTCACTCCGGAGGGCTCGACGACACCCAGCTCGGCCGCGGCATCCGTGAAGGTGCCGTCGCCGTCGTTGCGGTAGAGGCGGTTGGGACCGATGTTGGAGACGTAGAGGTCGGGATCCCCGTCGTCATTGAAGTCCCCCCAGGCCACTCCCTTGGCGAAGCGTTGATTGGTCACGCCCGCGGCGCGGGTGACGTCGGAGAAGGTGCCGTCGCCGTTGTTGCGGAAGAGCTGCGACGGGTACGAGTCTCCGGTGCGGCCGAAGAGCTGCAGCGGATCGGTCGAGCTGGCGGTGGCCTCGTTGCCGACGTAGAGATCGAGGTCGCCGTCCCCGTCGTAGTCCGCCCATGCGGCCGTTTGGGTCGGGTAGGCCGGGTAGGCGAGGCCCGCCGCGGCGGTCACGTCGACGAAGCGGCCGGAGGGCCCGCCGATCTCGTTGCGCAGCAGCGAGTTGCGGATTCGACCCTCCTCGCCGAGCCAGGCGCCGCGCAGGACGAGCAGATCGAGCCGCCCGTCGTCGTTGAAGTCGGCGTGCACCAGATTCAGGCCCCCGAGCTGGCCGTCGAGCCCCCAGGCGCGCGTGACGTTCGCGAAGCCACCGCGGCCGTCGTTGCGGAAGGCCTTCATCGGCTCGCACGGGTGCCAGCTCGACGTCACCAGGTCGAGCAGGCCGTCGCCGTCGAAGTCGTCCATCACCGCACCCCCCGCGAGGTCGAAGGCGTTGACCCCCAGCTCGGGGGCGATGTCGCGCCAGCGGGGGAAGGGGCTGCCCGCGAGGGCGTCTGCTGGAAGTCGGTAGCGCTCGGGGACACCGTCCGGGTAGTCGCCTGAGACCATGCGGGCGACGTTGAGGAGCCAGCGTGCTACCGGCTCGTCGGGCTCGGAATCGAGGTAGCGCTCGAGGAGATCTCCCGCCAGGCTCGCGTGGGCGGGCAGCGCGTGGACCGCCTCGTCGGTCACCGGCAGCAGACAGCTCGTGGCGGTGTGGCGCGCGACGCAGTTCTCATCTTCACCGAGCTGCAGATGAGCGATGGCAAGAGTCCGCAGGAGGAGACCCCGCAGGTGGCTGGAGCCAGGTGAATCCGGGTCGCGCTCATCGAGCAGGGCCAGCGCCTCGTCGAGCACGCGGATCGCATCCCGCAGCTTCCCGAGCCGGATGAGCTCGTGACCGAGCCGACCGCGCAGCCGCACGGCCGTCTCCGAAGCCGTGTCGGTCGCTTGCACCCGCTGCTCGAACCGGGCGACGACCTGCTCCCCGAAGAACGGGTTGGTCCCCTCCGTCAGCCGCCGGCAGACGGCCTCGAGCTCGGCTCGGGTGTCAGCAGGCGTCGGATGGGTCGAAAGGCGGCGGGGCGTGTCGCCGATGGTGACCGCGGCGAGCGCCAGGGCCAGCGAGATCCAGCGCACACGGACACGATACCAGGAGGAATCTCCTCGTGTATCCTGCGCCGGATGCGGGCTTCCATGGTTGCCGTTGCTTGCCTGCTGATGCCCCCCATCGTCATCTCGTCGACCGCACGGGCCAGCGAGACGCGCGAGGTGGGAGCCGGGGCGATCGCCGAGCTGCTCCGAGAGGGGAGGGAGCTTCTTCAGGCAGGCGATGCCGCCGCCGCAGTCGGGGTGCTCGAGCGTGCCGTGGAGGTCGCCCCGGAGTCGGCTGATGGCCATGCTCTGCTGGGCCGTGCGCTCGCCCTCGACGACCGCTATCTGGCGGCGGAGGAGGCCCTGCGCAAGGCGATCGCGCTCGGTCGCCAGGATCTCGCGACGTGGTTCTATCTCGGCTCGACGCTGTGGGAGAACGGCAGGCTCGGCGATGCGGAGGAGGCGTTCCGTACCGCGCTGGAGCGCGGTGGGAGGGCTCCCCTGCTCGTCTACCAGCTCGGCCGGCTCCTTCTGTGGCAGGGCCGAGGCGCCGAGGCGGTGACGCTTCTTCGCGAGGCGTCCGAGACGACCCCTGGGGCGCCGGATGTCCTGCTCGATCTCGCCCGTGCCCTGGAGTCGGCCGGCGATCTCCAGGCGGCTCGCGAAGCCTACGGCCGGGCGGTCGAGCTGGCGCCGGAAGACAGTCATGCGCGTTACGGCCTCGCCGCGGTCCTCGGGCGGCTCGGTGAGAGCGAGGCGGCGGCGCGGGAGCGGGCCGTCTATCGGCGCCTGTACGAGGAAGAGCAGGAGCGAGTGCGGCAAGAGGGGCTGACGGAAGCTCGTGTCGCGCGTGGCCAGGAGCTCGTGCGCACGGGTCGAGCTCGAGAGGCGATCGTGCATCTGCGAGCGCTCCCCGAGACCGCAACCTCGCTGGCCGCCCTCGCCGAGGCATACCTGGCCGCCGGGGACGCTACCGCGGCGCTCCACACTCTCGAACGTGCGGTCGTGCTGGCTCCGGAGCGCGACGATCTGCGCGCGCGACTCAACGAAGCCCGGCTGCGGCTGCACGAGAATCCGTGACTCCGCGTGTCCGCAAGGTTCCGGCCGCGGTGGCTCTGGCGACGGTCGCTGGGGCCGTCGCGGCAGCCGGGGCACAAGAGGCGGTACTCGATCGCGGATCGATGACACGCTGCGGGCCGCTGCTGCTGCGCGACGCCACCGAGAGCGCCGGCGTGACGTTTCGCCATCGGCGAGGCGGCCGGGGCGAGAAGCACCTGCCAGAGACCATGGGCGCCGGGGTCGCCTGGCTCGACTTCGACGGCGACGGCTGGCTGGACCTCTATCTCGTGCAGTCCGGGCCGTTCCCGCCGGACGGGAGCGCCGCTGCCGGCAACCGGCTCTTCCGCAACCTCGGCGACGGCCGGTTCGTCGACGTGACCGTCAAGAGCAGCGCCGGAGAGCGGGGCTACGGCCAGGGAGTCGTGGCCGCCGATGTAGACGGGGACGGGAGCTCCGATCTCTACCTGACGAACTACGGTCCGGACGCTCTGCTCGCCAACCAGGGGGACGGCACCTTCGCCGACCGGACACGGGCGGCCGGCCTCGGGCTCGACGGCTGGAGCTCGTCGGCCGCCTTGGCCGACGCGGACGCCGACGGGGACCTCGACCTCTACGTCACGCGCTACGTGGAGTACGACCCGGAGGAGCAGATCTTCTGCGGCGATCCCACGACCGGCGAGCGCGAGTACTGCGACCCGTCGCTCTTCGTCGGCAGTGGCGATCGCTTCTACCGCAACCGCGGCAACGGAACGTTCGAGGACGCCACCGAGGCAACCGGGATCGGCGCCGCCGGCGGGCGCGGTCTGGGCGTCGTCTTCGTCGACCTGGACGGGGACCGGCGCCCGGACGTCTACGTGGCCAACGACGAGACGCTGAACTTCCTCTTTCGCAACCTCGGCTCCGGACGCTTCGAGGATCTCTCGCTCGCGTCCGGCACCGCCGCCAACCGCGACGGCAAGCCCGAGGGTGGGATGGGGATCGCCGTGGGAGACGTCGACGGCGACCTCGATCCCGACCTGGCGGTCACCAACTTCGACGTCGAGACCAACACCCTCTATCGCAATCTCGGGGAGATGCTCTTCGAGGACGTCGCGGCGGCGAGCGGCTTCGGCATGCCGTCGTTCAACCTGCTCGCCTTCGGGATCGGGTTGCTGGATCTGGACCTCGATGGAGACCTCGATTTCTACATCGCCAACGGCCACATCTTCGAGCGGCCCGAGCGCGAGAACGTGACCCATGCCCAGCGCGCCCAGGTCCTCCTCGGAGACGGTCGTGGTCGATTCTCGGAGCTGCGCTGCCGATTCCTGGACGAGCGGCCCATGGTCGCACGCGGCCTGGCCGCCGCCGACTTCGACAACGATGGCGACCCCGACCTCGCGCTCCTCGAGAACGGGGGTCCGGCAGTGCTGCTGGAGAACGGGACGCGGAGCGAGTGGGTCGGCGTGACGCTCCGCGGCGCCCCACCCAACACCGAGGCCGTGGGCTCTCGAGTGGTGTTGGTCAGCGATCGCGGCCGCCAGGTGCGCTGGATCCTGGCCGGCGACAGCTACCAGTCTTCCTCCGACCGCCGGGCCCTGTTCGGCTTCGGCGACAGCTTGGTCGACGCCGTCGAGATCATCTGGCCGTCTGGCCGCTCCCGCCGCCTGATCTCTCCTCCGACGGGACGCTATCTCGTCGTTCGGGAATAGGGACGCGAGGGGCTCTCGCTGTGGACGGCGGCGATCGCCCCCGCATCTTCGCCCAACGAAGCCAGGGCCTTCCCCCGCACGAGATAGAGGCCGCGCAGCGCTTCGCGGTCCAGTCGCGTAGCCGCGCTCCCGGAGGAGCGCCGGAACGAGTGATGAACCTAGATGCCGAATATGTCGCCGGCGGTGACCGCCAGGGTACCGTGTGGGTGTGTGACCGTTTCACGGGCAGCGACCGCGTAGCGGAGCTCGGGGGCGCGGCGAGGGAGCGCCGCCGCCTTGAGCTCGAGCTGGCGAACAGCCCGCGCTGCGTCGATACGCTTGGCCCATTTGGCCTCGCCAACGAGCACAGCCTCGCGACGACGTCCGGCAAGGACGACAGCGTCGATCTCCGTCGGCGGTGAGTCGCGCCAAAATCGACCAATGTCCACGATGTCTGCCCCCAACTCACCGGCCACCGCGAGGTGGATGAGATGCTGGCGAAAGGCTGCCTCCCACCGTTCGCCCATGTAATCGTCCAGATCCTTGATCAGCGTCGCCACCACCTCGCGACCCAATCCGCGTTCGATCGCTGAGCGGTATCGGTCGAGAACGCCGAGCCAGAAAGCGAGGAAGTTATCCGCAAGGCGGTACATACGACGTCGGGTGCGGCCTTCCCGCTCGGTCACCGGCACCATGCGCTCGACGAGCCCCAGCTCGATCAGGCGTTCGAGCGTGCGCGCGGGCTCGGCTTTCACCGCTTGTGCGATCTCGGCGTACCGCGTACGCCCGGCCGCAATCGCGCGTAGGACCAGGGAGCTCAAGTCACTGGTGTCGCCTTCGGTTGCAAGGACGAGCTGTCCCTCGGTCAGTAACTGCCCGCCGGGTGTGCACGCAAGCCGCAGGAGGTTCTCGCGCAGGCTCATGCCCTGATCCCACCATGCGAGGTAGAGAGGCACTCCCCCCACGAGGCCGAACACCAGAGCGCGATCGGCAGGCGGCAGTCGGCGAAGCATCGGCGCCGCTTCGTGTGGGCGGAACGGGCGGAGGTGGAGAGCCAAGTCGAAGCGGCCGTACAGGGGAGCGCGCTCTTCCTGCATGGCGGTCATCGAGCGGACCGCCGATCCACAGAGCAGCACGCGCAGATGGGTGCGCGACCGGGCGCGGTCCCAGAACGCCCGTAAGATCCCAGGCAGCTCGGGCGTACGCGCTACGAGCTCGGGAAATTCATCGAGCACGAGCAGGAGGGGTTCTTCGGCCACACCTGCGAGGAACTCCAATGCATCGTCCCAGTCGAGGAACGGACGACCGGCAAGATCTCGCAGACCGGGTTCCAGCGTCCGACTGGCGGCCTCTGAGAGCAAGCGCAGCTCGTCCGTCACCGGCCTACCGGCAGCGGTGTGGAACACCGTGCGGCGTCCCTGGGAGAACGCATGCAGCAGCGCCGTCTTCCCGACTCGACGGCGCCCCCATAGCAGCGCCAGGCTTGCGCCAGGACGCTGCCACCATTCTTGGAGCGCCTCCAGCTCGGACTCACGGTTCACAAACATGTGTCGAGTTTACTGACATTCGACGTAACTGACTACTCCTGTGAGTTACCTAGCCCGCCAGCTCTTGCAGCTCGGGGTCGTCGGGCCAGCGGCTGCGAGCTTGGGCGAGTACGGCGGCTGCGGACCGATCGTCGCCGAGCGCGCGCAGCGTGCGAATCGCCTCGGCATAGGCCGCAGCAGTGGGGTTCGCCTCCA
>JBOGJI010000229.1:0-20531 GCA_050747865.1 Thermoanaerobaculia bacterium
GCTCCGCCGCCTCCTCGATGGCGCCCACGTACATGAACGCCTGATCGGGCAGATGGTCCCACTGGCCCTCGCACAGCTCGTCGAAGGAGCGGATGGTGTCGGTCAGCGGGCAGTAGTTGCCCTTGAACCTGTTCTGGTGAGGCTACGGCGTGCGAACCGATCAGGCGTCACCAGACGATTTCGAGCTCGTATCCCTCGAAGTTAGGGTCGGCGGTGACGATCGGTGCATCCAGTGCCCTCGCCTGCGCCACCAGGAGTCTGTCGAAGGGGTCGCGATGGTGCAGCGGGAGCTCGTCGTACGCGATGAGATGGCTGGACTCGATGGAGAGCACGGTCACGCTTCGCTCTTCGATATACCGCCGAAAGAAGGTGGTCAGATCCATCCCCAGGTCGAGCTTGCCCAGCTGCCGCTTGATCGTGATCTCCCATAGGCTGGCGATGCTCAGGATGGGCTCGACTTCCGCATCGGAGATCGCGGCCGCAGCCGGCACCGACAGCCGAGGGTCGTCGAAGACGAACCACAGGAAGGTGTGGGTGTCGAGGAGCAGCGGCTTCACACGTAGTCCGCGAGATCTTCCAGGGGCTCGTCGAAGTCCGCGGACATTCGGTAGCCGGGATTGGCGGCGCAGCCCCGCTCGAGGGGGCGCTTCTCCGCCTCCAGGGGACGGAGCTCGGCGATGGCCCGGCCCCGCTTGGTGATGACAAAGCGCATCCCCCTCTCGACCTTCTGAAGGATCTCCGAGAGGTGCGTCTTCGTCTCGAAGATGCCGATCTCCTGCGTCTTCATATTCTAACTAGTATCATGACTAGATAGTTTCATCAAGGCGCTACCGCAGGTTGAAGAACCAGGACGGGTTCACGCGTTTGCGAGTACGCGCACGTGACCACGATCCTCGCAAGAGCTCGGAATAGCGTTTCGGCAGTCTTGCTCGTCCTCAGGGCGTTGCCCTCAGGAAGCGGTTCGCGCCGCCATAGCGTGGGCCGGAAGTCCTTCGACCTCGGCGAGCGCCGCCGTGTCGGTGAAGAGAGGCCCAGCGGCGGTCGGGTCGTTGATGCGCAGCCAGGTGCGGATGCGCAGGAAATCGAAGACCGACAGGCCGGCGAAAGAGCGCGCCGCTCCGCCCGTAGGGAGTACGTGGTTGGGGCCTGCTCCGTAGTCCCCGAGCACGACGCTCGTGTGGGTCCCGAGGAAGAGCGCACCGGCGTGCCGGAGCCGGGTGGCAAGCCCTTTAGGGTCCGCAACGGCGAGCTTCAGGTGCTCGGGCGCCAGCCGGTCGCACAGCGCCGCGGCTTCATCGAGGTTCGGCACGACCACGGCGCCGCTGGAGGCAAGGGCCGTACGTGCTACTCCCGCTGACGTGGAAGCTGTGTGCTCGGCGGCGCGGTCGAGGGCATCAAGCTGTCGGGCCAGCGCCGCCTCGACGGCCTCGAGGGTCGCCTCGTCCAGGGCGACGAGCCACACGCGCGCGTCCGGATCGTGCTCAGCCTGGGCGAGCAGGTCGGCAGCTGCCTGGCTGGGGTTGGCGGAAGCGTCGGCCACGACGACCAGCTCGCTGGGGCCCGCCTGCGGGCCAGTGCGCACCCAGCCGGAGACCAGGCGCTTGGCCGCCTCGACCCAACGATTCCCGGGACCGACCACGATGTCGCAGGCCGGCACCGGACCGGCGCCGAAGGCGAGCGCGGCGATCGCCTGAGCGCCTCCGACCACCACGACCGCCTCGGCGCCGGCGATCCAGGCCGCGGCGAGGACAGCCGGCTGGGGACGTGGCGAGGCGACCCAGATCGACTCCACCCCCGCCTCCCTGGCCGTCACCGCGGTCATCAGCACGCTGGACGGCAGGGGGACACGGCCGCCTGGGGCGTAGCAGCCGGCACGCTCGAGCGGCAGGACGGTGTGGCCGGCGGCGCCGCCTGGCAGCGGCAGGTCGAGATCCACCAGGCAGCGGCGTTGATAGCGGGCGAAGGCGGCGATCCGCTCGGCAGTCCGCGTCAAGAGGTCCCGGGTCGTCGTGTCGAGCTCGCACCACGCCTCCTCGAGCAGGTCGCGGGCGAGGACTAACGGAGCGTCGGGGGCGAGCCCATCCAGCTCCGCGGCCCAGCGCCGCAGCGCCGGCTCGCCGCCCGCCCGCACCGAGTCGACGATCTCCCTTGCCCGCTCGAAGGTCGCGGCATCCGGTTCGTACCGACGCGCCACCATGTCCTCGGGTGCGCGTCTTGGCAGGAGCCGCCGCGTCACGATCGATCCTCCCGGCTGCCTCCCAGGGCGGCACGGCGGTCCAGCTCCCCGGCGACCTCGGCCAGGGACACGCCTGCCCGTCCCATGGCCACGAGCGTGAAGTAGAGGAGGTCGGCGGCCTCCCAGCGGACCGACTCGCGGTCGCCGGCGCGGGCCAGCTCGTCTGCTTCCGCACGGAGCTTGGTCGCCAGCAGCGCCGGGCTGCGGCCGAGCAGCGCCGTGTAGGACGACGATGGCGCGGCATCGCGCCTGAAGCGGCCGACCTGCGTGTCGGCCGTCGTTCGGCCGGCAGGGACGCCGGCCGTTTCAGGCCTGGAGTGGCCGGATCTTGCGATGTCGTCGGTCCGTCCGTCGGAAACGAGGCGGTCGTGGATTGTCGCTTCCAGGCGCTGCAGGCCCCGTGCCCCACCCCAGCAGGTCGCGGTGTTTCGGTGACAGAAGCCGGGTCCGCGTTGGCGGACGGTGAAGCGCAGGGCGTCCCGGTCGCAATCGGCCTCCACGCGCAGCAGCTCCTGGGTGGCGCCCGAGATCGACCCCTTGACCCACAGCCCGCGCGCGCGGGAGTGGTACACGCCGTGCCCGCTCTCGATCGCCTGTTCGAGGCTCGCCGGGCTCGACCAGGCCAGCCCGAGAGCGATGCCCAGCTCGTCCGTCACCACGGTGGGCCATAGCCCGTCGGCCCGGTCCGCGACGAGCGGGGCGGCGAAGCCCTCGGTCAGGCCGATCCGGTCGGTGTACAGGGCCATGCCGACCTGCGCGTCGACGCCGAGGCGGTCGAGAGCGGCGATGTCGGCGGCGGAGCGGATACCACCGGCCACCGTGAGGCGCGCGGGTGCGGCGGCATCGCGCAGCGCCGCCACGCGCTCGAGGTCGACTCCGGCCAGCCGGCCTTCCCGCTCGACGAAGGTGACCACGAACTCGCTCGTCAAGCCGGCGAGCTCGCGCATCCTCTCCTCGACGGCGCGGCCGGTGCGCCGCCGCCATCCCTCCACCACGACCTCGCCGTGGCGGGCGTCTAGCGCGACGATCGCGGATTCCGGTGGGATGTCGGCGAGCACGTCCGGATCGGCGGCGGTGCCCACGACCACCCGGCTGGCGCCGCGGGCGAGCCAACGCCGGGCGGCGGCGGCGGAGCGGATCCCGCCCCCCACGCGGCAGGGGGCGAGCCGGCAGAGCGCTTCTACGATTGCGCTGTTGTTCCCCTCGCCGCGCGCGGCGTCGAGATCGACGACAGCGACCTCGCCGACACGGCCGAAGCGGGCGGCCAGAGGTCGCGGATCGCCGGCGGTCAACGCGTGCCTCTCCCCTCCGACGAGCTGCACCGCCTCGCCGCGCACGAGGTCGATCGACGGGACGATCACGAGCGCACCTCGAAGCCGCGGTGAAACAGAAACGCTTTGAGCTCGGCGATCGAGAGCTCGCCCAGATGGAGCCGGGAGGCGAGCAGGACGGCGTCGGCTCCGGCGGCGACGGCCGCAGCCAGGTGCTCCGCCCGCCCGGCGCCGCCGGAGGCGACGATGGACACCTCGACCTCCGCGCGCACGGCGGCGATCAGCTCGCTGTCGTAGCCGTCGCCGGTGCCGTCGCGATCCCAGCTCGTGAGCAGGATCTCGCCCGCTCCCGCCTCGACCGCTCGCCGGCACCAGGCCACGGCGTCCAGGTCCAGGCGCCGGCGCCCGGAGCGGACGACCACCTTCCAGCCGCGCCCATCCTTCTGTCCGGCGCGCGGCGACGTCACGGCGTGCCGGTGCGCCCGAGACGGCGGGCGTGCCGTCAGGTCTCCGCCGCGTGCGGCGTCGACCGCCACGACGACACATTGGCGGCCGCAGCGGGCCGCGAGAGCGGTGAGCAGCTCCGGGTTCTCGACCGCCGCGGTGTTGACAGCCACCTTGTCGGCGCCGGCGTCGAGCAGGCGCACCGCGTCGTCCACCGAGCGCACGCCGCCGCCGACGGTGAGCGGCAGGGGCAGCACGCGGCGGACCTCACGCACCGTGCGGACGGCGGTCGCGCGGCCTTCCGGTGTGGCGCTCACGTCGAGGAGCACCAGCTCGTCGGCCGCCGCGCCGGCGTAGGCGGCGGCCAGCACCGCCGGGTCGCCGGCATCCCGGAGGCCGCGAAACCGGACCCCCTTGACCACGCGGCCGTCGCGGACGTCGAGGCACGGCACGAGCCGAACGGCTAACGTCGATTCAGACGAATCCTGATGCGGCCGGCCGTAGACCGACGCGGCGGTAGGCGGTGCCGCGGCTGCCGCTGTTCGATCTGGAAGTGCGGCCGCAAACCATCGTTCGAGCAGGTCTACGCCCCAGTCACCCGAGAGCTCCGGGTGGAACTGACAGGCCAGCACCGATCCGCGCTCCAGGGCGGCGATGAACCGTCCGCCGTGGTCGCTCCACGACACCTGCCAGCCGGCGGGGGCCTCGATCAGGCGGAAGCCGTTGGAGAAATAGGCGTGACCGGGCGCGACGAGCCCGCCGCCGTCGGGCTCGACGCGGTTCCAGCCCTGCTGCGGAGAACGCAAGCCGGAGGGGAAGGGTGTCGCTCGACTGGACACCAGCCCGAGCCCCGGGATCCCGGGGCTCTCCTCGCTCCGTTCGGCGAGGAGCTGGAGACCGAGGCAGACGAGCAGCGTCGGTCGCCCTGTGCGCAGGCGATCCGCCAGAGATTCGGCCACTCCGTCGCGCCGCAACCTCGACATCGCCGGGCCGAAGGCTCCGACGCCGGGAACGACGAGCCTGGGTGCCGCGCGCACGGTGTCCGGACTCGACACCGTGCACACCTCCGCTCCGAGCCTCTCGAGAGCCACCGTCATCGAGGCCGTGTTGGCCGCACCGGTCGGCAGAAGGAAGATTCGGCGATTCATCTCGACGCCTCCCGACGCCGGTCGGCCGCTCGGCGTGGACTCCGTCGGCGGCGCATCACAGCACCCCCTTGGTGCTCGCTGCCTCGGACCCGCGCCGTGCAACGGCCGCGCGCAGCGCCAGCCCCAGCGCCTTGAACGCGGCCTCGGCACGGTGGTGGTCGTTGTCGCCGTGCAGGACCTCGACGTGCAGCGTGAAGCGACCTGCCGCCGACAGGGAGCGCAAGATGTGGGGGACGTTCTCGCAGCTCAGGGCTCCCAGCCGCTCTCGCTCGAGGCCCAGGCGGATGACGGCGAACGGCCGTGCCGCCAGGTCGACCACGGCGCGTGCCAGGGTCTCCTCGAGGGGCGCGTAGGCCCAGCCGAAGCGAGCCATGCCGGAGCGGTCTCCGAGCGCGCGATCGAGTGCCTGACCCAGGGTCAATGCCACGTCTTCGGCGGTGTGGTGGTCGTCGACGTGCAGGTCGCCTTGGCAGCGCACCGTCAGGTCGAGCCCGCCGTGGAGCGCCACCTGCTGCAGCAGGTGATCGAGAAAGCCGATGCCGGTGGCGATCTCCGTCGTGCTCGTGCCGTCGAGTGCGAGAAGCACCTCGACCTGCGTCTCGCGGGTACGGCGCTCGACGGCGGCGGTCCGGGTGCCGAGGGTTTCCGTTCGGCTCGTCATGGCAGGAGCTCCTCCAGGTCTTCGGGGTGGCCGAGCACCCGTGCGGCGCCGGCGCTCAGCAGTGCCCGTTCACAGGCGACGCGGTCGGCCCCCGGCGGTACGACGCCGATCGGCACGACTCCGGCGCCGCGGGCCGCCGTCATGTCGTCCGGTGTGTCGCCGACCATCCAGGCCCGCTCGACACGCAGTGCCGCGAGGGCTTGCCGCACGGGCGCGGGATCGGGCTTGAGCGGGGCGTCCTCGCGGCAGACGAGGGCGGAGACGGCCGGGGCGAGGCCGCAGCGCTCGAGGAAGCGCAGCGCCTCGCGTCGGGGTCTTCCGGTGACCACGCCTAGCAGCATGCGTCTCGCCCACTCCGTGAGGCGCTGCGGTGACACCCGTGGCCGCTCGTATCTCCACAGTCCCTGTTCGAGCAACCCCGTGAAGCGCTGCTCGGTCTCTTCCGCGGACACCTGAACGCCGCTCGCGGCGAGCAGCCGCCGCGTCACTTCGAGATCGTCGTTTGCGTGACCCGCGTTGCGTACCCGATCGACGTCCTCCAGGGTGGCAGTGACGCCCCGCTGCGCGGCGGTGGCGAGAATCGCCCGGTCGTAGCTCTCGCGCACGTCGGCGATCACGCCGTCGAGGTCGAGCAGCAGCGCCTGGGGTTCCAGCGCGGCGTCGAGCCCCGCGAGCAGGCGATGCTGCGCCTCGCCGCCGGGGCAGGTGAGGCGTACCGCCCCGGGACCGCTCGGGTCGTCGATCCGGCGCACGGCGATGCCCAGCCCCGCCAGCGCGTCGCCCAGCCAGGCGGCGCTGCGGCCGCGGGCGAGGACGAAACTCGCCTGCGACTCGGGCACTTCTAAGCCGGCGCCGCGCAGGCGGCACGCCAGCTCGCGCCGCTCCTCGCGGACGCGCGCCACCGCTGTCGCCACCGCGCTCTCGCCCTCGTGCAGCCAGGCGGCGGCCAGCGTCAACGAGAAAGCGGCGACGGAATAGGGCCCGCCGGCGGCGCGCAGGGACTCGATCCGTTCAGGAGATCCGAGGACGTACCCCACCCGCAAGCCAGCCAGCCCCCACGCCTTGGACAGAGTCCTGACGACGAGCGCCCCCGGAGAGGCCAGCAGCTCTGCGGTCGGGTCCTCGTCCGCGAACTCCACGTACGCCAGGTCGGCGACCAGGACGGCGGCGCAGTCCGCCCCCGCCAGGGCTCGCAGGGCGGCCGTCGGCACCGGCCGCCCGGTGGGGTTGACCGGGGAGGTGAGAAAGACGACGGCCGGTCGGCGTTCGGCAACGGCACGCCGGAGCGCCGACTGCGGAAACGGGCCGTCCCACCACTCGACGGCGTCGAGCGCCGCGCCCGCGAGGTCCACGTAGCGGGGCAACATGGCGAACGTCGGGACCGTGGTCAGTGCTCGGAGCCCGGGTCCAAGGAAGGCGCGGCAGATCCGGTCCAGGGCCTCGTCGGCGCCGGCGGTCACCAGCACGGACTCCGCCGGCACTCCGAAGCGGGCGGCGAGCGCCGACTCCAAGGTGGAGGCGTTCGGATAGCGAGACAGGAGATTGCCGTCCGCCGATCCCGCGAGACGGACGAGGAGGTCGTGCGGCGGCGCCGCGCCCTCGTTGCCGTCCAGCCACAGATCGATCGGCTGCGGCGGCCGGTTTCGGCGATACGGCTTGATCGATCCCCGATCGCTCATGGCACGACCCCCTGTAGATTGACGACGACCAGATCCGTGCCGCCTCGGGCTTTCAGCTCGGCGATCAGCCGCGGCAGGCTGCTGCGGGGCACCGCCGCCTTGACGGCGTAGCCGGCACCGCCGTGCAGAAGCGCGACGGTCGGGTTGCGCATCGCCGGCAGCGCCTGCACCACCGCCTCCAGGCGCTCGCGCGGCACATTCACCTCCACCATCACGCGTTGCCGTGCCGCGAGGATCGCCGTGAAGACGAGCGTGAGCTGCTCGATCCGGTCGCGCCGCGCCGGGTCGGCCATCGCCTGCGGGCTGGCGTAGAGGCGGGTGGAGGAGAGCATCAGCTCTTCGGCGACGACCAGGCCGTGGGCTCGCAGCGTCGCCCCGGTGGCGGTCAGGTCGACCACCAGGTCGGCGTCCTCGGGCGGGAAGACCTCGGTGGCACCGAAGCTCTTGAGGAAGGTGCCGGCGAGCCCGCGCCGGGCGATCCAGGCGCGCGTCAGGCGCTCGTACTCCGACGCCACCACCAGGGGCCGCGCGGGCAGCCGCCCCCCTTCCAGCACCGCCGCCGGCGTCGCGGCCACCAGGCGCACGGGATCGAGGCCGGTGTCGAGCAGCTCCACCAGCTCCACGTCCAGCTCCTCGACCCAGTCCCGTCCGGCGAATCCGAGGTCCCGCGAGCCGGCCGCCAGCATCTCGACGATGTTCTGGGGCTTGAGCAGCTTGGCCTGCAGCGAAGGATCCGGCAGCCGCGGCCGGTAGTCCCGATCGGGCGCCGCGACGGGGAGGCCCGCGTCCTCGAGCAGGCGAAACACCTCCCGCTGCATCCGGCCCTTGGGCAGGGCCAGTTGAAGGGGTACAGGTCGGCAGTCGTTCATCACCGGCACTCCTGGTGCCGGTCCTGCGAGGCCGCCGTCTGAATCGGTTGAAGTGGGGTCCGAAAGCTACGACGCCGGCCTCGGAAGGGCCGGCGTGTCGAGAGCGCTTACTGCAATTGCACCACCGTCATCCGGCCCCGCTGGGGATACCGTGATGATGCAGATGGTGGCGCAGCGCAGCGCTCATGAGGCGCGCATTGTTTCTGCACGCGGGCAATCTGTCAACTCCTCGCATGTGGGGAGGGGCGCAGGGGGCTGCCGGCGTTCACCCGATGTCTCGCCGGCAGTGTTTCATCCAGGCAATGAACCGGCGCTCGTTTCCCTCTCCGATCAGTGACCTCAGCGTCTCGGCGGCCTCGGCGAGAGCGGCGAGGGCCTGGCCGCCGTGCGGGTTGAGGTGTTGGATCTCGAAGTAGAGATGAGGGTTCTCGGTCAGCACCCGGCGCGCCACCGAGAGCTGTGCGTCGAACGTGGGGCTCGCCAGGCGATCGAGGTCAGCGACGGGGACGCCCGAGGCGCGCAACGCTCGCGCGAAGACGAGGTTGAGGGCGTGGGAGAGGCCGAGGACCCAGGCCATGAGGCGGTCGTGCTCTTCGAGGGTCATCTCGACCAGCGTGGCCATCGTCGAGGCGAACAGCGCGCGGGCCGCCCCGGTGGCGCGCGGCCGGCCGAGGTCGATGAGCGCCACATGCCGGCCGGACAGCAGGTCGGTGTCAGGCCCGAAGAGGGGATGGATCGAGGCCACGTCGACACCGCGTCCGGCCAAGCGGGTCAGGGGGTCGGCGAGCGGTGCCTTGACCGAGCCCAGCTCCAGGACGACGCCCGCGGGCGGCCGCTCGGCCAGCTCTTCCAGGATCTCGCGGCTCGCCCGCAGGGGGGCGGCCACGACGGTGAGGTCGTGGCTCGTCGGGGCATCGCGCCAGTCCTGCCAGTGGGCGGCTCCGGGGAGAGGCCCCGCGGGGTCCGCGACTCTCACTCGATATCCCTGTGCGGCGAGGAAGCGGACGAACCACGCCCCCATCCGGCCGGCGCCGCCGATGACCAGGGCAGTGCGCCCCTCGCCGCGGCTCGCCGAGGCGACCCGGTGGCGCTCCTGCACGGTCAACGAAGACCGAATGAGCC
Organism: Thermoanaerobaculia bacterium; assembly: GCA_050747865.1. Taxonomy (GTDB): domain Bacteria; phylum Acidobacteriota; class Thermoanaerobaculia; order Multivoradales; family JAHEKO01; genus JBOGJI01. The sequence goes on from JBOGJI010000229.1 coordinate 9,431, forward strand.
GGGCGAGGATCTCCCGCGCCAGCGTCGCGTCGAGCCCCACCTCTTCGGCGATCGCCAGACCACGCTCGAGCACCTGGCGCTCGCGCGCGAAGTCCCGGATCGGCAGGCCGTCAAGCGCCTTCACCTCTTCGATCCGGCGGGCGATCCGCTGGCGCTCCGCCACCCGCCGCAGGATGTCGTCGTCGAGCGTCTCCAGCTCGCGTCGCAGCGCTTCGATGCTCATGAGTGCGAGGGTACTCGACGGGTTTGGCGTCGCGTTTGGGGGAGAAGTGGCGCTGCCAGGCGGCGAGTCAGGTCGGCGAAGTCGTCGAACGTGAGTGCCTGCGGACCGTCGCTCAGGGCGCGCTCGGGTGCGGGGTGGATCTCGACCATCAGGCCGCTGGCCCGACCCGCCTCGGCCAGCAGCCTTATGCCGGGAAGGCCCAGCCCTTGAAAGCTATAGGGGGAGGTGCGCGGCTTGAAGCACCCGCCGCGCAGGAGATGCCCTCCGCGTTTCGCTACCTCCTGGGCGCAAGCCAGGATCTGATCCTGCGATTCGACGGAGCAGGGTCCGGCGATGATCACCGGATTCCCGTCCCCGATAGGGACGCTCCCCACTCGCACCACGGTCTTCCTCTCGCGGGTCTCGCGGCTGACCAGCAGTCGCTCGGGCGCGATCTCGTTCATCTCCACGACCTCCGGACGCTTGCGTCACAAACGCGAAACGCCGGCCCGTCTAAGGGCCGGCGTTTCGATCTGTGAGGCTTTCTGTGTGGTTTTCTAGGTTCGCATCAGCTCAGACAGCCCACCTCCGCCGGCCATTTTGGGCTGGCATAGTAGAGGTAGCCCCACCAGGACCGGATGTCCGAGCTACGTCGCATGGTACGGGAACTTATGTGTACCGCTGTCGGTTGTCAAGCCAAGGCGGGCTACGAGTTCCACCCACCGCGCGGACGGGTCTTGACATCCGTCGGGCCTCGGGTATTCTTCGGCCTGCATCAGGAGCGGTCCGGGGGGAGTCCCCGGGCCCGGCAACCTGGGACGGACACCCAAGGTGCCTCCCGCTCCGGCTCGGCGGTCGAGCTCGTCTCGGCCGGGTAGAAGTCGGATCGGAGATGTGGCCACGAATCGTGGCAACGAAGTGTCCGCGGCGAAGACCCGCTCTTCTGGTGCATCGGAGAGCGGGTCTTTTGCATTCGGGCGGCGGGTGTCCTTCCTCACAGATCAGGAGGAGACACCGCATGCCGCAGCCGACCGAATCCGAAGCCCCCAGTACCCACGACCTCGCCACGTTGGCGATCCACGGCGGGCTGGCGCCGGATCCCGCGACCGGGGCCATCTTGACCCCGATCTACCAGTCCACCACCTTCGTGCAGGAGAGCGTGGGCCGGCACAAGGGCTATACCTACTCACGTACCGCCAACCCGACGGTCGCCGCTCTCGAGCGCAACCTGGGAGAGCTGGAGGGCGCCCTGCCGGCGGTCTGCTTCGCCAGCGGCATGGCGGCGCTCACCACGCTCTTCGTGGCGACGCTCGACGCCGGGTCCCACGTGGTGGTCGGCGAGGTGGTCTACGGCGGCGTGGTGCGGCTGCTCGAGCAGGTGCTGTCGCGGTTCGGCGTCACCGCGAGCTTCGTCGACAGCGCCGACGCCCGGGCCCTGGAAGAGGCCATCACGCCGCGCACCCGGCTGCTGCTCGTCGAGTCGCCGGGCAACCCGACGCTGCGCCTCACCGACCTCGCGGCGGCGGCGGCGATCGCCCGGCGCGCGGGGGTGCCGCTGGCCGTCGACAACACGCTGCTCACTCCCGCGCTGCAGCGGCCGCTGGAGCTCGGAGCCGACATCGTCGTCTATTCGACGACCAAATACATCGAGGGGCACAACGCCACGGTCGGCGGAGCGCTGCTGACGTGCGACGCGGAGCTCCGCGAGCGGTTCCGTTTCCACCAGAACGCCCTGGGCTGCGGGCAGTCTCCGTTCGAGGCCTGGCTCACTCTGCGGGGCTTGAAGACCCTGCCGCTGCGCATGCGGCGGCACTCGGAGAACGCCCTGGAGATCGCCCGCTTCCTCGCCGCGCATCCGGCCGTCGAGCGGGTCCTCTATCCGGGCCTCGACGACTTCCCGCAGGCGGAGCTGGCGCGGCGCCAGCAGGCGACCGGCGGCGGCATGGTGGCCTTCGAGCCACGGGGAGGCGGGGCCGCCGCGGAGCGCTTCCTCGCCGCGCTCACCGTCTGGTCGCTGGCGGAGAACCTGGGCGCCGCCGAGAGCCTGGCTACTCACCCGGAGACCATGACCCACAGCGATGTTCCCGAGGCCGATCGCCGGCGCATCGGAGTCACCGGCGGGCTCATCCGCCTGTCGGTCGGACTGGAGGAGCCGGCGGACCTGATCGCCGACCTCGACCAGGCGCTGGCTCGCGTTGCGCCCGTGGAGGCCGCCCGGTGAGCGTCCACCAGAACCCTGAAGCGGCCGGCGTCTCTGCCGGCCGCGGGCCACGGCCGGCAGGGCACCGCGCCGCAAAGCGTCGTGGTCCGCCGGCCGCTTCGGTCCGCGGTGACGTGGTGACCGATCTCCAGGCTGCCGACGAGGGCGCCCCGACCATCGTCCTCAAGTTCGGCAGCTCGGTCCTGCGTAGCGAGGCCGACCTCCCGGTGGCCGTCCACGAGATCTACCGCTGGTGGCGGCTCGGCCACCGGGTGATCGCGGTGGTGTCGGCCTTCGCCGGCATCACCGATCGTCTGGCGGCCGAAGCGCGCGTCGAATCGGGAACCACCGCGGAGGCGTCCGCCCTCGCCTTGCTGCTCGCCGTCGGCGAGCGGCGGACGGCCGGGCTGTTGGCGCTCCACCTCGACGAGGCCGGCGTGCCGGCGCGGGTGCTCGATCCGGCGGGCGTAGGGCTAACCACGACGGGTCCGGGGCTCGAGGCCGACCCGGCCCACGTCGATTGCCGGCGGCTCGAGCAGGCGCTGGACGCCTGTCCGGTGGCGGTGCTGCCCGGCTTCCAGGCGGTGGACGGCCGCGGGGTGGCCACCCTGCTGGGCCGCGGCGGCAGCGACATGACGGCCGTCTTCGTGGCGCATCGCCTGGGCGCGCGCTGTCGCCTGCTGAAAGACGTGTCGGGCATCTTCGAAGACCGGCCGCCGGATCGGACTGTAGCGGCCGACGGGCAGCGCGCGGTGAAGCCGCGTGGTCCGTCGGCCGCCATGCGATCGGCCGAGACGAGCTCGGCCGCTACGTCGGCTGCGGGCGTTGCAGGAGCGGCTCCCCGGTTGTTCTCGTCCTTGACCTGGGAGCAGGCGGCGGCGGTCGGCAACGGGGTGGTCCAACATCGGGCGCTCGCCTTCGCCGAACGGGAGGGGTTCGCGCTGGAGGTGGCGGCGCCGGCGCGGGAGTTCGCGACCCGTGTCGGCGACCGGCCGGCGACGCCGGTTCCGCATCGGGACGTGGCGCCGCTCACGGTTGCGATCCTCGGGCTGGGCCACGTGGGGCGGGCGGTCTTTCGCCGGCTCGCGGCGCTCCCGGAACACTTTCAGGTCGTGGGCGTGGCGGTGCGTGACGTCGCCCGCCATCGCGACGACGGCGTGCCGGCGCCGCTGCTCTGCGCCGACCCCTGGGCGCTGCTCGAGCGGCCGGCGGACGTCGTGGTCGAGGCCCTGCCCGGCGCCGATCCGGCGCGGGCGCTGCTCGAGCGGGCGCTCGCCTCGGGCCGCGACGTGGTGAGCGCCAACAAGGCGGCGCTGGCGGCGGCGCCGTGGCTGCTGGCGAACCGTTCGACCGGCGGTGGGTCGTTGCGTGCGTCCGCCGCGGTGGGAGGAGCGGTTCCGGTGCTCGAGACGGCGTCGCGGCTCGCCGCCACCGGCCGCCTCGAAGCCGTGCACGGCGTGCTCAACGGCACCTGCGGCTTCGTGCTCGAGCGGTTGGAGGGCGGGGAGGCGCTCGCCGCCGCCGTCGCCGAGGCCCGCAGGCGGGGTCTCGCCGAGGCCGACCCGGCGGCCGATCTCGACGGCTCCGACGTGGCGCGCAAGCTGGTGCTGCTGGCGCAAGCGGCGTTCCGCGCCACGCTGCCGTTCGAGGTTGTCCGGCGGCAGGGACTCGACGGGCTCGATGAGGAGCGCGTGCGGGCCGCTACCGCAGCCGGGAGACGGCTGTGCCTGGTCGGCTCGTTGACGCTGCGCCAGGGCCGGGTCCGGGCCGCGGTGCGGCCGCTCGTGCTGCCCGCCAGGCACTTCCTGGCCGGTGCGCGGGGCGAGGAGAACCGCGTGGTCTTTGAGCTCGCGGGCGCTCGCCGGGTGCGGCTCGCCGGGAAGGGCGCGGGCGGCCGTCCCACCGCGGAGGCAGTGCTTGGCGATCTCTTCGACCTGTGGCGCCTGCGCCGAGCGGCGACGGGCGGCAGGGACGCGGTCCGCCTCAGTCGGAGTAGAGGCAATCGTCATGAATCTGAAGCGGCCGACATCCGTGTCGACCTCAAGGAGACGTCGCAGCTCGACGGCACCGACCGTGGTGCCGGGGAGGTGGCGCGATGAAGCCCGCTACCGAGCTGGTGCGGCATCGGCGTCTGCCGGGCGAGCCGTACGGCGCCGTCTCGACGCCGCTCTACCAGACCGCCACCTTCGTCCAGCCCGGTGCGTGCGAGGCCGGGCCCTACGACTACAGCCGCAGCGGCAATCCGACCCGCGCAGCGCTGGAGGAGCAGCTCGCCCGCCTCGAGGGGGCGACCCGCGCCCTGGCCTACGGCAGTGGCCTGGCGGCGCTAGCCGCGGTCGTGCGATTAGCCGCTCCCGACGGCGAGGTGCTCGCCGGCGACGACCTCTACGGCGGCACCGACCGGCTGCTCTCCCGGGTGCTTCCGGAGCTCGGACTCTCCACCCGCTACGTGAACGCGACCCGGCCGCAGGCCGTGCGGGACACCATCGGCCCTCGCACGCGGCTGCTGCTCATTGAGACCCCGACCAATCCCCTGCTGCGCGTCGTCGACCTCGCCGCGCTCGCGGAGATCTGCCACGAGCGCAACGTCCTGCTGGCGGTCGACGGCTCCCTCATGACGCCCTGGCTGCAGCGGCCGCTCGCCCTGGGTGCCGACGTCGTCGTGCACTCGGCCACCAAGGGGCTGGGCGGCCACAGCGACCTGACCGCCGGCGTGGTGGCCGTGCACGGCAGCGAGGTTGCCGAGCGCCTGGCGTTCCGGCAGAACGCGGAGGGCACGGCGCTCGCTCCGTTCGACGCCTGGCTGCTGCTGCGCGGCCTCAAGACCCTGGGCGTGCGCGTGGAACGGCAGGAGGCGACCGCCCGTCGGATCGCGGCGTTCCTTGTCGCGCACCCCGCCGTGACGCGGCTGCACTATCCCGGTCTCGCCGATCACCCGGGCCGCGCTCTGCAGCTCCGCCAGGCCGGCGGCTTCGGTCCGGTGATGAGCTTCGAGACTGGCTCGGTCGCCCGCTCGGCGGCGCTGGTGGACGCCCTGGAGCTGTTCCCGGTGGCGGTCAGCTTCGGCGGCGTCGGCTCGACGGCGAGCCTGCCTTGCCGCATGTCGCATGCCGCGATCCCCGCGGAGGTGCGCCGCGAGCGCCGGCTGCCGGAGGACCTGGTCCGCCTGTCCATCGGCCTCGAGGACCCCGACGACCTGATCGAGGACCTCGACCGCGCGCTGCGCGCCGTCGGCGGTCCGATCTCCGCGGCGGTCGGAGTCGGAGGATGAGCTGGCGGCCACCAGGCGGGGAGCGCGTGCCGGTCGCCGTGCTTGGCGCCACCGGGGTGGTGGGACAGCGCATTGTGCAGCTCCTGGCCGACCATCCCTGGTTCGAGCCCGTGGCGCTGGCCGCGTCGGACCGCTCGGCGGGGCGCTGTTACGCCGAGGCCTGCGTCTGGCACCCGCCCGAGCCGATGCCGGAGGCCGTGCGCCGCCTTCCGGTCGTCGTCCCCGAGGAGCTGCCGCCGGTGCCCTTGGCGTTCTCGGCTCTCGACGCCGCCACGGCCCGCCGGCTGGAACCGGCGCTCGCGGCCGCCGGCACCGTGGTGGTGAGCAATGCCTCTTCCCATCGCATGGACGCCGACGTGCCGCTGATCGTTCCCGAAGTCAACGCCGACCACCTGGCCCTCCTCGACGTCCAGCGGCGCTCTCGAGGATGGTCCGGTGCCCTGGTGACCAACCCGAACTGCTCGGTCGCCGCCCTGGTCCTCGCCCTCGCCCCGCTGCAACTTCGCTTCGGCCTGCTCTCGGTCCACATCGCCACGCTGCAGGCCCTCTCAGGAGCCGGCTATCCGGGAACCGCGGCTCTGGACGCGATGGCCAACGTCCTGCCACGCATCCCCGGTGAGGAGGAGAAGATCGAGACCGAGACGGGCAAGATCCTCGGCCGCTTGCGCAACGGGGCGGTGGAGCCGCTGGCCGCGGTCGTCACTGCGCAGGCGACGCGCGTGCCAGTGGTCGACGGCCATACGGCTCTCGTCTTCATGCGCCTCGACGGCGCCGTCGACGTGGAGGAGGTGCGCGAAGCGCTAGCCGGGTTCCGCGCCCACCCCCAGGAGCTGGGTCTGCCGAGCGCGCCGGCACGCCCGATCGTCGTGCTGGACGACCCGGATCGCCCGCAGCCCCGGCTGGACGTCGGCCACGAGGGCGGCATGGCCGCGGTGGTGGGACGGCTGCGGCCGTGTCCCGCGGGCGGCTTCAAGCTCGTCCTGCTTGGCCACAACACAATGCGAGGAGCCGCCGGCGCCGCCCTCCTCAACGCCGAGCTGCTGCTCGCGGAAGGACGCTGGCCCGCCGCGACCCGGTGACGATTTCAGAACCTGCTGACCAGCTCGACGCCGAGGATGCGGGGCTCGTTGGTCATGCCGGTGAGGTTGTTGAAGTCGATGCCGTTCTGGACGATCTCCTCGTCGGTCAGGTTGCGGCCGAACAGCGCCACCTCGTAGCGGCCCTCGCGAAGCAGGTAGGCGAGGCGCAGGCCGAGCTCGAAGCCGTCGCCGCGGAACTCCCTCGACTCGTAGAGGAAGAAGCGCTTCTCGTCGTAGTAGGACCAGTCGAGGCTGGCGGCGAACAGGTTGCGCCCCACGGGCAGGCGGTAGTCGAGGATGCCGCTGAGGATCCACTCCGGGGCGTGCGGCAGGCTGTTGCCGTCGACCAGCGCGCCGTTCGGTCCGATCGGGTCGAGGACGGTGCAGCCGCCACCGCAGGGAGCGACACTCAGGTCGTCGTCCCGGATCTCGGTGTTGTTGTTGCTCACGCCCAGCGTCAGCAGCCACCGGCTGCTGGGCGCGAATCCGAGGTCGGCCTCGAATCCGTAGCCTTCAGTCTGGTCGGCATTGAGGAGCGTGGCGGTGTTGAACTGGCCGCCGACGGCGACGATCTGCTGCCCGTCCATCTCGTAGCGGTAGACGGTGGCGTTCAAGCGCAGCTTCCTGTCCAGGAGCTCGCTCTTCACCCCGATCTCGGTCGACAGGATCTCCTCCTCGTCGGCCACCGCGACACAGTTGGTCGCCGGGTCGGTGCCGCCCGCGAAGTCGGCGCAGAAGAGGATCCGGCCCTGGATGCTGGGGGCGCGGAAGCTGGTGGCGACGCGGCCGTAGACGTTGACGTTCTCGGCGGCGGCGTAGGTGGCGGAGAGGTCCCAGCTCGCGAACTCCTCATCCGTGCTGCGGCGGATCGGCGCCACGGTCGGGGTGTTGAACGTCGGGTCCGGCCGTTCCGCGGCGAAGTCCTTCTCGTCGCTCGACAGGCGCAGACCGGCCTGCAGCCGCCAGCGCTCCGTCGCCTCGTAGTCGAGCGACCCGAACACCGCCCAGGACTGCGCGTCCTGGGTCTGGAAGGCGAAGCCGTCCTGGACGTTGCCGGCCAGCGAGTCGTAGCTGAAGGTCTCGGCCCGCAGGTCCTCGTCGAAGTAGAAGACGCCGGCGAGCCAGCCCAGGCGGCGGTCGCCGTTGCTGGCGATGCGCACCTCCTGGGTGAGCTGATCGAGGTCGGGCAGGCCGTCGGCCGTCTCCGAGGCGAAGGGGATGAAGCCGGGCCCGAAGGGCGGCGCGAAGACCGCGCCGAAGCCGCCGTCGATGTCGCCGCGGCTGAACATCTCCAGGGTCTCGAAGCCGGTCACCGAGGTCAGGGTGGCCGGGCCGAGGTCGTAGTCCAGCTTGAGGGTCCCGCCCTGCGACTCGATCTCCTGGGTGTTGAGGCCGTCGTGGAAAACGGTGTCCTGCTCGAAGCCGGCGACCAGGTCGTCTGTCCCCGGACGGAGGATGTTGGCGCGGAAGAGGCGGGCGGTGCCGTCGACATCCCAGCCGTGGACGTTCAGCAGGCCGCTGAAACGGTCGTCCGGCTCCCACAGGAGCTGCAGCCGGTAGGCGAAGGTCTGGTGGCCGCCCAGCGCGTCGTCCTCGCCGGTGAAGCCGTTGTCGACCCAGTCGCTGCGACCCTGGAACAGCCCGGAGGCGCGGGCCGACAGTGTCGGAGAGAGCGGCCCTCCCACCGCGGCGCGGAAATCAGTCGTGTTGTAGGTGCCGAACGAGGCCCGCACGTAGGAGTCGAGCTCCTGAGAGGGCTTCGCCGACTCCAGCTTGACGATGCCGGCGGGCGTGTTGCGGCCGAAGAGCGACCCTTGCGGGCCGCGCAGCACTTCGATGCGGTCCAGATCCCACACCGGCATGCCTTTGAGCACCGGATTCTCGAGCACGATCTCGTCGTAGACCAGCGACACCGGCTGCGAGGCGTTCAAGTCGAAGTCGGTGTTGCCGAGACCGCGGATGTAGAAGCGCGGGAAGGCGCGGCCGAACGAGGACTCGAGCAGCAGGCTCGGCACCCGCGCCGACAGCGTCTGCACGACATCGGCGCCACCGCCGGCCAGCACGTCGAGCTCATCGCGGCTCAGAGTGGAGATGGCGACGGGCACGTCCTGGACGTTCTGTGTCCGCTTCTGCGCCGTGACCACGATCTCTTCGAGGACGACCGGCCGCTCCTCGGCCTCCTCCGCAGGCTCTTCCTGGGGCGCGCTCGCCTGCTCCTGATCGGTCTCCTGGGCGAGGATCCCCTCGCCGGGCACACCCATCCCCAGGGCCAGCAAGACGACGCTGCAAAGACCGCGGACCCTCGAGTCTGCCATGGCACCCTCCTCGACGGTTTTCGTCCACCCGGGACGCCCCGACTCTAGCACCGGAGCTGTTACAGAGTTGTCACTTCAGCCGTCATGCAGCACGAGATCTGCGAGGGCCGCGATGAGATCTGGATGGTCTCCCGCGGCGGCGACGCGGTGGAAGGCGAGACCGAGGGAGTCGGCGTGCCGGCGGGCCTCGACGTCGAGGTCGTAGAGGGTCTCGACGTGGTCGGAGACGAAGCCGATCGGCTGCACCACGGCGCAGCGGGCGCCGTCGGCGGCGAGCGCGTGCAGGGACTCCAGGACGTCCGGCTCGAGCCACTCCACGGGCCGGGCGCCGGCGCTCTGGAAGGCGAGGCTCCAGTCCGCAAGGCGCAAGCGACGCGCCACCGCTTCCGCCGTCGCTTCGAGCTCCTGGCAGTAGGGGTCGCCTTCTGCGGCCAGCCGGGCGGGGAGGCTGTGCGCGGTGAATAGGATCCGGACGTGCCGCCGCAGCGGCGCCGGCACTCCATCGAGCGTCGCCTGCAGGCGGTCGGCGAGTGCCGCGATCAGGCGCGGATGGGCTCCCCAGCGTTCGACGAAGCGCAGCTCGAAGGGGATGCCCGCCGCGTCCAGGGCGTCGTCGAGGGCCTGGCGGTAGGCCCCGATGCTGGCCTGCGAGTAATGCGGGGCGAGACAGATGGCGACGAGCCGGCTGACGCCGCGGTCGGCCAGGTCGCGCAGGGCGTCGGCGATGCGCGGCTGCCAGTGGCGCATGCCGACCGCCACGGGCCGGGAGACGCCGCGCTCGTCGAGGGAGCGCTCGAGTGCCGCGGCCTGGCGCCAGGTGTTGTCGAGCAGGGGAGAGCGGCCGCTGATGGCGGCATAGCGGGAGCGCACCTCGGCGACCAGCTCGGGAGGCGCCGGTCGGCCGCCGCGGATGTCGGCGAGGAACGGCTCCACCTCGGCCAGGGCAAGCGGGCCGCCGTAGGCGAGCAACAAGACCCCGCGGCCGTCGTCGTTCGCGGTGCTCACCACGCGGCGGTCACCATGTAGATGGCGCCTGATCTCGCGGCACGTGGAGGCCGACCCAGACGGGGCTGTCCTTGAGCGTGTAGCGCCGCACCTCGGTCGAGCGCAGGGCCTCGACCAGCGCGGAGAAGCGGGTCGGATCCTCGGTCTCGTAGACCACCACGAACTCCTGGTCCCCGAGCCCGTGGCTGTAGAGCAGGAGCTGGTCGACGTCCTCGAACTCGCGGCCGACGCGAATGTGCCCGCCCATGAGCCGCCGGCGCTCGTCCGGTTCGAGCAGGTACCACTCCGCCGTCTTGGCGAACGGGTAGACGACCAGGCAGGGCCGGCGCTCCCCGTCGAGAGGATCGATGCCGCGCTCGGAGGCCTTGCCCACGTACTGCGAGGGCCGCGTCACGCCCCACAGCGTCGCCACTGGATCGGCGTGCCGGCGGAGCGGCTGCAGCGCCCGGCCGGCGTCCTCGAGTCGCTGCAAGACCTCGGAGCCCTGCGCGAACGGCGCCGTGGTCCACACCAGCAGATCGACGTCCGCGCGAGTCGGAAAGACCCGGTAGAGCTCGGCCCGTTGGGAGCCGGTGAGCGCCGGCGCGATCCGCCGCCAGGCCTCCTGGCGCTCCACCGCCCCCATCTCCCACCACCTGCCGCGGAAGCGGAACGCCGCGAAGTGATTGAACGTCGACTCGGCCATCGCAGGGCCGCAGGATCGTAGCACCCGAAGAGCGTTGTCGAGAGCACCGGCATCGGCCCGCCATGCCCCGCAGGACTGTGTTTGTGTGGCCGTACGCAAGGCGTAGGGTGGACTCGGCGCGTGCGCGGTCCCGGGCATCCTGCCCTGAGCCCTTCGCGGCCGCGGACAGAAGGAGGAGAGACGATGTTGCGACCCCCATGGAAACCGATTGCAGTTTTGGCGGTGGGTGTCCTGCTGGCGCTTGCGGCCGGCGTGCCGCCGGAGCCGTCGGCCGCAGCGCAGGACACCGCTGACGCCCAAGCGGAGCTCATGGACCCGCGGCACTCCGACGGGCTGACGCGCGA
>JBOGJI010000230.1:0-19342 GCA_050747865.1 Thermoanaerobaculia bacterium
CATCGTGACCTGCTCGTTCGTGACCATGGGCCCCATCCTGGAGCCCCACACGCACGCCGACAACGCCACCCTCACGACCGGCCAGAATAATTGTCGCCAACCGGCCAAAGTAATTGTCGCTGATCAGCGGGCGGTCGGAACACATGATCGTGGACAGCGAGCGCCTGCTTGAGACGGGCATAGAGGCGGCGCTGCCCGACCACCAGGTTTCGGATCTCCTTTGGGTCCCTTTCCAGATCGTAGAGTTCCGGGTCGGGCCCCTCGATAAGATGGTAGGGGTACTCGATCAGGGAGGCCAGCTCGCTCCAGCCGAAGTGGAGCCGTGGGAAGAAGGTCTCAGAGTAGATCGGCCGTGATGGGGCCTGGTCGTCGGCGAGCGCAAGGAGCGAGGTCCCGGAAAGCTCCGCCTCCGGGCGCGTCCCGAGGAGCGCGAGGAGAGTCGGGAACAGGTCGATGAGCTGAGCAGGAGCCGCCACGCTGCTGCCGCCCCGCTCGCTGCCAGGCAGCTTGAGAAGCAGGGGCACCTGGAGCACCTCCCGGTAGAGCAGCGGCCCGTGCTCGAGGTCGCCATGGTCCCTCAGGCCCTCTCCGTGGTCCGAGAGCAGCACGATCAGGCTCCGGTCATAGAGTGCCAACCGCTCGAGCTCGTCCAGGAGCTCGCCCACCACGGCATCGGCGGCCGCGACCTCACCGTCGTAGGGGGAAGCGTAGCGCGACGCGAAGGGCTCCGGCGGCTCGTACGGTGCGTGGGGCTCGTAGAGGTGGAAGAAGAGGAAGAACGGCTCTCGCTGAACCTGCCGTAGCCAGTCGACAGTCGCTCGCAGGGTCGCCGATCCCGGTCGCTGGGAGTCGCCGAGATGCGCCCACTCGGAGAAGGCGATGCGGTCCTCGTAGAAGTCGAAGTCGGACGCCAGGCCACTGGCTCCCCGCAGGACGAAAGAGGAGACGGCGGCTCCCGTGTGGTATCCGAGCTGCTTGAGCGCACGCGGGAGATAGGGAACCTCGTCGGCGTGAAGCCGATAGCCCATGTTGCTGCGCACACCGTGCTCCGGCGGCAGGAGGCCGGTGAGCAGGGAGACGTAGGAGGGCAGCGTGAGGGGCGCCGGACAGTAGGCGTGCTCGAAGAGGATCGAATCCTCGCGCAGGCGGTCGATCGCCGGGGTCTCGACGCCACCGTAGCCATAGGCCGGCAGCCGGTCCGAGCGCAGAGTGTCGATAGACACCAGGACGATGGGGGTGCCGGCGGGCAGGCGCGTCTCGCCGGCCACGCGACCGCAGCCCACGAGGAACGGCAGGCCGAGAAGAACGGAGAGGAGGCAGGACCGCCCAAAGCGCCGGCTCATCGCCCCTCAGTGTACCGCCGCAATTGCACGCCGCTCGGCGGGACGTGCGCTGCTCCTGCGGCGGGGACGAAAAAACCGCCGGGGTTGCCCCCGGCGGTGAGAGAACGGTTGTAGCGCTAAGCGCTTACCGCCAGCTGAGGCGGGCGCCGAGGCGCCAGATGCGCGGCGACAGGGTCTCGCGCAGCCAGTCCGACTGGGTGATGCCCATCCGGCGATTGCGCTGCAGCACGTAGTTCTCGTTGAAGGCGTTGAACAGATCGATGCTCAAGGTGACGCCCAGATCGCCGCCGGTGCGGATGTCCTTGTTGATGCTCAGGTCGGTGGTGAAGATGTCGTCGAACCGGAAGTCGTCGATCTCGTCCGTCAAGCGGATGTCACGGGTCCTACCGTCGCCGCCGGGGGACCGTCGGAACGGGGGCGCCACGTAGCCCTCACGGGCATAGAGGTTCGCCGCGACGTTGAATCCCCACGGGCGATCGGGGGCGATCTGGTACATGCCGTTCACGTTGGCCGACCAGGTCGACTGGATGACCGTGTCGGCGAAGGCACCGGAGCCCGCCGACTGGATGGCGAACAGCCCGCTGTCGATATCGGTGCCGATCTCCTCCGGGTTGGGGTCGTCGAAGCGTAAGAAGCTCGCCGGGACGTCCCACTCGCCCTCGCCATACTGGAAGTTGCCGCGGGCCATCCAACGGTTGGCCAGACGCTTGGTGAGCGTGAGGCCGATTCCCTGGTACTCGATCGAGCGATCGCCGTTGGTGAGGAAGCTCCCACCGGTGAACTCGAGCGCCGGGTTGAGGGCGAAGGTCTGCACCGAGTACGGGCTGCCGTCCGGCAGCGTCCCGGTCAACAGTGTGCTGGGAACATAGTCGTCCACCGTGGCGGGAACGCCGAAGCCATCCGTACCCTCGGGACGCACTAGGTCGCGGAACTCCTTGATGTCGTCGGTCTCACGCAGGGTGAAGTTCAGGCCCACGACGAACTCGGGCAAGAAGGCATGCTCGACGCCGAGGACCACCTCGCTTGTGAGCTGAGCGTCCAGGTTCGGATCGGTGATGTTCGGGCTCCGGTTGGGATTCGCCGGGTCGACACCGGCCGTTTCGAGGAACAGCAGCTCATCTCCCTCGTCGAACCTGTTGTTGGGATCGTTGGGGTCTGCCAGGTAGTCCGTCAGGTTCAAGAAGTAGGCGTAGGAATAGTTCGCCGGGTTCAGGCGGTTGATGTCGCTGGCCTGGAGCTGCTCGGCGAACTGCGAGAAGCTCGCGCGCAGGAGCGTATTGCGCTCCTCGCCCAGGGCGTAGGTGATCCCCACGCGCGGCTGGATGTCCTCCCATTCGAAGGCCGCGTCCGCACCGTTGAACTCGAGTCCCGGCTGGACGTCCGGCGCCCATGGGTTGGCGCGGATGCCATTGCCCACGACGTTGTCTTGGCCGAGAGATGAGTGATTCTGGATCTCGCTCACCGGCAGGTTCTTGCCCTCCTGCAGGTCGTAGCGCAGGCCGACGTTGTAGGTGAAGCGGCCCGAGCTGATGGTGTCCTGCACCCACAGGCCCGTGTACTCCTGGTTGATCGGCGGCCCGTCGAGCCCGCGGCGCGTGACCACCAGCGGGAAGCCAGGGATTGCCAGGCTGAAGATCTCGCCGCCCGGCCAGCTGAAGACCGAGGCGGTCTCGTAGTCGCGGAAACGGCCGCCGAACTTGATCTCGTGGCTGGTCGCTTCACCGGTGTTGAAGAAGTACGAGGCGTCGAACCGGTACTGATCTTCCGGGCTCGAGGCGCCGCCGCCGAGGAACCCGTCGTGCCAGACGCCCGCGCCGTCCTGCCAGGACCGCGCCGCGCTGTCCCCGGCGCCGCCGCGCGCGGCGAGCGCGAAGCCGAAGTCGAGGTGCGACCAGGTGCCGGTCAAGAAGAAGTTCGAGCCGAAGACGTGGGTGTCCTCGACCTTCCAGATCGCCGACGGACCGCGCTGGTTCCAGGTGGTCTCGGTCGGCCGGGTGGGGCTGGCATTACGCCCGAACTTCGACTTGTCGCCGTTGTTCCACGACGCCACGGCCGAGTTGGCACCCGTAAACTGGGTGTTGAGCTTGATCGAGGTGTTCTCGAGGATCGTGTCGTCGGAGAGCAGCGAGCCGGGTGCGGCTCCCGCCACGAAGTTCTTGATGTCGTTCTCCGCCCAGGAGCCCCACAGCCAGACGCGGTCGCGCACCAGCGGGCCGCCGAACTCGATGCCGAAGTCCTCGATCCGGTTGATCTGGTTGCCGGTGAACGTCGTCTGGGGGGTGCCGGCGGTGCCGTCGGCGAGGTCGCCGGGGTCGATGTCCGGATCCGACTGGTCGAAGATGCTGAGCTGGCCGCCGCCGTCGGTGACGTAGAAGCGCGCCGAGCCACGGAACTCGTTGGTGCCCCGCTTGGTCACCAGATTGACCCCGACACCGGCGGAGTTCTTGGTCACGTCGGTGCCACCGGTGGACATCTGGATCTCGGTGAACTGGTCGAAGTCGTAGTAGGTCGACGAGGCGCCGATGGCGCGCATGTCGGTAGTCTCGATGCCGTCGACCAGGAAGGCGTTCTCGTCGTCCGAGATCCCCTGGCCGACGAAGACGGACTGCTGGCCGCTCTGGTTGCCGCCGACGTTGATGCGGTCGACGAGGACGCCGGGGGTCTGGTTGAGGATCGCCCAGGGGTCGCGGGCGGTGGGGATCTTCTCCAGCTCGATCTGGGAGACCGAGGTGCCGGTCATCAGCTTGCGGTCGTCGAGCAGCGGGCTCTCCGAGGTGACGGTGATCACCTCCTCGACCGCCGCCGACAGCTCGACCTGGATCTCGGTGCTGCGGGCGACGCGGATATTGATGTTGGCTTGCTCGACGGTGGAGAACCCTTCGAGCTCCGCCCGCATGCTGTAGGCGCCCGGATCGAGGCCGAGGAAGCGGAAGTTGCCCCGCTCGTCGGTCACCTGGACGCGCGGCGCGCCGATGCCGCTGAGCGTGACGCTCACGCCCGGCAGCCGGGCGCCTTCGGTGTCGGTCACCGTGCCGTAGAGATTGCCGGTCGGGGCCTGCGCGAACACGGCCCCTGCCGCACCCAGCAGCAGGACCGCACCCATCGCCACGACGCGGCGCCAAATGCGAATGTCAGTCATGTAGACACTCCTCCTTTCCCGTTTGGAACTATTGGGCGGTGCAATGTAGCTGCCAAAAATATATATGCAATGGAATACATAGTAACTATCTGAAAATAAATATCTTGTGCCAGACTTTCGGACTTGTCCCATCACCAGTTGGGTTGGAAGCTCCAGGGAATTGAATTTCCTAGATTCAGCCTATTGAATTGCTGCCACGGAACTCACGTCTGCGGGCGAGATGGAGTGCTCGGAGCCTCGAACCCGCGTAGACTGCGGGTCGCCCGGAGGGTGAGGGGCGGCAGATCCGGGCGACGAGTAGGATGAGGAACGGATGGGCCATGCGGCGGACTCGAAAGCGGGCTCTCTCGGCGCCGCTCCTGCTCGTCTGGGGCGCGTGCTCCGTCTCGTCGTACCAGACGTTCGACGGTCGTGCCGACCTGGAAAGGCGCTACATCGAGCGGCTGGGGCCGGAGCGGGCAGCGGAGGTCCGGATTCCCTTCGATCTCACCCCCGAGCTCGAGGCGGCGATCGACAGCCGTCTGTCGCCGGCCGGCGGCGAGAAGCGGCGGACCGAGGAGATCCTCGACTTCATCTTCAGCGGCCTCGGGCTGCGCTACGCGCTCACGCCTACCCGCGACGCGGCCGAGACCTTCGAAGCCCGCCAGGCCAACTGCCTCTCCTTCGTTCACCTGTTCGTTGGCATCGCCCGCCGCCAGCGCCTGAACCCCTTTTACGTCGAGGTCGAGGACTATCAGCGGTGGAACTATCGCGACGGTGCGGTGGTCAGCCAGGGGCACATCGTGGCCGGAATGTACCTGGACGGAGAGCTGTCCACCTTCGACTTCCTCCCCTACCAGCCGAAGTCGTACCGCCAGTTTCGGCCGATCGACGACCTCACCGCCATGGCGCATCACTACAACAACGTGGGGGCCGAGGCGCTGCTCGCCGGGGATCTGGACCGGGCACGCGAGCTGCTGGAGATCGCCTACCGGCTGGCCCCCGATTTCACCAAGGCAGTCAACAACCTGGGGGTGCTGATGCTCCGTTCGGGCGAGGTGGACGACGCCGTGGCGCTCTATGAGAGGACTCTCGAGCTCCACCCCGACAACGTGCCGCTGCTCAGCAACCTGGCGCGCGCCTACCAGGCCCAGGGGCGCGTCGAAGAGGCGAGGCAGCTCCTCCAGCGGATCGCAGACACCGACGCGTCGAACCCGTTCCTGCACATCTACCGAGGAGAGGCGGCGCTGGCAGAGGGCGATGCGGCGCGAGCCCTGGAATCCATGCGCCGTGCCCTGAGGGCGGACAGCGGCCTGCCGGAAGTTCACGTCGGTCTGGTCAAGGTCTACCTGGCGCTGGGCGAGCTGCGGAAGGCCCGACACCACGTCGAGCGGGCGCTCCGACTCGACGCCACGGACGAAGAGGCCCGCCACTACGCGGAGCTGCTCGCTCGCGGGGCGTCGTAACGCGTCTGTCTTGGCAGATGCCTGGCGCGGGGAGCTGCCGTAGTCGCTGTTGGCGCGAGTGCGGCTCGGGTGTACCATGAACCGGCGCGACCGCCACTCGCGAGGTGTCACGGTGACCGTGAGCCACGACAATTTGTGCTGGTACGCGACGCTGCGGCGTCGAGGGCGCCTTTCTATCCTCTACGTTCTGGGAGCTCTCGTCGTCGCGTCCGGGGGGGGAGCGGCCGCCCAGCCGCCGACGTTCGAAGAAGAGACGCTGGTCTACGAAGTCCAGGTCCCGGTCCAGGTCGTCGACCGACACGGCCAGCCCGTGCGCGATCTAACCGCAGCGGACTTTCAAGTCTACGACGATGGTGCTCGACAGGAGATCGTGGGCTTCGAGGTCGTCGATCTCGAGATCGTGCAGCCGGGTGAGACGCAGACCGAGATCGAGCGGGCGCTGCCGCCGGTCGCCCGGCGCCATTTCCTGCTCCTCTTCGATCTCTCGTTCTCCAGCCCATCCGCCCTGATCAAGGCGCGCCAGGCGGCGCGCCAGTTCGTCCTCGAGGCGCTGCACCCCACCGACCTGGTCGCCGTGGCCACCCACGCGATAGAAGACGGGGCCCGCCTGCTCGTCACCTTCACGCCCGATCGAGCGCAGGTGGCGCGTGCCATCGACACCCTGGGTGCTCCGCGCCTGCTGGCGCTGGGCCGTCAGGACCCCCTGCGCTTCATCATCGAGGACCCGGCGACGGCGGGATTCGAGGCCGCCCGCGACACCACGGCGAGCGCCGGGGGTGACGCGACCAACGCGCTGCGCCAGAGCCTCGCCGCCCACCTGCGCATCGTCGGCAAGCAAATCGAGCGGATGGAGGACAGCTTCGCCCGCGGGCGGATCTCCTCATGGAGCGCGTCGATGACCGACCTCGCCCGCCTGCTGCGCAGCGTGCGGGGACGCAAGCAGGTCGTCTACTTCTCCGAGGGCTTCGACGGGCGGCTGATGCTGGGACGCCAGCCTGACGCCCTGGATCCCGAGCAGGAGCAGGACCAGCTCGCGCTGCAGCGCGGCCAGTACTGGATGGTGGACACCGACGACCTGTTCGGCAATGCACCGCTGCTGTCCGACGTCCACGGCATGCTCGAGGAGTTCCGCCGCGCCGATTGCGCCATCCAGGCGGTAGACATCTCGGGACTGGGAGCCGACCTTCCGGAGGAGCGCCGCATCGCCCGGGTCGGGCAGGATGCCCTGTTCTACGTCGCCAACGAGACCGGAGGCGAGCTGGTCGAAGAGGCCAACGACCTCGGCCGTGAGCTCGAGCGGGTCTTGGCGCACTCGTCGGTCACCTATCTGCTTACCTTCAGACCCTCGGCGCTCGAGCCGGACGGCGCCTATCACCGACTCAAGGTGCGCGCCGACCTGCCGCGAGGCGCCGAGCTGTCGCACCGCCCGGGCTACTACGCGCCACGCCCATTCGAACGGCTCCATCCGCTCGAGCGCAACCTCCTGGCCGCCGACGACATCGCCAGTGCGGCGCCGCGTGACGATCTGGAGATGGACGTCCTCGCAGCGCCGTTTCGCGCCAATCAGGAGACGGCGTACGTGCCGGTGATCCTGGAGATCGACGGAGCGAGCCTGCTCGCCGGACAGGACAGTGACGATCTGGCGGTGGAGCTCTACGTCTACGCCACAGACGGCCGCGGCGAGATGCGCGATTTTTTCACCCAGCGGATCGATCTCGATCTGTCGCGTTCGCGCCAGGTCTTCGAGGGGACCGGCCTCAAGTACTACGGACACCTGAGCCTGTCTCCCGGCGACTTCCTGATCCGCGTCCTCGCCCGCAATGCCGCCAACGGCAGGACCGGGGTCCGCGCGGTCGACCTGCACGTACCTCCCTTGGACAGCGAAGAGCCGTTCGTCCTGCCGCCGTTCTTTCCGGAGCAGCAGGGTCAGTGGTTCCTGGTGCGCGAGCAGACCGGGGGGGACTCCCGCTCGGTGGTCTACCCCTTCACTGTCGGTGGGGAGGTCTACGTTCCGGCCGCCCATCCGACGGTTGCCCGGCACGGCGAGGCGCGGCTCTACGTCACGGCTTACAATCTCGACGGCAACGCGATCGAGCTGACCGCCGCGGTGTTCGATGCGGAAGGCGAGCCGGCGGCCGGTGGGCTGGTCACGCTCGAGCAGCGGACGGTGACCGGCATCGCGGGTGTCGACAAGCTGGTGGCATCCTTCCGGCCCACCGGTCTGCCGGCGGGCCAATACACCCTCGAGGTCGCGGTCAAGGACAAGACCGGCCGATCCCTCGCGGTCGCCGCATCGGCACCTCTGACCGTGGTGAACTGAGAGCCTGCGAGGATGTCGCGGCCCGCGCGCGGCGGCGAAAGGAGCGATCATGAAGCGCCACAACCGACGGAAGAGCTTGTCGGGCTGGGCATCCTCGGCCGCGCTGGCCCTGTTCGGCGCCGCGCTGGTGCCCGCGGCACCGCAGAGCCAGTTCGAGGGCGTCACCGAGGTCGTGCTCGTCGAGGTGCCGGTGCAGGTGGTACGAGACGGCAGGCCGGTGCGCGGCCTGACCCGCGACGACTTCGAGATCTACGATGGTCGCAAGCGCCAGGAGATCGTCGGCTTCGACGTCATCGACCTGGGACAGGTGGAGCCGGAGAGCGGTCCTGCGGTTCCCGAGCTGCCGGTCTCGGCCCGCCGCCATTTCCTGTTCCTCTTCGACCTCTCCTTTGCCGAGCCCGGTTCCGTGACGCGCGCTCGCGAGGCAGCACGTGATCTGGTGGCCGAGGGGTTGCACCCGGCCGACCTCGCCGCGGTGGCGACCTACAGCGCTTCGCGAGGGGTCCGGGTCGTCCTCGGTTTCACCTCGGATCGTCAGCAGCTCGCGGTGGCCTTAGACACCCTCGGGCTTGCGGAGCCGGCCGAGCGGGTCCGTGAGCCGCTGGGGATCGTGATCGTCGAGACCGAGGCGGCGCAGCGCCAGGCCGCCTCCGCCGGCCCCGGCGCGGCAGCGACGGCTCGCTACCCGACGATCTCGGACAGAGATCCCAATTCTGTGGGCGACCTGCAGACGCTCAGCGGGCGGGTGGGGCGCGATCAACAGAAGAATCAGGTCCTCGCGCTCACCACTTCTCTCGAGGAGCTGGCCAAGCTGATGAACAGCGTGTCGGGGCGCAAGCACGTGGTCTACCTGTCGGAGGGGTTTGACAGCTCGGTCCTGCTGGGCAACCTCGGGGTCACGGAGGAAGATCGCACCCGCGCCGCCGAGCTCAACGAGGCGGCCGCCCACGGTGAGTTCTGGAAGGTGGACAACGAGGAGCGCTTCGGCGATTCCGGCGCGCAGCGCGGGGTCGAGTCCATGCTGGAAGAGCTCCGGCGGGCCGACTGCACCGTGCAGGCGGTCGATGTAGGCGGGGTGCGCGCCGGTGGCGACCTCCGCGCGCGGGCCTCGGGAGACGACGGGCTGTTCATCATGGCCAACGAGACGGGCGGCGAGCTCTACCGCAACTACAACGACCTGTCGGAGGCGATGGGCCAGATGCTGGAGCGCACCGCAGTGACCTATGTGCTGGCCTTCCAGCCGCAGGGCCTCGAGCTCGACGGCAGCTACCACCGCCTGCGCGTGAAGCTGAAGGGCGATGCCCGCGGCGCCCGGGTGGTCCATCGCCCCGGCTACTATGCGCTCAAGCGTCTCCCCGAGCGTCAGCCCCTGGAGCAACAGCTCTCCCTGGCCGGGGCGATCGTCGGCGGCGGTGACGGGGGATCGCTGCGCGCCTCCGCTCTTGCCGTGCCCTTCCCCGGCGCCGACAAGGCCTACGTCCCGGTGCTCCTGGAAGTGGACGGGCCGAGCCTCCTGGCCGGCGGCCGGCGGGAGGTGATGCCGCTCGAGATCTACGCCTACGCTTTCGACCGCAACGGAACCGTGCACGATTTCTTCGCCCAGACGCTGAAACTCGACCTCGCGCAGTCGGGTGGGGCGCTGCGCCAGGCGGGGTTCAAGTTCTGGGGGCATTTCGACCTGCCGCCGGACGACTACGTGATCCGGATCCTGGTGCGGGACGCCGATTCGGGTGCCGTGGGGATGAAAGGCGTGTCGCTGCGCGTGCCGGCCGCGGGCGACGGCGAGCCTGCGCTGCTGCCGCCGCTTCTCGCCGAGCCGATGGGCAAGTGGGTCTTCGCCCGAGAAGAGGGGGCCGAACAGGCCACGGCCTCCTATCCCTTCATGATGGGGGAGCAGCCGTTCATCCCCGCGGCCAAGCCGGTGCTGTCGTCGGGCCAGCCCACTCCGTTGGCGGTGTACGGCTTCAACCTGGGTGCCGGCGACCTCGTGATCGACTCGCGGCTGTTGCGACCGGACGGGGCGGCGGTGCAAGGTGCGAAGGTCGAGGTCGACGTCGGTCGAGAGGCCGCAAGCGACGGCTCCACCCGGCTGGTCGGAACCCTACGGCTCGGCTCGGTCCCCGCCGGGGAGTACCGGCTGGAAGTCGTCGTGACCGATTCGGCTACAGGCCAGGAGCACTCGAGCTCGCTGCCGGTGGTGGTGGAGGGTTGAGGTCGAGTCTCGTCGTAGGCGGTGAGCCGCGCGCTCGCACGATGACCGCACCGACAGCCGAGACCCGCCCGGTCCCTGGCGTCTCGATGGCTGCAATCCTTCTCGGGCTCCTCCTGGGCCTCCTCGGATGCGGCGATTCCCGGGGTGCGGGCGACGGCGCGGCGGTCGCGCAGCGTGGCGTGCCGTCGGCGAACGCCACGCGCCCGGAACAGCAGTCAACCCTTGACGCACCGCGGGTCGGCAATCTGCTGCTGATCACCATCGACACCCTGCGGGCCGACGCCCTGGGCTTCGCCGGAAACCCCGAGGCCGCGACCCCGGTCCTCGACCGGCTGGCGGCGCGAGGAGCCGTGTTCTCCAACGCCCACGCGCACGCCGTCATCACGCTCCCTTCGCACGCCTCGATCCTGACCGGGCTGCACCCGTACGAGCACGGCATCCGCAACAACAGCGGCTTCGTGCTGCCGGAGGGGATTCCCACGGCGGCCACCCTGCTCGCGGCCGAGGGCTTTGCCACCGGGGCGTTCGTCGGCGCCTTTCCGCTCGATGCCCGCTTCGGCTTGGCGCGCGGCTTCGACATCTACGACGACCGCTACCCGGAGGGATCGCACACGGCGGAGAACGCCTTCACCATGGCGGAGCGCCGCGGCGACGAGGTGGTGCGGGCCGCCCTGGAGTGGTGGCAAGCGCATGCCGGCGAGCGGCGCTTCCTGTGGGTGCACCTGTTCGACCCGCATGCTCCGTACCGCCCTCCCGAGCCGTTCGCCTCCCGCTTTCCGGGGCGGCCGTACCACGGCGAGGTGGCGGCGGTGGACTCCTTCCTGGCGCCGCTGCTCGAGCCGCATCTCGAGGGGGAGGAGGAGCCCACGCTGATCGTCTTCACCGCGGACCATGGAGAGGGTCTGGGAGACCACGGCGAGTCGACACACGGCCTGTTCGCCTACGAGCCCACGCTCAGGGTGCCGCTGGTGCTGTGGGCTCCCGGCCTCGCGCCGGTGCGCAGCGGCGTGTGGGCGCGGCACGTCGACCTCCTTCCCACGATGCTCGAGGCGGCTGGCGTCGACGCGGCCGTCGAGCTGCCCGGGCGCTCGCTCTTTGGCGACCCGACGGCGGAGCGGACGACCTACTTCGAGGCCCTGTCGCCGAACCTGGATCGGGGTTGGGCACCGCTGCGCGGGGCGATCGCCAACGGTCGCAAGCTCATCTCGTTGCCGCTGCCCGAGCTCTACGACCTCGAGGCGGATCCTGCGGAGTCGCGCAACCTGTTCGAGGAGGAGCGCGAGCGCGTCCGGCGGCTCGCGCGACTGCTTCCGGAGGAGTCTGTCTGGCCTCCGCGCGGAGGCCCGGTCTCGGCCGAGGTGGAGCGGGCGTTGCGCAGCCTCGGATACCTCGGCGGCGGAGCCCCGCCCAAGGCCGAGTACACGGCCGAGGACGATCCCAAGAATCTCGTGGAACTCGACCGCAAGGTGCACCAGGTGATCGACTTGTTCCAGCGCCGCCGGCTGTCCGAGGCGGCGGAGCTGGGCAGAGAGGTGGTGCGGGAGCGGCCGGAGATGGGCCTGGGCTACTACTACCTCTCCCAGGTGCTGCTCGAGGAGGGCCGGCCGGCCGAGGCTCTGGAGGTCATGCTCGAGGCGCACCGTCGCGAAGTTGCCACCGACGCTCTCCTGCGGCAGCTCGCGCTGACGCTCGCCGAGGCGGGCCGGCTTTCGGAAGCCGTCTCCGTCATCGCCCCCATCGCCGAGCGCGGGGATCCCGACACCCTCAACGCGCTGGGCACGGTGCTCTCCGAGGCCGGGCGGCAGGCGGAAGCCGAGGAGGCGTTGCAGCGCGTCTTCGCCGTCGATCCTCGCAACCCTGTGGCTCACGAGCAGCTCGCGCTGGTGGCGCTGCGCCGCCAGGAGTGGCGCGAGGCGGAGGTCCGGGCCCGCCGCGCGCTCGATCTCCACCAAAGCCTGCCGCTGGCCTGGAACTACCTCGGCGCCGCCGTCTACAACCAGGCCCGCCCGCGCGAGGCGCTGGCGGCATGGCAGCGGGCCCTGGTGCACGACCCCCGCCTGTGGGACGCGCTGTTCAACGTCGCCGTGGTGTCGCGTGAGATCGGCGAGGTCGACGGGGCTCGCGAGGCGCTGCGCCGCTTCGTCTCCGAAGCGCCTCCAGGGCAATACGCGCAGGACATCCAGGCCGCTCGCGGCTGGCTCGCCGAGCTGGGCGGCTGACCCCACATGTAGAATCCGCTGCCATGGGGCTTCTTGGTCAGCGTCTGCGTTTGCCGGCGGCCGTGGGCGGCGCCGTCATCCTGCTGGGAACACTCCTGCAGGGTGCATCCGTTGCTGCTCAGGAAGAAGAACGAGGCGAGACGGCGCCGCAGGTGACCGTCGAGGCGATCATCGTCAAGCCGGACAAGCCGGGACCCGATACCCTGTGTCGTCTCAAGGTGAGGCTGAAGAACTCCGGCGACCGGGTCGCCTCGCAGCTCGGCTTCGAAGTCACGATCAACGGCCAGGCGTTGCCTGTCTACACCAACCAGTTGTTCTACTACGCGCTCGAGCCGGGAAGCACGACGGAGATGCCGCTCTACAACTTCTGGACCACCGAGACCTCGCGACCGGCGCCGGCCGACGGCAAGCTCGCCGTCGCCGTCACCCTGCGCGAGGCCGAGTGGATGGACATCTCGGCGGACGAAGACGGGGTGGAGACCTGGAAGCCGCTCGGTCCGATCGAGGGGCTGCCGAGCAGCGCGGTGGTTACCTTGACGCCGCAGTAAGACCGGAATCAGGAGCCGGGCGTCACGGTCTGGACGATGAACGACTCGGCCGCCCCGATCTCGTCGCGGATGCCGATTGCGAGGCGCTGCTCTCCAGGAGCCATGGTAAGGGGGATCTCGTAGGGGTAGGCGGCCGCCTGCACCGCCTCCCAGCGCTCTTCCTTGATGTGGATGGGGATCGGCACCTGGTGGACGGGCGTCGAGTCCCCGCGCGTGTCCATGACCGCCAGGAACAGCCGCACGCGGCCAGTGCGCTCGCCGGCCTGCGGGACCAGCGTCAGGTTGGAGAGCGGTAGCAGCACCTGCAGCGGCACCTGATAGTTGCCGTCCTCGCGCCGCTCGGGGCGGCCGATCTCGAGCCGCACGGCGAGCGGGTTGTCGTTGCGGCCGAACATCAGCCCCGCCATGACCGCCTGCTCCATCTGGCTCTCGACCGTCTCGTCGCGATACCCCTGCCGGTGCCGCACCCGCAGGCCCTTGTCCTTCACTTTGACCTCGATCCGGTGATAGCGACCGTCCTGCGGGCGAGCCGGCTGGTAGCCGAGCGAGTAGTAGGTCCGCAGCTCGCGGGCGATGCGATCGAGCGCCGGGTCCATGTTGTTGGTGTTGAGCACCGCCTGGCCGCCGGTCTTCTCGGCCAGCAGTTGCAGGGGCGCCTGCATGTTGGAGATGTAGACCGAGTCGATGAGCGGGCCGGCTCCGGGCTCGCGCTCGAGCGCCGACGCCGAGGAGGGGACACGCAGACCGGTCGCCTCCAGGGCGTAGAAGGCGACGCGATCGCTGGCCGCCATGGAGGCCAGCTCGTCGAACCTGCGGCTGGCGTCGAAGCGCTGCACCTCGAGCAGGCTGACCTGCTGCTGGGAGCTCTGGTTGAGCGCGTAGTAGAGGTCTTCGCCCGGCCGCATCGGGACGCCGTCGCTGACGTAGACCAGCGCCTTGCGACCGGGCAGCCCGCCGAGGTGGCGCACGAAGTCCTTGAGGGCGTCGATGGTGAACTGCAGGTCGTTGTATTGCGATTCGGCGTAGGCGCGCACCCGGGACTCGGCGAACGAGAGGTCGTCGCGCTCCTGGATGTCGCGCAGCACGTCGCGGCGGTCGGAGTCGGCGTGGACGCCCTGGGCGGACAGTGTCTCCAGCTCGAGAAGCGCGCGCGAGAGCGCCCCGGAGTCGCTGGTGAAGGGCTGGCGGACGTGCAGCGACCGCTCGTAGCTGACCACCATGGCGCGGTCCCCGGGCGCGAGGTGCTGGTCGAGGAACGTGCGCAGCGACCGCAGCACCCGGTTGCGGTTGAACGGCCGCAGGTTCAGGTTGTCGACGTAGACAACCATGTGGAGCTGCTGCTCCGGAGGCAGCTCCTCGGCCACGGTCGGCGCCGTCGGCGGGGCCTCTGCTGCGGGCCGCGCCTCCGCCTCGGCGGCGGCCCCGGCGTCCGGGCGCCCGTCCTCGACGGCGTAGAAGTTCGAGATGGCGACCGGGCGCCGGTCCTCGAACAGCTCGAAGTCCTCGGGTCCGAGGCCGGTGACCGGGTTCCCCTGCTTGTCGGTCACGTGCACGTCGACGTTGACCACGCGCACCTCGACCGCCGCGCCGAACTGCTGCAGGTCCGCGCTCTCCTCGGGGGCCTGCGCCGTGACACCCGTCCCGAGCAGGCAGACCAGAGCGAGCCCGGGAGCGAGCGGCCGGATCGCGGGTGTGGCCATGCGACGGATGATACAGAAGGCCGTCGCCGCCGAAACGCTGCGATCCCGCACATCGAAGGCCTGCGATAGAGTCGCGCGCCGAGGCCGCCAATGTCAGGTCACGCGCTGCGCTCCCACCTCATCGCCATGGCGCTCGCCGCCGCGACGCTCGGCGCCTGCGCCGGCACCCATCCCAAACGGACTCCGGCGAAGCATGCGCAGAAGGAGCAGACCTCGGTCTGGCCGGTCGTCGAGCGGCTGGCCGAGACGCGGGCCCTGAGCTGCTTCGGGAAGGGCGAGGGAGCCGAATACGGCACCCGGATCGCCCGCACGCCGGTGCTCGCCGCTCCGGGCGGGCGCTTCCGGGCCTATGCCGAAGGGGAGGCCCTGGCGTTCAGCGAGGAATACGGGCCCGACCCCGGCTGCGTCAACTTCTCCCGTCTCCACCTGGCCGAAGGCGCTCGCGATTTCGAGCTGGTGCTCGCCCTCTCCCCGTTCGCCGGGCTGTCCGGCAACTCGATCCGCATCGTCGACTGGTCGCCGGACGGCGAGCGACTCCTGGTCGAGACGGAGCTGTGGGCGTACGGCAGCGAGTTCGACAATCCGGACGTGCTGGTGCTCCACGCCGCGCGCCGCTACTTCGAGGCGCTGGACATGGCCGCGGCGCTCCGCCAGGCCTTCAACCGCGACTGCTTCCTCTACTGGAGGGCCCAGGGGTTCCTGCCGGACGGCGCCGTGGTCGTGGAGACCCACCCCTCGGGCGAGCTCTACGGCCCGAGCTGCGAAGAGCGGCCGTCGCGCTGGCGCCTCGACGAGCGCGGCGACCTCGGCCGCCTTCCCGCCGAAGCCAAGATCGAACGCTACGCTCGCGAGGTCGGCGCCGCGCCGTAGCGGCCGAGCTTGTCTCGGCCGTCCCCTAGGCCGTCCCGACGGCCGACACCAGGTCGGCCGCTACGTGGTGGCGCGGGCCTCGAGGCGGATGGTGAGCTCCACCTCGTCCTGGTTGCGCACCGTGCCCAGGCCGCCGGAGAAGGGCTCGATTCCGTAGTCGCTCTGCAGGAAGCGGAAGGAGCCGTGAGCGCGCAGGGTCGTCCCGTCAAGCTCGACGCGGGCGGGCAGGCGCACCTTTCGGGTGACCCCATGCAGCGTGAAGTCGCCGACGATCTCGAGGCCGCCGTCGGCGGCCGGCCGCACGCGCGTCGAGCGGAACGCGATGTCGGCGAATCGCGTCACGTCGAGCTGCTCGGGCCCCTCCATGGTCTCCTGGATCTTCGCGCGGTCCTTCTCGGAGACCGCCTTGCCGACCTCGTAGCGCTGCCGCAGCTCCGGCTCGTCGATCACCACCGAGGCGGCTTCCACGGCGACCTCGACCGAGGCCGTCGCGGGAGAGGCCGGGTCGTATTCGACGGTCCCCGAGAACCGCGTCGCCCGCGCCACGTGGTCGTGGGCAAGCGCCGAGGCGATCCCGGCCTTGAACGTGCGCACCACCAGCTCGCTGCGCTCGGGCACGATCGCGTAAGAGGCCGCCTGGGCGGCCGATCCGGGCGCCGCCAGAACCACGACCGCCAACGCGGAGATCAGGGCTCTCACGCCGATCGATCTCTTCATGCTCTTTCACATTCTCTCACGCCGCCGCTCACGAGCCGCGTTGCGGGTAAGCTCCGGCGGTAGCACGGAGGTCGTCATGCACGAGCATCCCCAATACGGCACACCGGATCTGCTGGACCGCCTGGAGGGCGCGATCGCCGTCCCGGTCGTGCGCTCCACCACCTTCGCCTACCGCGACGCCGAGAGCCTGCGCGCGGTGATGGCGGGCGAGGTCGCGGGCGAGGTCTACCCGCGTTACGGCCACGTGCCCGGGCGCGCCTTCGAGGCGCGCATGGCGGCGCTCGAGGGCGCCGATGGCGCGGTGGCCTTCGCCTCCGGCATGGCGGCGCTCACCGCTTTGTTCCTGGGGCTGACGGACGGCGGCGACGCGGTGGCGGTCAGCCGCCAGGTGTACGGCGGCCTCGACTCCATGCTCACCCACGACCTGCCCCGCCTGGGGCTAGAGGTGCGGCGCTTCGACCCCTTCGCCGCCGGGGAGCTGGATGAGGCCCTGGCGGACGGCAGGGTGCGCGTCGTGCACGTGGAGACGCCGACCAATCCGCTCTGCCGGGTCGTCGATCTCGCGGCCGTGGCGGCGAAGGCGCACGCCGCCGGCGCGCTGCTGACGGTCGACGCGACGTTCCAGCCGCCGCCGCTCCAGCGCCCGCTCGCCCACGGCGCGGACCTGGTGATGCACAGCGCCACCAAGATCCTCGGCGGCCACTCCGACACTCTGGGGGGCGTGGTCTCCGGGCGGCACGAGCTGCTCGAGCGTCTCTACGGCTTCCGCCGCCGCACCGGGGCGACGCTGGCGCCCGACACCGCCTGGCTGCTGCACCGGTCGCTGGCCACCCTCGAGGTGCGGGCGCGCCGCGCCGCCGAGACCGCGGCGAGCCTTGCCGCCTACCTGGACGGCGTGCGCACGGCCGGCGGACCGGTCGAGACCGTGCACTATCCCGGGCTGCCCGAGCACCCGGATCACGCCGCCGCCGGCCGCCAGATGCAGACCTTCGGCTTCATGCTCTCGTTCGAGGCGCGGGGCGGCCTCGCCGGCGCGGTCGCGATCTACGATCGCCTGCGGCGCGTCAAGCGCGCCGTCTCCCTGGGCGGCATCGAGAGCGTCGCCTCGCTGCCGCTGCACACCTCTCACAGCTACCTGTCGCCCGAGGAGCGGGCGGCGGCGGGCGTGGGCGACGGCCTGATCCGCCTTTCGGTCGGCCTCGAGCCCGCGGCCGAGCTGGAGGACGACCTCGCCCAAGCTCTGCAGGTGGTAGACTAAGAATCGAATAGACCCCAACCAGGAGGAGGAGCCATGCAGAAGTACCTGGGCAAGTACTCGGATCTGCTCTACGGAATCATGCGGATCGTCGTGGGCCTGCTGTTCGCCTGCCATGGCGCGCAGAAGCTCTTCGGTATGTTCGGTGGCATGGGCGGCGAGGGTGCGAGGGCGGAGATCGCGTCGCTCATGGGGGTGGCGGGGATCATCGAGCTCGTCGGCGGTCTCCTCGTCATGCTGGGGCTCTTCACGAGCTGGGCGGCCTTCATCTCCTCCGGCGAGATGGCCGTTGGCTACTTCATGAGCCACGCTCCCGGGGGCTTCTGGCCGATTCAGAACCAAGGCGAGCTGGCCGTGCTCTACTGCTTCGTCTTCCTCTACATCGCCAGCCGCGGCAGCGGCAAGCTGGGGCTCGGCAAGGGATAGTCGCGCCGCGGCCTCAATGGGTCGATAGCAGCTCGTCGGCGTCGAAGACGTAGCGCTCGCCGCAGAAGGCGCACTCCGCCTCGCAGCGGCCGTCGGGGCCGAGCAGGGCGGTCAAGTCCTGGCGGGCGATGGGCAGGAGCCGCGCCTGCAGGCCTTCGCGGGTGCAGCCGCAGCGGTAGCGCAGCTCCACGGTCTCCAGCGGCTCGCGATCGAAGCCGTCGAGCACCAGGTCGACGAGGGCGGAGATGCCGCCGCGGTCGAGATAGACGCTGACGCCGTCGCGCTGGCGCAGGTTGGTCTCGAGCTGGGTGATGCGCTCATCCTCCGTGCCCGGCAACGCCTCGACGATGAGGCCGCCCGCCGCCGCCACGCCATCGGGGCGCAGCAGCACGCCGAGCAGCACCGCCGAGCGGATCTGCTCGCTCTGCTCGAGGTAGTGGGTGAGATCGTCGCCCAGCTCGCCGGAGACCAGGGCCACCTGACTAGTGTAGGCCTTGCGCGGCCCCTCGCGGGTCACCCGCAGCACGCCGCAGCCGATCGCGGCGGCAAGCCGCAGCCCCTCCGCGGGGGTCGGCTGGCGGGGATTGCCCACCAGACCGCGCATGTCACCCGAGGCGCTGGCCTCCGCCACCACCCGGCCCAGCGGGCCGTCTCCCGAGATCTCCAGCACCAACCGCGTGGGCGTCTTCAGCGCGATGCGCTGGACGAGGACGGCGCCAGCGAGCGCGCGTCCCAACGCCACGGTGGCGATGGGTGAGAGGTCGAGGCGCAGCCGCGCCTCCTCCAGGGCCGTGGTGAGGTCGACGGCCACCCAGCGCAGGTCGCCGTGCGCGGCCAGCCCGGTGATGAGGTGACTGCCGCGCGGCACGGAATCGGTCTCAGCCTAGGAGCTCTTCCAGCGTGGCGAGCAGCTGCGGCCCGACGCGCCGGAGCTCCTCGCGGTGGGTGTGGGCGAGCCGGTCGAGGACGTCGTTGCCGGCCGCGGTGACGGCGATGAACACCTGCCGGCGGTCCTCGGTCCCCGGGCGACGGATCACAAACCCCTTCTCCTCCAGGCGATCGAGCAGCCCGACGGCGCTGTGGTGGCGGATCTGCAGCCACTCGGCCACGTGCCCCACCGTCGCGGCGCGGTCTTCCGGCGCGCCGCG
>JBOGJI010000231.1:0-11306 GCA_050747865.1 Thermoanaerobaculia bacterium
CGGTCGTTGACCATGCGGCCCCAGTTGCGGGTGCCGAGGGCCTTGACACGCTCGATGCGCTCGGCGGCGACGCGGTCGGCGGCGACGTGGGTGGGGACAGAATCGCGCTCGGAGATCTCGAAGACGCGCATCAGGTTGAGGTAGATGACCCGGGTCATGCGTAGGGCGCGCTCGCGGTTGTATTCGCCGGCGAGCTCGTTGTAGACGTTGATCAGGCCGCCGGCGTTGATCACGAAATCCGGGGCGTAGAGGATGCCCCGCTCGTAGAGGGCCTGGCCGTCTGTGCGCTCCTGGTTGAGCTGGTTGTTGGCGCCGCCGGCGACGATGGCGCACCGCAGCTTCGGGATCATCGTCTCGTCGAGGATGCCGCCCAAGGCGCAGGGGGCGAGGACGTCGCACTCGACCTCCAGGATCTCGTCCGGCGGCACCGCCTCGACGCCCAGCTCGCTCACCGCCCGATCCACCGCCTCGGCGTCGATGTCGGCGCCGAAGATCTTGGCTCCCTCTTCGCGCAGATCCTGAGCCAGGTAGTAGCCGACGCTGCCCAGGCCCTGGATCGCCACGCTGCGGCCGACGAGCTCCGGCTCGCCGAAGCGCTGGCGCACCGCCGCCTTGATGCCCTGCAGGACGCCGTGGGCGGTCACCGGCGACGGGTCGCCGCTGCCGCCGTGGGCGGGGGAGACGCCGGTCACCCAGCGGGTCTCGGTGAGGATGATCTCCATGTCCTCGACGTCCGTGCCCACGTCCTCGGCCGTGATGTAGAGCCCGCCCAGGGAGTCGATGTAGCGCCCGAAGGCGCGGAACAATGCCTCGCTCTTGTCGCGCTTGGGGTCGCCGATGATCACCGCCTTGCCGCCGCCCAGGTTGATCCCCGCCGCGGCGGCCTTGAAGGTCATGCCGCGGGACAGGCGCAGGACGTCGCGCAGGGCGTCCTCATCGTTCTCGTAGGGCCACATGCGGACGCCGCCGAGGCCGGGCCCGAGCGTGGTCGAGTGCACGGCGATGATGGCCTTGAGGCCGACTTCCGGGTTGGAGCAGAGCAACACGCGCTCGTGTCCCATCTTGGTGATCCGCTCGAAAAGCTCCATGTGTGATTCCCGGCGCGATGCGGGCAAGCGGCCGGAGTCTATCGAACGCACGGCGGCTCGGGTAGGCTGGTCGCCGGATGTCACGGGATCGCACGGAGCTGGTCAAATGCTGGGCGCTCGAGGCGGGCTTCGATGTCGCCGGGGTCGCGCGTCTGGAGCCGATGGAGCATGGTGAGGCGTACGTGCGCTGGCTGGAGCGCGGCGACCAGGCGGACATGGAGTGGCTGGAGCGGCGGCTCGACGTGCGCCTCGACCCGCGGAACCTCCTGCGGGGCGCCGCCAGCGTCCTGTGTGTGGGGATGCAGTACTGGCCGCTGGCCGGCGAGTGCGAGCCGACTGGCGCCCTGTGGTCGCGGGTCGCCCGCTATGCGCGCGGCGAGGACTATCACCGGGCGATGGAGCGGCGGCTCGACGGGCTGGGGGCGCGCATCGCGTCCGCCTTTCCGGGCACGCGCTGGCGCCGCTACGTGGATACAGGCCCGCTGCTCGAGCGCGAGCTGGCCGCCCGTGCCGGCCTCGGCTCCATCGGCAAGAACACCCTGCTGCTCAACCGCGAGCACGGCTCGTGGCTGCTGCTCGGCGAACTCATCCTCACCCTCGACCTCGCCCCCGACACGGCGGGAACGGACCTCTGCGGCGCCTGCACGGCCTGCCTCGAGGCCTGCCCGACGGGGGCGCTGCGCGAGCCCTACCGCCTGGACAGCAATCTCTGCATCAGCTACTGGACGATCGAGCGGCGCGGTGCGCTGCCCGCGGCGGCACGGGAGGCGCTCCAGGACTGGGTGTTCGGCTGCGACATCTGCCAGGAGGTCTGCCCCTGGAATCGGGATACGCCGCCGGCGCGGCACGACGAGCTGCGCCTGCCGGAGGCCCGTCGCGAGCTGACCCTCGAGGACTTGCTCAACCTCTCGCGCGACGAGTACGTGCGGCGTTTCCGCCATTCGCCGATGAAGCGGGCCAAGCGGGAGGGCTTGCGGCGCAACGCCGCGGTGGCGTTGGGCAACCGCGGCCGGCGTGAGGCCGTGCCGGCCCTGACCCGGGCCCTCGACGCCGAATCACCGGTGGTGCGCAGCCACGCCGCCTGGGCCCTGGACCGGCTTGACCGCGACCACAGGCTCTCGGTTGACAGTGCGGCGGGCGCCTTCTAGAGTAGGATGCTGCGAGTTCTGAGTAGCTTACCGGGACTCCTTTCCTTCTCTCCAGTAGAGAAGTGCCAGGCTTCGGCCTGAGCTCACACCCAGGAGGTACACGCGGAAACATGCCGTCTACACAAGAGCAGCCTCGCCACGCCGACATGGCCGGCACCCCGGCCGAAGGCGCCGAAGGCGCAGAGACCAGTTTCGAAGAGCTTGCGCGGCTCTATGAGGAGAGCCTGCAGACATTCAAGGAAGGAGAGATCGTCCGGGGGACGGTGCTCTCGATCGGCGAGAAGGACGTCCTGATCGACGTCGGGTTGAAATCCGAAGGGCTGGTCTCCATCGACGAGTTCAAGGGGCACGGGGGCGCGATCTCCGTGCAGGTCGGCGACAAGGTCGACGTGCTGCTGGAGAAGGCCGAAGACGCCGAAGGGCACATCCAGCTGTCGCGCCAGAAGGCCGAGCGGCTGATGGTCTGGAACGACCTGGAGGCCGCCTACCGGGAGGGGTCGGCCGTGCGGGGTCGGGTGGTGGACCGCATCAAGGGCGGGCTGACGGTCGACGTCGGCGTGCGCGCCTTCCTCCCCGGCTCGCTGGTCGACATCAAGCCGGTCAAGAACCTCGAGTCGCTGAAAGGGCAGGATTTCGAGCTCAAGGTGATCAGCCTCGATCGCCGGCGCAACAACGTGGTGGTCTCCCGCAAGGCCGTGCTCGAGAAGGAGTACGAGCACAAGAAGCAGGAGACGCTGGAGCGGCTGGCGGAGGGGGCGGTGCTGCCCGGGGTGGTGAAGAACATCACCGACTATGGCGTCTTCGTCGACCTCGGGGGCATCGACGGCCTGTTACACATCACCGACATCTCCTGGGGCCGGGTCAACCACCCATCGGAGCATTTCTCGGTGGGCGACGAGATCGAGGTGGTGGTCCTCAAGTTCGATCCCGAGACCGAGCGCGTGAGCCTCGGCTACAAGCAGCGCACCGATGATCCGTGGAGCCTGGTGGACAAGAAATATCCGCTGGGCGCACGGGTGCGCGGCCATGTCGTCAGCCTCGTCGACTACGGGGCCTTCGTCGAGCTGGAGCCCGGGGTCGAGGGCCTGATCCACGTCAGCGAGATGTCGTGGACCAAGAAGGTCGTCAATCCCGCCAAGGTCCTCGCGGAGGACCAGACGGTGGAGGCCATCGTCTCCGAGCTCGATCTGGATCAGCGGCGCATCAGCCTGTCGCTGCGCCAGGCCGAGCGCAATCCCTGGGAGGACCTGCTGGACACCCATCCGGTGGGCTCGATCGTCGAGGGCAAGGTGCGCAACCTCACCGATTTCGGCGCCTTCGTCGAGATCACCGAGGAGATCGACGGGCTGGTCCACGTCTCCGACATGAGCTGGACCAAGCGGGTCAAGCACCCCAGCGAGGTGTTGCAGAAGGGCGACAGGGTGCGGGCGCGCATCGCCCACATCGACGTCGAGAATCAGCGGGTCTCGCTGTCCATCAAGGAGTTCCTGCCCAACGAATGGGACGACTTCATGGAGCGTTTCAAGGTGGGCGACACCGTAACCGGCCGGGTGGTCAACGTCGCCGACTTCGGCCTCTTCGTCGACGTGTACAAGGGTCTCGAGGGCCTGGTGCACATCAGCGAGATCGACCTGCCGGGCGGCCGCCTCGAAGGACACTACGAGGTCGGCGAGTGGGTCAGTGCCCGGGTGTTGCGCGTCGAGGAGGACGAGAGGAAGGTGGGCCTGACGATGCGCGGCGTGGCGCAGCCCACCGCCGACCAGATCGCCGAGCTGGAAGGGGCCACGGGGGCGGCCGGCGAGTCGCCCTCGGAAGCCAAGACCGCGGCCCAGGAGCCCGTCGAGGGGCCCGTCGAGGAGCCCGTCGAGGAGCCTGCAGCGGAGTCCGCTGAGGAGTCGGACGAGGGGAGCGGAGAGGGCGAGGCCGACGAGGAGTCCGCCGCCGCCGAGGAGGAAGAGTAGGGAAGCCGAGGTGGCGCGAGTCATGGGACTGACCAAGGCGGAGCTGGTGGACGAGGTGGCGCGCGCCACCCGCGTGACCCGCAAGGAGGCCGACTCCATGGTGTCGGCCGTCTTCGACGGCATGGTGGAATCGCTACAGCGCGGCGAGAAGATCGAGCTGCGCGGGTTCGGCAGCTTCCGCATCCGTCAGCGCAACTCGCGCACCGGCCGCAACCCGCGAACGGGTGCCCGCGTCCACGTGCCGGCGAAGCGCATCCCCTATTTCAAGCCCGGCCGTGAGCTGCGCCAGGGCCTGAACCACGAGGCGGGGGAATCCGGCTCCTGAAGCGACTCTACGCCCCTTGGAGGTACGCATTCATCAGCGGTGAGAAGGCGGAGCCCGGCTGCTTCCTGTGCCGCGCCGCACAGGCCCCCGAGGCGCCGGAGAGCCTGGTGGTGTTTCGCCAGGGGCCGCACATGGTGGTGCTGAACCGATATCCGTACAACAACGGGCATCTGATGGTGGCGCCGCTGGCGCATGTGGCGACGCCGGAGGCGCTGCCCGAGGCGGATCGCGCGGGCCTCTGGGAGCTGGTGCTCGCGGCCAGGCAGCGGCTCGCGGAGGTCTACGAGGCGGACGGCTTCAACCTCGGCCTCAACCTGGGGGAGGCGGCGGGCGCCGGGCTCGCCGATCACCTGCATTTCCACATCGTGCCGCGCTGGCGCGGAGATGCCAACTACCTGACCACCACCGGCGAGGTGCGGGTGATCCCCGAAGACCTCGCCACCACCTGGCGACGCTTGCGGGAGGCGTTCGAAGATGCGCAAGACTGACGCGGAGCCGGCGGCGCGCTGGCAGCGGGCGCTGGGCCTCGGGCTCCTGGCGTGGGCGGTGCCGGGCGCCGGCCACCTGGTGCTGGGGAAGCGGGTCAAGGCGCTTGTCTTCTTCATCCTGATCGTGCTGGCGCTGATCATCGGCTGTCAGCTCGACGGCCGGCTCTACAGCCCGGTCGCCGGTCAGCCGCTGTCGCTGCTCGGCACCCTGGCGTCGCTGGGCAGCGGCCTCGGCTATCTCGGCCTGCGCTTCATCCTCGACTACAGCGGCGACGTGGTGTCCCGGGGCTATGAGTACGGCACCGCGTTCCTGGTCACCGCCGGCCTCATGAACTGGCTGGTGGTGCTCGACGTATGGGATCGAGCGCGCGGCGTGGTGCCGGCCGGTGACCGCCAGGCGGATGCCGACGCCGACGGCCCGCGGCGCGAGGGGCAAGAGGCATGATGCACTTCCTGCTCATGGCGCTCTACGCGCTGCTGGTCAGCGTCTTCTTCGCCACCCTCTGGCGCCACCAGTGGCGCGCCCAGCGGCGCCTCTTCCTGCAGATGTTCCTCGGCCTGGTGCTCGGCGCCCTGGTGCTGGCCTGGCTGATGTACCCGTTCCCCTCCGGGCCTCCGGGGAGCTGACCCCCGCCCGCCCAGGGATCAGGGGTCAGGGGTCAGGGATAAGGGGAGAAGATGAAGCAGCATCACTCTATTCCGGACCCCTCGCCCCTGACCCCCGGGCGGGCGGGAGCAGGGGAGCCCCTCCTGGTGGTCGCCGGCGAAGCCTCCGGCGATCAGCGTGCCGCGCGCCTCCTGGAGTACCTGATGGCGCGGCGTCCCCAGTTGGCGCCGTTCGGCATGGGCGGCGAGCAGCTCCGCGAGGTCGGCATGGAGACGCTGTTCGACGCCTCGGAGATCTCGGTCGTCGGCATCATCGAGGCCCTGCGGGTCCTGCCGCGCGCCCGCCGTGTCTTCCGCCGGCTGGTCGCCGAGGCGGCGACGCGCGGCTGCCGGGCCGCGCTGCTCGTCGACTCGCCCGACTTCAACCTCCGCCTGGCGCGGGCGCTGCACCGCCGGGGCTTGAGCGTGCTCTACTACGTGAGCCCGCAGGTCTGGGCGTGGCGCCAGGGGCGGGTGCGGTTGATCCGCGAGGTGGTCGACCGCATGCTGGTGCTCTTCCCGTTCGAGGTCGACTTCTACCGCCGCCACGGCGTCGAGGTGGTGCACGCCGGCCACCCGCTGGTCGACGAGGTGCCGCGCCTGCCGAGCGCCTGGAACCGGCCGCTGGCGCAGGGAGAGCCGTACACGCTGGCGCTGCTGCCGGGCTCCCGGGAGAGCGAGGTCGAGGCGCTGCTGCCTGTCCTGCTCGCGGCCGTCGAGCGGCTGCGGCGGAGCCTGCCCGTTCGCGCCCGCCTGATCGCCGCGCCGTCGCTGGACAGGGCGACGCTGGAGCGCCAGGTGGAGAGCGCGGGCGTGCGCGTGGAGATCGTCGCCGCCGAACGCTACGCGGCCATCGCCGACAGCCACCTGGCGCTCTGCGCCTCCGGTACCGCCACCCTGGAGGTCGGGCTGCTCGAGACCCCTATGCTGGTCATCTACCGCCTGCAGCCCTGGACCTACCGCGTGGCGCGCCGTCTCGTGCGGCTGCCCCACATCGGGCTGGTCAACCTGGTGCTCGGCCGCGGCGTGGCTCCGGAGCTGGTCCAGGAGGCGGCGACACCGGAGCGCATCGCCGCCGAGGCGGAGGCCCTGCTCACCTCGCCGGAGCGCGTCGCCGCGATGCGGCGGGCGCTGTCCGAGCTGCGCTCGGCGCTGGGGGCGTCGGGGGCCAGCGAACGGGCGGCACGCGAGGTCGCGAGCTTCCTGGCGGGGGAATCGGCGTGAGGCTGGCACGCCTGATCTGGCGCTACGTGCGCCCGTTCGTCGCCTGGGTCTGCC
The DNA here is from genome assembly GCA_050747865.1 of Thermoanaerobaculia bacterium. GTDB lineage: Bacteria > Acidobacteriota > Thermoanaerobaculia > Multivoradales > JAHEKO01 > JBOGJI01. The sequence continues at coordinate 6,934 of JBOGJI010000231.1, forward strand.
TGGCGGGGGCGGCGATCGCCGTCTACGCCGCGGCCACGGGATCGATGGTGGCGCTGATCGAGCCCCTCTTCGGGGAGGTGCTGCGGGCGGATGCCAGCGAGCTGTCCGCGTTCGGGCTGCCCGGCGATGACTCCGACAGCTCCTGGCTGGGTGACTTCGACCTGCAGGCGCGGTTCCGGGAGGGCTACGAGAGCCTCAAGAGGAGGTTCGGCATCACCGCGGACCAGGTCGTCTGGTTCACGCCGCTGCTCTTCGTCATCGTCTTCCTGGTGCGTGCGGCGGCCAACTTCGTCTCCGGTTATGCCTTCCAGCACATCGGGCTCGGCGCCACGACGCGCATGCGCGACGACCTCTACGGCTCGATGCTGGAGCAGTCGAGCGACTTCTTCGCCCGGCACTCCTCGGGCGAGCTGGTCAGCCGCGTGGTCAACGACGTGGCGGTCATGCAGAGCGCCGTCTCCAACCGTCTCTTCGACCTGGTCCAGCAGTCGTTCACGCTCATCGTGCTGACCCTGCTGCTGCTGTCGACCAACACCCGCCTGGCCGTCATCTGCCTGCTGCTGGCGCCGGTGCTGCTGCTGCCGATCGTGCGCTTCGGCAAGGGCATGCGCCGCACCAGCCATCGTAGCCAGGAGCGCATGGCCGACCTCGCCAGCCTGGTCAACGAGGGCGTGCGCGGACATCGGGTGGTCAAGGCGTTCGGGATGGAGCGCTTCGAGCTGGGGCGCTTCCAGCGGGCGACCCGCCAGCACCTGCGGGTGAACCTCTGGGCCCAAGTCCTCGCCAACCTGTCGAGCCCGGTGGTCGAGTCGCTGGCCGTGCTCGGTGTCGCGGGCCTGCTGGTGTTCGCCGGTCTGCAGGTCCGCTCCGGCGCGCTCTCGGCGCCGCTGTTCGTCCAGTTCCTGGCGAATCTGGTCATCATGTACGACCCGATCCGCAAGCTCAACAAGGTGAACCTGATGCTGCAGCAGTCGCTGGCCGCGGCCCACCGGGTGGCCGACATCCTCGACGAGCCGGTGTCGGTGGCGGAGCGGCCCGGGGCCGGCATTCTGGCGGGCGTCGGCGAGGGCATCGAATATGTCGGAGTCTCCTTCGGCTACGAGGACCTGCCGGTCCTCCAGGACATCGACCTCGTCGTGCGGACCGGCGAGGTCGTGGCGCTGGTCGGGCCTTCCGGCGCCGGCAAGTCGACCCTCGTCAACCTCCTGCTGCGCTTCTTCGACCCGGACGCGGGCGCCGTCCGGGTGGGCGGCCAGGACATCCGCGACGTGACCCTGGCCTCTTTGCGCGCCCACATCGGCGTCGTCACCCAGGACACCGTGCTGTTCAACGACACCGTGCGGGCGAACATCGCCTACGGAAGAGCCGATCTGCCGACCGCGCGCGTCGAGCAGGCGGCGAGCGCGGCGCATGCCGCGGAGTTCATCGAAGAGCAGCCGCGAGGGTACGACACCATGATCGGCGAAGGCGGCGCACGTCTCTCCGGAGGGCAGCGTCAGCGCCTCACAATCGCCCGCGCTCTGCTCAAGGACGCGCCCATCCTCATCCTCGACGAGGCCACGTCGCATCTCGACACCGAGTCCGAGTCACAGGTCCAGCAGGCCCTGGCCAACCTCATGCAGGGCAGAACGACCTTGGTCATCGCCCACCGCCTGTCCACGGTCACCCGCGCCGATCGCATCGTGGTCCTCGACCGCGGGCGCATCGTCGACCAGGGGCGGCACGACGAGCTGCTCGAGCGCGGCGGCCTCTATCGTCGCCTCTACGATCTCCAGTTCAGGACGTGAGGTCTCCATGCAAAGCATGACCGGCTACGGCGAAGCCGCGGGAGAAAACGCCCGTTACAGGATCACCGCGAGGCTGCGCTCGGTGAATCACCGCTCCCTGGACTTGGTGATACGCCTGCCCGAGATCTGCCGTCGCGACGCCGAGGCGGTCCGCCGCCGACTTTCGGAGACCGTGTATCGCGGCCGCGTCGAGCTGTCGGTGGACGTCCGCTTCCTGGGAGAGCTGGAAGTCGAGCTCAAGGTGCACCAGAGCGCGATCGAACGCCTGACCGCCGCCGTCGAGGGCTGGCGGCAGAAGGGCTGGGTCGCCTCCGCCCTGACCGCCGGCGACCTGCTGCGCCTGCCCGGCGTGGTGGAGCTGGAGGCGCAAGAGGAACGCTGGGAAGACGAGGACCGAGAGCTGCTGCTGCATATCGTCGACGAGGCCATCGCCGCCCTCGAGGCGGCGCGGCGCCGCGAAGGCGCGGCGCTCGAGCCGGTGGTGACGGGGCGCTTGCAGGTCCTGCACGACGTCCACGGGCAGCTGGAGCAGCGACGCGACGACATCGTCGACCGCCTCGGGAATGACCTGCGGCAACGCCTCGAGGCCCTGCTGGCGGACGTCGAGGTCGATCCCGCCCGGCTCGCCCAGGAGGCGGCGGTGCTGGTGGACAAGAGCGACGTGCGCGAGGAGCTGGACCGCCTCGCGGCCCATCTCGAGCACTTCCGCGCCGCCGCCGCCGAGCCCGGCCCCAAGGGCAAGCGCCTCGACTTCATCGCCCAGGAGATCGCCCGCGAGCTCAACACCATCGCCTCCAAGGCCCGGGACGCCGACCTGGCCGCCCTGGTCGTGCAAGGCAAGACCGCCTGCGAACAGATCCGCGAGCAACTCCAAAACGTCGAATGACTCTCGATAGGATCAGCGCTCCATGACCGACCCGTCCACGAGCCCCCAGGGCGAGCTTTTCGTCCTCTCGGCGCCATCGGGGACGGGCAAGACGTCGCTGCTGCGCGCCGCGTTCGAAGGCCCCCTGGCCGGCATCGAGGGCCTCCGCTATTCGGTCAGCCACACCACGCGGCCAAGACGCCGCGACGAGATCGACGGCAGGGACTACCACTTCGTGTCGCGGGACGTCTTCGAGCGGATGGTCGAGAAGGGCGAGCTCCTGGAGTGGCAGGAAGTCTACGAGGGCAGGCTCTACGGCACCTCCCGCCAGGAGGTGCTGCCGCACCTCGCCGCCGGCGTCGACGTCATCGTGGAGATCGACGTGCGCGGCGCCGACCAGATCCTGCGGGAGCACCAGGAGGCACACGGCATCTTCGTGCTGCCGCCGGGCTTCGAGACCCTGCGCAAACGGCTCGTCGACCGCGACCTCGACAGCCCCGAGGACATCAGCAGCCGGCTTGCCCTATCTGTCTGGGAAGTCAAGCATTACCCGATGTATGAGTATGTTATCATCAACCATGACCTGAAGCGCGCCGCCCAGGCCCTGGCGGCCGTCATTCTGGCAAAGCGGCACCGTCTCCGGCGGGTGCGGGAACAAGCGCAAGCGGTGCTGCAGGACTTCGAACATGCCTATCGCGCCTATCGCGCAGAAATGAGCGAGTGAGTCACCGTATGGAAAATCTACCCTCAGGGATCGACAGCAAGTTCCGCCTCGTGCTCCTCGCGGCCGAACGCGCCGAGCAGCTGGTGCGCGGCGCCGCCGCCCGCACTGCCGTGCGACACGAGAAGGCCGCCCGCACGGCGCTCGGCGAGATCGACTCCGGCTTGATCGAGTGGGGCTATGGCCCGGCCCCCCAGCCCGAAGCCGAGACCGAAGAGCCGGCAACCGACGAGGCCTGACCACCGAGGCCGCCGGGCAGGCCTCCGGGTCCCTCGCTCCTGATCCGTCATGAAGCCGCGCCGCGTGTTGCTGGGTGTGACCGGGGGCATCGCGGCCAGCAAGGCTCCAGCGCTGGTCCGACGCCTGCGCGAGGCCGGCTGCGAGGTGCGCTGCGTCCTGACCCGGGCGGGCGCCGCCTTCGTCACGCCATTGACCCTGGAGGTCCTCTCCGGGCACCCGGTCTACCAGGAGGAGTATCTCTCTCCCGGCGGTGGGGGAGAGGAGGTGCATGTCGCGGCCGCCGCCTGGGCCGACCTGCTGCTCATCGCCCCCGCCACCGCCCACACGCTCGCGCGCCTGGCCCTCGGGCTGGCCGACGACTTCCTCACCACCGTGGCCCTGGTCTTCCAGGGGCCGGTGGCCATCGCCCCCGCCATGCACTCCGCGATGTGGGAGCACGACACCGTGCGCCGGCACGTGGAGCAACTGTCGCGCCGCGGCGTCCGCTGGATCGGTCCGGTGGAGGGGCCCCTGGCCTCCGGGGAGGTGGGCCTCGGCCGCATGGCGGAGCCGGAGGAGATCGTGGCCGCCGTCATAGTCGCGTCGGACGGCGGGCTCTGGGCGGGCCGTGCCGTCGTCGTCGCGGCGGGTCCCACGCGGGAGCCGCTCGATCCCGTGCGCTTCCTGTCGAACCACTCCAGCGGCCGCATGGGCTTCGCCCTCGCCGAGGCCGCGGCGCGCCGCGGCGCGCGGGTGCGGCTGGTCGCCGGACCGGTGGCGC